>NZ_BCQR01000061.1 GCF_001552175.1 Actinomadura kijaniata NBRC 14229
AAGAGCAACGACAGCTGCTCCGGACGAAGACCCGGTCGGTCCGATCCCTGTTCACGCAGGGTGTTGGGCCGGGCGGGGATGGAGGTGGGATGTGACGATGACCAGTGCCCAGCCCGTGACCCACGGAGCCGGGACCCCTGTGGGAGCGGCCGGGATCCCGGCCGGGTCGGCCGCTGCGACCGCGGCCGCGCTGCGCTCCATCAGCGATGAGATCGGCGCGATGTTTTATGAGCGTGAGAACGTGGTCCAGGCGCTGATGGCCGCGATCCTGGCCGGGCAGCACTCGCTGCTGCTGGGCCCGCCGGGAACCGGCAAGTCCGCTCTGGCCCGGGAGCTGACCGGACGCATCACCGGTGCGCAGCTGTGGGAGATCCTGCTCAGCAAGTTCACCGACCCCAAGCAGATGTTCGGTCCCATCGACGTGGCCGCGCTGACCCAGGGCCGCTACACCCAGATGTTCGACGGCCGGGCCACCCAGGCGCACATTGCGTTCATGGACGAGATCTTCAAGTGCGGCACCGGCGCGCTGAACGCCACCCTGTCGCTGCTGAACGAGCGGATCTACCACCCCGAGAACGGTGCCCCGCCCATCAAGTGCCCCCTGGTCAGCGCGATCACCGCCAGCAACGAACTGGGTCAGGGCGAGGAGACCGACGCCATCTACGACCGGCTGCTGGTGCGGCTGGAGGTCGACTACCTCAGCGACCACACCCACTTCGCCAACCTGATCCGATCGGTGGCCACCCCCGCCGCCGGTGCGGCCGGGCCGCCGGGGCGGACCACCGTGGATCTGGCGAGCCTGACCGAGGCGGTGCGGGTGCACGTCCCGGCGGTGCAGCTGGGCGACAACGTGGTGGATGCGGTGTGCGGCCTGCGTGCCGATCTGCGCAAGGCCGGTCTGATCGCCTCCGACCGTCGCTGGAAGGCCGCGATGCGTTTGCTGCAGGCCCGGGCGTTCCTGCGGGGGAGCGTCCGTGCCAGCGAGGAGGACCTGGCGATCCTGACGCACGTGCTGTGGGACGTCCCCGACCAGCGGCCGACGGTGGAACGCCAGGTGCTGCAGATGGTCAACCCCAGCCTGCAGGAGGCACTGGATCTGGCCGAGGCTGTCGAGGAGTTGGCCGCCACCTTGGACTCGATGACCGGGCAGTCCCAAGAAGCCCTGGTCGAGTGGGCGACCAAGGAGGCCCGGGGCAAGCTGAGCCGCACCGGCGTGCGGCTGGAGCAGATGTGCCAGGAGGCCGCCGCGGCCGGGCGTTCCACCACCGAGCTGGAGCAGATGCTGGCCCGGTGCCGAGCGGTGACGAGCCGGGTCCTGGTGGAGTGCCTGGACATCGACCCCGCAGTGATCAACCGGATGGTGTGACCCGCACCACAGCGACCGCTGCCCCTGAGCGCCGCCCGCCGACACACCGAGTGTCGGCGGGCGGCGCTGCTTTGGGCTGCCCACCTGCTGCCCGTCGACCACCACCGCGGCCGCCGCCCGCGAAAGGAGCTCCTCAATGACGTCCACTTCTGCCGGGTCCGACCAACCGCCGTCGGCACGGTCGGCACCGTCGATGATGTCGTCCGCGTCCCGGCCGGGGCGCAAACGCCGAGCTGGACGGCGGACCCTGACCAAGCTGCGGGACCTGGCCTCCCTGGCCGGACGCTGGGTCAGCCGCACCGCTGCACCCGGGCAGGGCGCCGCGGCGCTGGCGCCGACCGAGCCGCCGGCGACGCAGGCGATCCGCACCGACCGGTTCGACCAGATGCAGTGGCGCGAGGTCTACGACCAAGCGGGCGCGCTGCGCGAGCTCGGTCAGGAGCTGGGGCAGCGCTTCGATTACGCCACCGGCCTGCTAGCCGATGTGTGGGCGGCGGCCTACAAGGCCAGCCCGCAGGTGCGGTCGGCCGCCGAGATGGACGCCTCCCGCCTGATCAACCGGCAGGTGTGTGAGCAGCTGCTGGCGGCACCGGAGTTCCAGGCGCTGCGCCGCGAGACCGTCGGTGACCCCTACACTGCGGCGCTGGCGGTGATCTCCCAGAGTGGGCGGCTGGCCGGGCTGCTGGAGCGCACCGCCGAGGCCCAACGCGCCGCCGAGTTCGCCCAGCAGACCCGCCAGGCCGCCGACGAGCACGCCCAGCAAGTCGCCGCCGCGCTGCAGGCCGCCGAATCAGCCGCCGACGCCGACGGCAACGTGCCCGCTGCGCAGGCCCAGGTGCTCACCGACGCGATTCAGAGCGCCGAGCTGGCAGACCAGGCCGCCGCCGAGGTCGGCCAGCGCGCCCAAGAGCTGCTGACCCAGGTGGCTCCGGGGATCCAGGCCACGGTGCGCGCCGCGGCCGCCCAGGCCACCACGCAGGTGCGCGCCGAAAAGCAGGCCATGGCCGCCTGGGGCATCGAGCCGGGCCAGCTGCAGCGCATGGACTTTGCCACCCGCGCCGACCTGGCCCAGCGCCTGACCGGCGGCAGGCTCAGCGAATTCGCCGACCTGATCGGCCGGTTCCGGGAGATGGCGGCCGCCGAACGCACCCGCACCCTGCACGGCTCCCCCGGCGAGGTGGTCGGTCTGACCCTGGGCGATGACCTGAGCCGTCTGACCGACGCCGAGATCGCCGCCCTGGCGCTTCCGGCCCTGCGCCCGCTGTTTGCCGCGCGGCTGGCCGAACGGCGGCTGATGGTGCACGACCAGCACGGCGAGCAGCCGGCGGGCAAGGGCCCCATCGTCGCCTGCGTGGACTGCTCGGGCTCGATGACCGCCAGCGATGGCACGCCCTACACCCGCGAGGCGTGGGCCAAAGCGTGCGCGCTGGCGCTGCTGGACCAGGCCCGCGCCGGACACCGCGATTTTGTCGGGGTGCTGTTCTCGGCCGCCCAACAGATCCAGGTGTTCGCCTTCCCGGCCGGTCAGCCCGTCAGCCCCGCGCAGATCGCCGACTTCGCCGAGCACTTCTTCGACGGCGGCACCAGCTTCCAGGCCCCGCTGGAGGCCGCCACCGACATCCTGCACACCGCTTTCACCACCGACCGCACCAGCAGCGGCGATGTCGTGTTCATCACCGACGGCCAGTGCCAGGTCGACGCCGACTGGCTGGCCGCCTGGCGCCAGCGCAAGGACGCCCTGGGCTTTCGGGTGTTCGGCGTCGCTATCGCCACCTCGCTCGACCAGGGCCTGCGTCAGGTGGCCGACCACCTGCACAGCATCACCGACCTGACCGACCCCGGCAGCACCCGCCAGATCTTCCAGGTCCTGTGACCGCCCATCCCACCGACCCTGCCTGTCCCGCCGACCCTGCCCGTCCACGCGTCCCCGACCGGAACGGAGCCGCCACCATGACCCACCGCCCCTCCGCCAGCCTGACCCCCGCCACTCCGCTGCCCACCCCGACCGGACCGGCGAGCGCGTCGCAGCGGCCCGGCACCCGCGCCATGACCGCCAGCCTGGACGCCTACACCGCCGCGATGGACGACCCCGGCGCCCCGCTGCTGGGCCACGTGGTGCTCTACTCGGTGTTCGAGGGCCGGGTCCGGCACACCGACCTGGAGCGCTGGTTCATCGAGCTGGGGCTGGACGCGGCGCTGCTGCCGCCGGCCATCCGCGCCATCGACGCCTTCGAGCAGGTCACCGGCGCACGCGGCGTGAACCACAAGTACGCCCTGGAATCGGGTCAGCCGGCCACCGGCAACAGCCAGAGCGCCCGCCGCACCAGCGGCCAGGCGGTGGAGATCACCCTGATGTGGCGGCACGTGCGCCGCGACCGCCACAGCATCGTGCGCCACTTGGTGCGCGAGGTCCGCGACGCCACCCACAGCACCCTGACCTACTCCCAGGTCGCCGAGTGCGAGTTCGTCCGCGACACCCGCCCCGGCGTGCCCCGCGGCGCTGGGAGCCTGCGCGTCAACCCCGACTACAGCGCCCTGGCCACGCTGGGCCTGCGCGAGGCCGAGACCGTCATGCACCTGCTGGATGAGGTCCGCACCACCTACCAGCAGCGCTGCCACTACTACACCGGCGACCGGCTGCGGACCCTGGTCCACGACTACGTGGTGCACCTGGACGCCATCAAGGTGCGCCCCACCGGCGGGGTGTACTTCGTGCACCGCGCGCACGCCGACATCCTGGCCCGACTGCGGACCCTGGTGTCGCGGCTGGGCCCCAAGAGCGAGCTGTCGCGCATCCCCATCCCCGACCAGCATGAGATGCGCAGCATGATCGAGACGGCGTGGGCCAACCAGGCCCGCGACGAACTGGACCGCCTGTCGCACGACATCGTGCAGGCACGCCGCAACGGTGCCTCCGACAAGGCCATCGAAGCCCTGCACCGGCGGTTCACGGCCCTCAAGAAATCCACCGAACAGCACGCCCAGGTGCTGTCGCTGTCGCTGGGCGACACCCAGGCCGCCCTGAGGACCGTCAACGCCCAGCTCGCCACGCTGCTGGTCAGCGCCTGACAGGACGCGATGGGTCCGCTGCCCCAGCGACCCCATCGCGTCCTGCCGATCGCGTGACCCCCGCGCAGCAGCAACGCCCGTACCACACCCCGTTGACCAGAAAGGATCACCGATGAGTGCCCCTGTCACGGCCGACACCGAACCGCAGACCGCACCGACCGACCCGGCCCAGGAGAACGGCCGGACGGAGTTCGTGCCGCAGGCCCAGCCGATGATGCCGCTGGACCGGATCAAGCCCGACCCGCTCAACCCCCGCCGCACCGAGGAGGAGCTCGACCTGAACCCGCAGTTCCTGGACTCGCTGAGGCCGGGGGTGAACCAGCCGGTGCGGCTGCGGATCGACCCCGACGAGCCGGGCATGTTCTTCCTGGTCGCCGGACACCGGCGCGTGGCGGGCGCCAGGAAGGTCGGGCTGACCGAGGTCCCCTACAGCCTCAAGACCGACTCCAGCCAGGGCGCGGCGCTGGTGGAGATGTACACCGAGAACTCCCCCGCCCTGCGCAAGAACTTCGATCCGCTCCAGGAGGTCCTGGTCCTGGGGCAGGCCCACCAGGCCGGGGTGACCAAGAAGCAGCTCAGCGCCGACACCGGGCTCAAGCCCGCCGAGGTCCGTCAGGCGGTGAAGGCCGGTCAGATGGCACCCAGCCGCATGCAGGAGCTGCGGGACAGCGGCTACGACTGGGACCTGATCGAACTGGAGGTGCTGGCCGGATTCGACGAGGACGACACCGCGGCCGTCGAGGCGCTGTACCGGGCCAAGGCGTTCGGCCAGTCGCTGGAGCACGTGGCCAGCCAGATCCGCGCCCAGCGCCAGGAGCAGGCCGAGCACGAGCGCCTGGTGGCCGAGCTGACCCGGCAGGGTGTCACCATCACCGAGGAGGTGCCCGCCGGAGGCCTGCGGCTGAGCGAGCTGACCCCCGGGGACGGCCAGGCCGAGGAGCTGACCGTCGAGCAGCACGCCAGCTGCCCCGGGCACGGGGTGTACTTCTGGTACTCGCCGACCGAGCCGACGGCCTACTGCGCCGATCCCCAGCAGTACGGCCACGGCTACCAGAACCCGGCGACGGGCGAACGGATGCGGCTGCGCGCCGAACTGATCGCGGCCGGGTACACCTTCGCCGACCAGGTTCCCGCCGGGTCCTACGCGCTGGACCTGCTGGAGCACGACGGCAAGCCGCTGGACGCCGCCGAGCACGCCCAGTGCCCGGGCGCCAGGGTCCACATCCCCAGCTTCCAGCGGGACGGGCTGGAGGCGGTGCACCTGTGCCAGCACCCGCAGACGCACGGACACACCATCCGACCGGGCAAGACCCTCCACGCCACCCACGGCGCCACCGAGACCAACGAGATCCCACGTGAGCTGGTGGTGCGGGGCAACCGGGAGTGGCTGGCCGCCACCGAGGTGCGCCGCAAGTTCCTGCAGATGCTGGCCCGGCGCCGCACCAGTGGTCAGGAGGTCGGCGCGTTCGTGAGCCGCTACCTGCTGGTGATGCCGACGCCGGTGCGCGAATGCCTGGGCACACGCGCGACCGAGCTGCTGTTCCAGCAGTTCGCCGGCAAGAGCTTCGAGGACGCGGCCAAGGAGGCGGCCACCGCATCGGCGGGGCGGCGGCAGGTGCTGCTGATGGCCGAGATCCTGGCCGCGATGGAGTACGAGGTCGCCGGTCCCAACGACCGGCGCTTCACCTGGCGCACCGACGGCAAGTCCAATCCCCACTGCCGCCGCCCGGTGGCGGGCGCCTACCTGAAGGAGCTGGTGGCCTTCGGGTACCAGCCGTCGCCGATCGAGAAGGCCGTCATCAACGGGGTCCCCTACACCGGTGCTGACCCCGACCAGGCCGAGGTCAACGGCGACAACCACGGGGACAGCGACGGGGACAGCGACGGGAACGAGGTCGGAGCCGGGGCCGGCGACGAAACGGCCCCCAAGGATCCGGCGGCCGCCGCGACCACGAGCGAGTCCGCGGACGAGGGCACGACCGACATCGCGCAGAGCACCGGGCAGGACACCGGACAGGGCGAGGCCGAACAGCCCGTGGCCACGGCCGCCTGATCGTTCCCGATCCCACCAGACCAGCAGCGCCGCCGCTTCGATCCCGAAGCGGCGGCGCTGCTGTATCCGCACCCACGATAGGAAGGAGGGTCGCATTGCCCACGACGGGCGATCTGGTGCCGGGCCTGCCCGACGCCCGCCTGATCGCACCCGCCGACCTGGCCGACAAGGACCGGCCCCTGTGGTTGCAGCTGCGCCGCCAGGGGCTGGGCGGCAGCGACATCGCTGCGATCTGTGGTCTGAACCCTTACACCAGCGCCTTGGCGGTCTACCACGACAAACGCGGAGAGCTGCCGTATGAGGGCGAGTCCCAGGCGGCCCGGTGGGGGCGACGCCTGGAGGAGGTCATCGCCCAAGGCTGGTCAGAGGAGACCGGCATCCCGGTGCACCACTCGCCGGGCATGCTGGCCCACCTGGACCTGCCGTGGATGCTGGCCAACCCCGACCGCACCTTCGGCGAGGGCCGACTGAAGATCCTGGAGATCAAGAACCGGTCGGCCTGGCAGGACGCCGACTGGCAGCACGGGGTACCTGACGGCCCCGCACTGCAGCTGCAGTGGTACCTGGCCGTCACCGGCGCCGAGTTCGGAGCGGTCGCCGCCCTGGTCGGCGGGAACCGCCTGCGCTACCACTACCTGGACCGCGACCAGGCGCTCATCGATGACCTGATCAAGATCGCCGAGCGGTTCTGGGCGGATGTGCAGGCGGGGCGGCCACCCGCGACCTGCTGACCCGGCGCACCACCAGCGGCACCGACCACCATGCCGAGGCCGCGGCCGTGGAGCCGCTGCTGGAACGTCGCCATCAGCTCCAAGAAGCCATCGCGGCCGCCACCGCCGAGCTGGACCAGGTGGAGAACCAGATGATCGCCGAGCTCGGCGGCGCCGAGACCTGCATCGTCGACGGCCAGCCGGTCTACTCCTTCACCCCGCACGGCGGCGTGGCCACCAAACGGCTGCGCACCGACCGTCCCGACCTGTGGCGCAGCTACCTGGTGCCGAGCTTGAAGTTCGACACCCGGGCCTTCAAGGCCGACCACCCCGAGCTGTATGCGGCCTACCGGGGCCGCGCTTTGACCGTGCACCACCAGCCATGAACGGAGGGACACTGTGAGCGACCTGGGCACCTTGCACCAGCGTGTCAATGCCAGCCCCTACGCCTCGGGACGCGCCCCCCACCCCGACGACGACCCCTCGGCCGACCACAGTTCCACCGAGCGCTGGGGCGGCGGAATCGACGACGGCCTGGTGTTCGTGCCCGCCACCAAGGAACAGGCCAAGGCGCGGGTGGCGTTGGTGGGCCCCTCGGGGTCGGGCAAGACCTACACCGCGCTGCAGTTGGCCACCGGTCTGGTGGCAGGCGACCCCACCACCGCCCACCTGGGCGGACGCGGCATCGGCGTCATCGACACCGAGCGCAACTCCGCCAGCAAGTACGCCCACCTGTTCCAGTTCTCCCGCACCCGCGTACCACTGCAGGACTTCGACCCCAACCGGCTGATCCGGGCGCTGGCCGCCGCCGCGGCCCAGGACATCCCGGTGATCGTGATCGACTCGTTCTCGCACTTTTGGGCCGGGCACGGCGGGGTGCTGGAGCTGGTCGACCAGGCGGCGCGCCACAACTACGGCGGCAACAAGTTCGGCGGATGGAACGAGGTCACCCCGCGCGAACGGCAGATGATCGACGCCCTGCTCAGCTACCCCGGACACATCATCGTCACCATGCGCGCCAAGACCAAGTACGTCATGGCCGAGGTCAACGGTAAGCAGACCCCGCGCAAGGTCGGCACGACGGCGGTGCAGCGCGAAGGCATCGACTACGAGTTCGACGTGGTGGGCGAGATGGACGCCTCCAACACGCTGAGCATCACCAAGACCCGCTGCCCCGAGCTCAACGGCCGCGTCATCGCCCAGCCGGGCATGGAGCTGGCCTACAACCTGCTCAAATGGCTCAACGACGGGGTCCCCCGCCCCACCATCAACGACCTGCGAGCCGCCGCGGCCCAGCCCGAGGCGACCAAGGCCGACCTGCGCGAGCTGTACAGCCAGGCGATGAACCTGGGGCTGGGCAACGCGGTGACCTTCGGCGATGACCGGCGAACGCTGCTGACCTTGACGGAGTACATCAGCCGGCGCGGCCAGCAGGCCCCCGACCATCTCGCCGCCCCGCCCGTCGCCAACCCCGCGGACCAGAGCACCGGACCGGGCGCCGGTGCGCTCCCACCGGCGCCGGCGGAGCCCCCTCCCAGCACCTCGCCGACCGATCCGGCGTCTGGACCGACGAGCGACCACTCGGCAGGGCCGGCAGCCGAATGGCCGATGGCGCAGCCGCCTGGAGCGCCGTGGGACAACGCGCCGCCCGCCAGCAATGAGCCGGACCACTCTCCCCAGTTCTGATACCGCCCTCCAGCACCGCAGCACCTGGCCGTGAGCAGGTCAGGTGCTGCGGCGTATGCCCACCAGCTGATCGGCCGCCCGTTGAGGAGGAACCATGGAGTTGCCTGCGCTCACACCGGTCACCGGCACCGCACGCAAAGCGATGCAGGAGTCGACCCGGCGAGCCGAGAAACGCCTGCGCGCCTATCGGGAGCAGACCGCCGCCCCCCACGCTCTGAACGAACGGCTCCGGACGAACGGCACGCGGTTTCTCACCGAGCTGTTCCAACGTCTTCAGAACACGACCACTCCGCCTACCGAGGAGGCACCCGCCACCGACGACGAGGTGGCCTGGCTGCTGGTGTTGCTGGAGGTCACTCACCTGAGCGATGAGGCCCTGATCCGCATGGCCTTCGACCCGGACAGCATGCCCGCCTACGTGCGGTTCTGGAGCGACCTTGCGCGCAGGGCCGAACCGGCCTACCGGGCCGCCCCGGCGGCGCTGCTGGGCTATGCCGCCTTCCTGAACGGCGACACGGCGCTGGCTGATGCGGCACTGGAGCAGGCCTACCGGACCGACCGGCGCTGTGGCCTGGCCATGTTGCTGGATGACCTGATCCGCGCCGGGATGACGCCGGCCACGCTGCGCTCGGTACTGCAGCAGAGGCCCGCCAGCAACCCACCGTCCGGTCCCCGCTGAGTCTCTGTCCCCTCCCCCTCACTGACCTGCCCCGATCCGGGGCGACGGGCCCACGGGCGCCAGACGGCGCCGCGGGCCCGTCGCCATTGCCACCGATGGGAGTCGCCATGACCACTGGTGCCCCGACCCTGATCCGCCCGGGTCCCTCCGCCAGGGCCCAAGAACTGAAGGCGTTCGCGTTCGGATGCGGCGTGCAGTCGGTCGCCGTGCTGGCGCTGACCGCCATGGGCGAGCTCGACTTCGATGTGTTCTTGTTCGCCAACGTCGGCGAGGACAGTGAAAACCCCGCCACGCTGTCCTACCTGCATCAGCACGCGATGCCGTTCGCGGCCGCCCACGGCATCGAACTGCGCGAGCTGCACCGCACCCGCCGCGACGGCAGCATCGAGACCCTGTATGACCGCCTGATGCGCGAGGGGTCGCGCTCCATCCCGATCCCGGTCCGGATGTCCAACGGCGCCCCCGGCACACGCAGCTGCACGGTCGACTTCAAGATCAAAGTCACTGGGCGGGAACTCAAACGGCGCGGCGCCAGCGCCCGCTGCCCGGCCACGCTCGGCATCGGGATCAGCGTGGATGAGATCCACCGCGCCAACAACCGGCGCAGCGAACCGTATGAGCAGATCGTCTACCCCCTGCTGGAGCTGGGGATCCGGCGCACCGACTGCGCCCGCATCATCCAGTCGGTCGGGCTGCCGGTACCGCCGCCTTCCTCGTGCTGGTTCTGCCCGCACCACCGGCCCGAGACCTGGGCCGCGATGCGCCGCACCCAGCCCGCGCAGTTCCGACAGGCGTGCCAGCTGGAGAACACCATCAACGCCCGCCGCACCGCCATGAACAGTGACCCGGTCTGGCTGACCCGCTTCAACGGCCCACTGGACCAGGTGATCCCGCTCACCCCGGTGCTGCCCTCCACCGACGACCGCGCTGACGACCCTGCTGGCGACCGCGACGACGACGGCCGCTGCGACAGCGGCTGGTGCTTCACCTGAGGCCGTTGTCCCACTCGCACCATCGAAAAGGAGCCGATCATGACGACTGCCACCCGCCGTCGGCGTTCGAGCGATCCGGCCAAGGCCGCGGCCGCCCGCGCGCGATGAGGCGCTGAGTCAACTGGCGGCCGAAGGGCTGGGGGATCCGGCGCTGGCGGCCCGCCTCACGACGATGCTGGACACCGCCCAGGCCTCGTTCTTCGGGCTCAGCCTGCGCAACCAGGCGCTGTTGCTCCAGCAGGCCGACCAGTACGGCATCCAGCTCACCGACGTGGCCACCCCTCGGCAGTGGCACGAACGCGGCCGCCGCGTGCGCAATGAGGAGTTCAACCGGCGGCCGCTGTGGATCTGCGTGCCGATCCGAGGCAAGGACGAGGACGGCCAGGAGCGCCTGCGGTTCCGGTCCCGGCAGCGCTACGACATCTGCCAGACCGAGCCCAGCCCGCGCCCCGCACCGTCCGACGATGCTTCTGCGACCGTGACCACCGCCCAGGACCGCGACGACCTGCCAGAAGGCCAGCTGACCGAACCGGCCGATCCGCTGCAGACGCTGGTGGAGTCGCTGCGCGGGCAGGTAGTGCAGGCCGGGTTCGCCGTGGTCGCTGGTCCGGCCGTCGAGGTGGACCTGGACCGCAAGACGCTGACGGCTCCAGACCCGGTGACGACCGCGATGATCGGACCGCTGATCGACGCGGTGACGCAGGTCATCACCTCGCCCGACCGGGCCCGCGCGGCTGCGGCGACGGGCTCCAGCGATCGGCGCGGTGACGGCCACGTCAACGATCGGCGCCGCTCGGGCGCACCGGCGGTGGAGCGACTCACCGTTTTGTGACCTGACCAGCCTCATCCCTTCCTGACGTCGGCCCCCAGTGCCGGTCGCCCTCCTGCGCGGGGGCGGCCGGCACATGTCGTTTGGGCCCTGTGGCAGACAAGGAGCCTGATGTGGACACTGCGCCGGAAGCCGCAACCGCGCCGCGAGCCGAACTGGAACTCGATGGCCTGGGCAAGCTGATCGTGGACTACCGGCATGACTGGGAGAAGGGCGAGACGGCCTACCAGGTGACCGGCCCCCGGGTGCGGGGAGCTTTCACCATCACCTTGGAACAGCCGGTTGGGTCAGACGAACTCGACGTCGACACCCCTTACGTGTATGTGCAGTACGGCATCGGCGACCGCTGGGGATGGGGCGACCAGCGCCGAGACCGGCCGGTGATCAACAGGGTGCGCCTGCTCGGCGGCGCGGTCATCAACACCGACACCATGCGTCAGCGGCGGCTGACCCACAGGGATGTCTCGTGCCATCGTTCGGTCGGCCTCAACTGCTCGACGTCGGCGCCGACCGCCACCAACCAGCGGTGCGCGCTGGTGGTGCACGCCCTGATCTTCCACTGGCTGAACCATCCAGAGCACTACGCGCTGCGGCTGGCCTGGGCGCGCCACCACGCCCCCCGCCAGGTGACCCAAGCCGGACAAGACATCCAGCGCGCCTGGGCGGCGATTCGCGAGCAGGAGGCCAACCTGCGGGCCGCACGGCAGCGCCAGGCCAACGCCGCCCTGCTTGCCGCCATGCCTCCGGGCAGGACGGCCGCCGTCGCGGCGGCGTGACCGCCTTCTTTTCCGCTCACCTCCCCCGACCGGACATCCATGCCCCTGCGCCCGCGCAGAAAGGAACCCACCGTGCAGCCCATCGTGCAGTCCACCGTGGAGCCCATCGTGTTCATCGACGTCGACGGCGTGCTCAACCCCTTGGGCAAGCTCCAGGACGGCTACACCGTCCACCGCATCACCCTCGCGGAAAAGGGACGGCGCCGCCAGTACCAGGTCGCGCTCAACCCGACGCACGGCGCGGCCCTGCTGGCGCTGGCCGAGACCACCGGCGCGCAGCTGGTGTGGGGCACCACCTGGTCCCAGCACGCCAACCCCAAGATCGGGCCGCGTATCGGACTTCCCGAGCTGCCCTGGGTCGACATCGGCCACCGCCCCCGATCCGGCCCCGACTCGCGGCTGACGGTCGGGCAGTGGAAGGCCAAGAAGCTGGCGGCCTGGGCGGCCAGGCGCCCGTTCGTGTGGTTGGAGGACGAGCCCGACGCCGCCGCCGCGCTGGCCGAGCTCGATGGAGTCGGCCCGCACCAGGTCATCACCGTCGACGCCTTGCGCGGCCTGACCGCCCAGCACCTGCAAGCCGCCCGGGACTGGCTCGACCAACTCCGCGCCGACCTGGTCCCCCCGACCACACCGTGATCGACGCGCCCGCGCTGGCTGGCGCGCCAGCCAGCGCGGGCCGCTGATCCCGCAGATGGAAAGGAACCGCCCATGGCTCCGGCGCTACTGCTGACCTTCGCCTTGATCTTCCTTCTGATCTCGGTGGTGTCGTTCGTGCACGCCACGGTCGTGGACGACCCGCAGGACAAGGCATGGGAGCGAGCCCGGGGCCTGCTGTTTTTGATCCTTGCGGTGGGCGCGCACATGTTTTCGACCCTGGCGCTGTACCACCCGATGTGACCGCGTCAAGAGCACTTCCCCGCAGCGGAGAGCCCATGACCAGCGTTGCCCCTCAGCACTCCCCCACCCAGCGGCGCGGCTACCGACCCGCGCCCACTCCCCGCCACCACGAACACCTCGCTCTGGTCGCCCTCACGCGCGCCCTGGCCAACGGCCACCGCGCCCATCGTGTGGACCTGCCCGGCGGCACCATCGCCGCCCGCAGCAACGGCACCGGACACCAGCGCATCACCCTGACCAACCCCGCTGGTCACCGGATCGCACTGGCCGTCCTGCACGGCGCATGCCTGGCCCAGGACGCCGTTCGGACCGTGGCCGAGGTGTTCCACCGCGCCCCCACCGACCCCAGCAGCGGCACCCGCCCACTCTTCGCCCCGGCGTCGGTGGCCGAAGGCATGAAGATGCGCCGCAACCGCGCGCGCCGGTGGCCGCGCAAAGACGGATCGGTGCGCGCCGCCGTGCCCGGCGCCGAGCTCATCATCCGGCCCGGCGTCCTGGACGCCAGCACCACCACCGGCGGTCTCCGGCTGACCCTCGACGGCCCCTGGCACGACCGCGCGACCGCGCAGGTCGCCGACGCCATCCTGCGCGACCTGGCACCGGAAGCCCGCCACCTGACCTACACCACCCAGCCCGCCGGCCACTACATCAACGAGAGCGGATCGCACTGCTACGACAGCTTCTGCTGGGCGGTGTGCTCGTGCGGCTGGTACTACCCGGCCGCCGACCGGTCGGACGCCCGCTGGACCGCCAGCTGGCATCGCCAACACCCCACCGCCCACCGGGCACCGGACGAGGCCTACGAGCCCAGCCACTGAGGTGGCCGCGCCAGCTCGACATCCCGATCCCGCCGGTCCTCCTGAGTCCCCAAGCCCGCCGCCCTGTCTGGTCACTAGCGCAGCGACCGGGCCGGGGCGACGGTGTCCATCACCAGAACGGAGGTTGCGATGTTGTACCTGGTCAGTTGGGAGATCGAAGCCGAGGCATCCTCGCCGCAGGCGGCGGCCTGGCAGGCACGAGCCGCCCAGCGCCGTCCCGGAACGACCGCCACGGTCTTCACCGTCCGCGGCGACGAGGGGGAATCGCAGGTCGACCTTTGCCAGGACACCGGGCGGGAGATGGCGGTGCTGCAGAAGATGGCAGCGCGCTTGGGGGCGGCCAGCGAGGACCTGGACGAAGCGGTGCACGACGCGCTGTTGGCCGAGGCCTCGTTCATCAACAACAGCGGCCTGGGTGAGCAGCTGCGCTGCCTGGTGGAGCAGTGGGGCATCGGCGAGACGGCCGCGCTGCTGCGCGACCAGGCGCGCCGGCGCCCCCTCCGGCGAGCCCGATGACGGGAACCCACGAGGTCCGACGCCCGGCCCTTAAACGCCGACGTTGTGCACCAGCCCTCCAACCCCACCCCCAGATCCTTCGCTGACCTGCGCTCTTGCCGCCGCGACACCGGAAGACGCAGTGGCGGCACGAACTGACCATCCGACGCCTGCGAGAAGGGAGCCACCAATGGCAGGCGAAACCGAGATCACCCTGATCGGCAACCTGGTGGAGGAGCCGGTCCTGCGCTTCACCAACAGCGGCAAGGCCGTGTGCTCCTTGCGTCTCGCCTCGACCCCGCGGGTCTTTGACCGCCAGGCCGACACCTGGCGGGACGGCGAGACCCTGTTCCTGACCTGCACGGTCTGGCAGCAGGCCGCCGAGCACCTGTGCGAGTCCGCCCTCCCCCAAGGGGCGCGCGTGATCGTGCACGGACGCCTCAAGCAGCGCTCCTACGAGACCAAGGCCGGCGAGAAACGCACCGTCTACGAGGTCGACGTCAACGAGGTGGGCCCGTCCCTGCGCTACGCCACCGCCAAGGTCACCAAGGCCCAGCGGACCAAGGTCAACGGGTTCGAGTCCGCGGCCGACAGCGGCACCGCCCCGGCCGCCGTGCCCGGGTGGGGCAGCGACGGCGGAGCGACCGCGGACCCCTGGAACACCGCCAGCCGTTCGGACCTGCCGGTGCCGTTCTAACCCCTTCCCCTCGCCGACCTCCGCGGTCCGGGCCAGATCCCACGCATCTGGCCCGGACCGTCTGGTTTCCATCGCCACGACAAGGAGATCCATGGACACCCTCACCGACCTGGCCCAGCAGATCGCCAAGGAACTGGGCGAGGGCTGGAGCGCCCCGGCGGTCCAGCCGAGCCAGAGCGACCACGAGCCGGCCAGGGGCGAGCTGGTCCACACCGACGGCCGCCGCCTGCAGATCACCTACCTCGACCCCTGGATCTGCGACCGCATCCTGGTGACCGCGACCTTCGACCACTGCGGGCCCTACCTGCCCTACGACATGACCAAGGTGGTCTACAAGGCCGCGGCCCACCGCAAGCCGTCGTCGATCGCCGCGTCCCTGCAGACCAAGCTGCTGCCGGTCTACGACGCCACCCTCAAACGCCTGCGCGAGCACCAGAAGCAGGTCAGCCGCCGGCACCAGGAACTGCAGGACCTGTACAACAAGGCCGTCAGCATCGCGCCCATGAGGGGCGAGCCGTACCTGAACTACGGGGGCGGATCGCTGCACCTGGTGCGGGATTCGACCGCCGCCGGCACCAGCGTGGAGCTGACCACGCGAATTCCGAGCGACCGCATCAACTGGACGAAGCGGCCTCTGGACGACCGCGTCAATCTGCGACTGATCAACCTGCCAGTCCCGTTGGCGTTGCAGCTGATGGAGCAGGTGATCCAGGACCAGCTCCGGGCCGAGACCGAGGCCGAGGCCGAGAGCGTGGCGGAGGCTGAGGGCTTGGCGGAGGTCGAGGCCCCGGCCACGACCCCGCGGGCCGACACCACCTGTGCGCCCGCCGAAGCCAGCTGATCTAGCGCTCGGCGCACCCTGCATGACCTGCAGCATGACCCACGCCGCCTCGCGCCTCTGGCCGATCAGGGGCGCGAGGCGGCCTCCGGAGAGGACACGCTGATGAAGGAGCCGATCGGGGCCGATGAGCTGCCTGCGCTGGCCGCCGCAGTGGCGGCCGAACTGGGCGCCGCCTGGCAGGTGGCGCCGCCGGTGGTGAGCCGCAACGGCAGCCAGATGACGTGCGAGCTGACGCGCGGCGATGGCCACCTGCTGTATGTCCGCTACGTCTCTTACCTGTCCACCGCCCGCGTGGAGATCGGGGGCCGCTTCCCCCGCGGCCCGCGGCCCCGGGACGTGCGGGCGCCGTCCATCACCGTGATGACCAGCCGAGGAGCCGCCGTCATCGCGCAAGAGATCGTGCGGCGGCTGCTGCCGGCCTACACCACGGCGCTAGCCCGGGTCCGGGTCCACCAGGCCCAATGCGCCCACCAGGACGCGCGGCGCGCCCAGCTGGCCGGCCAGATCAGTCTCATCCTGCCCGGCACCCGGGAAGGTCACGTCAGATTCTCCAGCCGCAGCACCACCGGTCTGCGCTGGTCCAGCGCGCACGACCGGCTGATGAGCGCCAGCTTCACGCTGCGCGAAGAGGCCGAGCGGGTCGACCTGGTGGAGCTGCACAACCTACCGCGAGAGGTGGTCACCCAGCTGTGCTGCGTGCTGGCGGCCGCCGAGACCCGCCGGGCCCGATCGCAGCCCGGCGCGACGGCGGCCGCGTCATGACCGCCCCGGGCGAGGCGAGGACCGACCGGCAGCGCTGGCAGGCCGCCCAGCAGCAAGCCGACCAGGAGCACCAGCAACTGCTTGGGCAGCTCGAAGCGGCGCTGGAGGCCCATCACTGGCACTGGCGGCGATGGACGAACACCGGCGCCCATACCTGGTCCCACACCGAGGTCGACCACCAGACGAGCACGACCGACAGACGCGAGATCCAGCTGCTGCGCCGTACCGGCCCGGCCGAGCCAGGCTATCGCTGGGGGCGGCCCGGCAGTGTGCTGCAGGCCAGCAAGCGCGACCAGTTCTACGACTACGACCAGGCAGAGTTTCCCGCCACGCTCGACGGCATCACGCAGATGCTGGCCTGGATCATCACGCCCCGCAGCGCCGACCCGCTGTGGTTTCGAGCCCGGATGCAGCAGCTGGAGCGCTGGGCCAACCGCGACAAGGTCACCCTGGCGGGCCTGACGGGGCGGCGGGTCAACCGCGGCCGCAACGCCAAGGACCAACAGTTCGAGGTCGTGGAGTTCGACGGCATCGGCCCGGTCCGCATCACCACGTTGAGCCCGCGCCGCTGGCGGGTGTCGCTGCACCGCCGCTCAGCCATCGTCGGCACAGCACACGAAGCCCGCCAGGCGATCGAACGCCTGCACCAGCACCGAGCACCGACCCGGCGGTAGCCGGGCCCACCCGAGCGCGCTGCCGTCGGCCCTCCCGGTTGATCTGGCCGCCCGCCCTCAGCCGCACCGTGCGGCCGGGGCGGGCGGCCCTGTTCGTTTAGGAGCCCTGCATGGACGATCCGCACCTTCTGATCGGCCAGCGTGTCCGCGTGCACTTCAACCTGCACAACAAGCTGTGGTCGATCATCCCGCTGGCCGGTCCAGGCAAGGGCCGGGTGGCCGCCAACCTGACCGACATCACCCTGGCCGGTGGAGTGGAGTTCCGGGTGTCGCGGGCTGGGTGGGAACGCTGCCGCCGCCAGGGACGCCGCTCGGTGCACGCCTACTGCGTCGGCCTGGCCGAAGCCATCAACTCCAGCCCCGACCTGGAGCCGCTGGTGCGCGTGACCTACAACCCCGCCCGCGGTCCGGACTTCCAGCGCACCGACACCAGCGCCGCGATCACCTTGGCCGAGCGCGTGGTGTTCGCCAAGCGCTCATCTGAGGACCTGCACGGCTACGCCTGGATCGCCGCCCAGACCGTCCCCGCCGACACCACGATGCCTGCCCCCTCTTACCGCCGAAAGGGCCTGCGATGACCGTTTCCCCCCTGCCTCCGCGCACCGACCAGACGCCGACGAACCCCACCCAGAACACCAGCCAGGACACCGCCCAGAACACCGCCCAGGACACCGTGCCGGACCCGCGCCAGGTGGTCACCCAGGTGGTCGCCACGGTGGAGCGGGCCGCGCACCAGATCGAGCGGGCGCTGCAGGAGCTGTCGCCCTGCCCCCACCTGCCCGCGTGGCCGCGCGGCCCCCTGCGCAGCCCAGCAGAGGTCATGGCCATGGTCGAGCAGGTCGAGCGGATGCACACCCACCTGTCCCGCCGCGCCTGCAGCTGCCCGCACGACATCCACGCCTTGGTGATCCAGCACCTGGCGCGATCCTGGCTGGCGCTGGTGTCGCGGGCCCAGCTGCACACACGTATCGCGGCGCGCCCCAGCCGACTGGCCCCACACACCGCACGCGGCCTGACCGAGCGGGCCCAGGGCATCGCCACCGACACCGCCTGGATCGTCTTCGGACACCAAGGCGCGGCCTCGCCTGCCGCTGCCCAGGCCGCCTAACGCCGGGCCACTACCCGGCCCGACCCCCCGTTTCCCCCGTCGAGCAGAAAGGCGATCCGTGCCCATCCGCATCAGGGACGACCTGCGTCCGGTCTTCGCCGAGACCGACCGGTTCGTGATGATCAAAACCTCCACCGGCGAACTCCAGATCATCCCCAGCGACGAGTACACCCAGGTACGCGCCGTCGGCTGGGAGCGGCTGATCCTGTGTGAGGGGTGCGGCCTTTATGCCTGGACCGAGGAGTGCTTCTCCGCGCACGCCCAGACCCTGATGGCCGTTCCGACCCATTTCAGCCAGCTGCTCTATGGCCGGACGGATCTGCAGTACCACCTGTGCCCGCCGCGCCATGGTGGCCATCCCTGCCTGGATCTGGCGTTGCTTGCCGACGAGCTGCGCGTGAACTCACTACACCGTCACCAGCACGACCCGGACGAGGAGGTGCCTCCCCCGCCCGGCACCTGACCACCAGCCGCACCAGCCTGCCCATCCTGCGGTCGGTGCGCCCTATCGACCAGCCGACGCAGCGCGTCGGCCTGTCAACTGGCCCCGGCCGTCCTGGCCGGGGCCAGCTGACGTCTGCCCCGGCAAGTCCTGCTGGAGGCGCCCGCTGTGTGGCCACCGACCGGCGGTGGCCCTCATCCCGAAAGGCACACCCTTGCCCCACCCGCCCCTGTCCGACGTCATCGACTTCATCCTGTCCCGCGCCCAAGAACGCGACCTGCAGGCGGTTCTTGACGCCTACAAGCAGCGGTACAAGAACCTGCAGGACCTGCGGGCCGCCGGTCTGCAGGTCGGCGACACCATCGCCATCGACAACATCAAGCCCGCCTACTTGCGGGGGCTGACCGGCACCATCACCCAGATCAGCGGCCGGCACTGCACCCTGGAACTGGACGAGGAGTCCACCGACCAGCTGCGGCACACGCCCCGCGCCAAGATCCGCATCCCCGACACCATCAAGCGCTACCCGGTGACGGGGATGCCGCTGACGTCCTGCTTCAAGCTCGGCAACGGCAAGGCAGTCCCCTGCAAGTTCTGCAACAAGTCCGTCAACGCGACAACCGCCCACCGACACGACGACGGCTGGGTCGGCGACGAATGCTGCTGGGATGAACGGTTGCGCGCCACCGAATAGACGATCGACCGCTGACCGCTGCAACGGCCCCGGCGCCCACCGTGGTCGCGGCCGCGGCTGTTTGATCGGCACGACGGTCGGAGGCCTCCGTCCCGACGAGCCAGGATGAGCCACCGGTGGGGCGGCCGCAACGCTTCGCTTATGCCCCCGCCCCACCGCCAGCTCATGGGGTCCTGGTCGCCGGGACGGAGGCCCCCGACCACGAAAGCCGCCCGCAGCGCGGCTGCTCCTCCTGGCGGAAAGGAGCACCGCGTGCGCAGCGATCTGCAGCAGTTCCGTGTCCTGGCCGTCTCTGGGCCGAACGGGCTGACCAACTACCTGGTGGAAGTCGACCACCAGCTGCTCGACGGGCCCGCCGGACACCCCGACCTGGGCTGGATGCAGGCGGCGTTGCTGCTGATGGAACGCACCGGCATGTCGAACGAGGTCGCGCTGAGCATGGTGCAGATCGCCGAGCAGTGCGGCGAGATCGTCGCGTTCCACCCCCGCGACTTCGACAAGGTCTTCCCCGCCGAGTGACCGGCAGGCAGGTCCGTCCCCGTCGGCGGACCTGCCCTTCCTGCCGCGCCCACCTACCCTCCCCGCCGACATCAGGGAGCCCTTCATGCTCATGACCATCGCCCGTCTGATCCTGACGCTCATCGGTCTGGTCCGCGGCATCAGCGCGCGCCTGACCAAGCACCGACAGCTGCAGGAGCTGGACCGGTTCCTGCTCCTGCACGCCCAGGAGCAGGAAGTGGAGATCCGCGTCTTCCTCAATCCCAACTTCCTCAACCACTGGTTGGGCTCTGACACCAGCGTCCTGCACGAGGCGCTGCGCACGACCGGTCCCGCCGACCGCGACCCGGTCGAGCACTGCGAGGACATGTTCATCGTGCTCAACGTGGGTCACGACCCCGAACACGGCGAGGTCGACCCGCGCGCGGTGGGCTACCGCCGCGCGGGGCACCGCAGCCTGTCGGTCGGCGACGTGGTGGCGGTCGGCGACCAGTTCTTCCAGTGCGAGAGCACCGGCTGGAACCCCATCCCCCCGCCCCCGGCCGCCATCACGCCCGCGGCCTGACCCCTGCGGCCCGGTCACGACCTTCCAGTCTCGCCGGGCCGCCCCCACCACCTCCACCTACCTGCGGGGGTGCAGCCCGGCAACGGCTGGTGGCGCGGGCGGGCCGGGGGTGGCCCACCGAGTGGCCAACCCGCCCACCACCCGGCCCGCCCCGCGACAGCTGAGCCTCCTGCCTCACTCGCCGAGCCACCCCCGGCCCGCCCGCGCCACCACCCGCCGCCTCGGTGCAGCACCAACGGTCCGCGCCCCCCGACGTTGCCCCCACGCCGTCACCACACCCTGGCGTCCACCCCCCATGGCGGCTCGCCGGACCCCGATCGCCCTCCCCGGTCGGGACTCGACCTGTTCTCCGTAGCCAGCCCTGGCACAAGCGTCCGCCAGGTGCTGGTCGTGGTCTCAGAGGTGTCGTTCCATGGCCCCGCTCTATCTGACCCCACCCTCATCCGAACCCATCCGCGCCCTGATCCGCTCCGGCCACCTGGGCATGATCACCAGCCCGGCGCAGGGCAACCGCATCGAGCCTGCCTACCGGCACGTGCTGGTCGACAACGGCGCCTTCACCAGCGCCTACGTGGGTGATCTCCGCTACCTGGCCTATCTGGACCGGCTCCAGCAGCACCACGGCGACCAGATCCTGGCCGCCACCGCCCCCGACGTCGTCGGCGACCACGCCGCGACCTGGGCGCGGTCGACCCCCATGCTCCAACGCATCCGCGCCCTGGGCATGAAAGCCGCCTTCGTCGCGCAGGACGGCATGGAATGGGAACACAGCGCCTGGATCTGGGATGAGTTCGATGTCTTGTTCGTCGGAGGAACAACCCGCTGGAAGATCAGCGCGGTCGCTGCGCAGATCGCCCGCGCCGCCCACGACCACGGCAAATGGGTGCATGTGGGCAGGGTCAACAGCCAGCGCCGCACCGTGCACTGCGCCCAGGCCATGTGGGCGGACTCGGTAGACGGCACGTACCTGACCCGCGCCCCCGACCTCAACCTGCGCCACCTCCAAGCCTGGACGCGGTTCGTCGACACCCAAGACAGCCTGCTGGATGTCCCCGACCTGCTGCTGGACGACGACGGCCCGACCTGGCACCACCTCCGGCAACGCCTGCCGGCCCCGACCACCGCGCCCCGACCCGCCCAAACCGAGGCGACACTGCCGCTGGACGACCTTTGACCGCCGGTGCAGGCCTGTGCGGACCTGCCGCCGAGGCGACGGTTGCGGCAGTTGTTGCAGAGCGGTGCGGCCTTCGGCCGCGCGGTCCGCGCCGGAATGGCGGGTCGGCGGGCCTGAACGGCCGCCGACCCGCCTCCGGCGGAAGCGGAGCGGCCTGCGGCCGCCGGTTCCGTGGCCGGAGGCGGCCGCAGCCGCGGCCTGAACGGCCGCGGCTGCGGCCGTCCGGCCCGGTGCCCTGCGGGCACCGATGCCCGGCTGGCGCCGGGCCCTGCCGGGCGACCCTCACGCCGCCAGTGCCCCCTCACCCAGTGACTGACCTGCACAAACCAGTTCCACCTCCACCAACCTGCGTTGAGGGGACCACCACGGTGCCCGAACCTGCACTCGCTGTCGCACAGCCACCTGCGAAGGCGAAAGGCGGCGGCGACGACCCGCCCGCCGCGTCAGACCTGGTTGACCCTGCCAGGCGCACCTTCGGCCAGCTGGCACCCAAGGACATCCCGCCGGGACCGGTCCGGAAGGCACCTTGAAACCGGCGGTCGAGGGGGCCCCTCGCAGGCGGATGACCTGGGCGGAGTGGGTGAACAGCTTGGGCAAAGGGTTCCTTCCGTCCCGCGCCGGAAGGAACCGACAGCCGAGCTGGCGCCCTGGGTGAGGGGCTGCCCCGCCCGCCGAGGCCGACACTGCCGCACGCCCTGCGTCGCGGCAACCGGGCGGCGAACACCGTGCCACCCGAATCTTTTCCACACCCGAACCCACCAGGCGGCCTTAACCCACCTGCAAGGAAAAGATTCGGGCGCCCCGGCCGCCCGGTGGCCACGCCGATCAGGCGCGCGGCCGCGCCTGCCCCGTCGGGACGGGGTCAGCCCCTCACCCAGGACACCAGCCCGGTGTCCGCCCCTCCCGGCGCGAGACTTCAGGAGGAAGTCATGGCGCTGTTCACCCTCTCCGCCCAGGTCGTCCGTCAGCCGAAGTTCCACGACGTCAAGGACCGTCCGTACCAGAAGGTCGGGTTCATGGCCACCGTCTACCTGCAGGCCTACGAGTACGGCGACGACGCCCGCGGCGGTCGGAACGCCTGGCTCTACGTCGAGGGCACCCCCGAGGTCGCGGCCTTCGTCCAGGAGCACGGCCTGCGGCTGAACGAGCGGGTGATCCTGCACGTGGTCGAGCCGACCGCTTTCGGCGGCGGCACCGACGACAAGGGGCGGCAGAAGGACCCGATGCCGAAGTTCGTGGTCTCCCGGATTGAGCTGCCGGGCCGCCCGACCGCCAGCGACCTGACCGCCGTGAAGGACGGGGCCATCGACCCCCAGCGGGCGAGGGAGGTGGCCACCGTCCAGGGCCGGAACCTGAAGAAGAAGACCGCCGCCTGACCCGCCAGCGGGAGGGCCAGGCGCTGGCCTGGCCCTCCCACGCTGCCTCACCGTCTCTGCAGAAACCCATGCGAAAGGACCTGACCGTCATGTCGAACCTCGCCCTGGCCACCAGCCACCCGGACGCCAACCCTGCGACCATCGTCACCGCCGACCCGGGTCGGCCCGGCGCCCACCTGGAAGCCCTGCGACCGCTGAACACCCCCCGGCGCCGCCAGTGGAGGGAACTTCCGGGCCTGTCGCGTGCGGTGACCTCGGGGCTGCTGGCCGCCGCTCGGAGGCCGGACTTCCACGCCGTCCTGTGCGAGGAGGCCCTGCGCAGCCACCACCTGGAACCCACCCTGCGGGACGCCACCGAGCTGCTGCTGTGCAGCGGTGACCGCGTCTACCCGGGGCTGGAGCTGGTGGTGGAGGACCGCCTGTACCGGGTCCCGGTCATCTACGCCGGACCCGCCCGGACCCCGAGGGCCGCCTGACCGATCGGGCGCGGGGCGGCCGGATGTCGGCCGCCCCACCCGCACCGCGCGCCAAGCCGCCGTCCCGCACCTGCCGAAGGAGGTCATCCATGTTCGCACCCGTCACCACCTGGAGCACCCCCCGCCGCCAGCCCACCACCCTGGGCGAGGCCGAGCCTGGCCAGCGGGTCTGGCTCGGCGAGTACTGGACCACGGTGTACGACCGGCAGGTCTGCGAGGACCGGCCGGGCTGGGTGGAGGTGCTGCACCAGACCGACGGCGGCCAGATCCTGATCACCCCCCACCGGACCGGCCGACAGGTCAGCCGCCAGCTGCGGTCCGGCCTCCATGAGAAGGCGGAGGATGTCTGCCCCGTGCTGGTGGGTTCGGCGGCTGCGGAGGGGTGCCCCGGCAGCTGAAGGACGATGGCCGGGCCGGGTGGGCTTGGGGGGCTACGCCGCCCCCCCAATCCCCCCGCGGCCCGGAGGGGCCTTTGGCGCGAACAGGTGGCCGTACCTGACGGCCCGTTCGCGCCAAAGGCCCCTCCGGAACGATGCGCCGGTGCGGGCAGGACACGGTCCAGCACCGCCAGTGCGGCGTGTACGCGGTGCTACGGCCGGTCGGTGGCTGGGAGGCGTGAGCGAGTGTGGCGTCGGGGCCGGATTCCGCGCTTCGCGCGGTGCAGCCGTCACGAGGCGCGGGCTGAGCCAGGCGGTCAGCCCGCGGAGTGCGGTGGTCGACACAGCGCGGCCCGCCGGTGGACACCGGCCCGAAAAGCAGCACCGAAGAGGCGGTCCGAGTCATCGTTACCAATTTGAGACACGAAAAAGGCCAGTTCAGCCCCATTTTTGACCGAGAAGACGGTACGATTATCACAGATCGACCGGCAAGGGGGGCGGGACCGGAAACCGGCCCCCCGCACACGAGAGAAGGGCTGACATGGCCAACATCATCATGGGCTACCTCGCCGCCGACCCCAAGCTGGGCTACACCGACGGCGGCACCGCGTTCGCCGAAGTGGTCATCATCCGCGACCGGGGTCGCTGGGTCGGCAGCAACTGGGTTGCCGAGACCGGTGCGAACGCCAAGGTCCGTCACGAGCTGACCGCGTGGGGAGACCTCGGGATTAACATTGCCGCCGGGTTCAAGTCCGGGGAACGGGTCATCGCTGTCGTTCACGACCTGCACCCCAAGGCATGGGTCACCGGTCAGGGGCAGGCGCGCATCGCTCTGGCCGGAAAGCTCCACGAGCTTGGCAAGCTGGCTCCCAAGTACCGCAAGCAGAAGCCCGCCGCCACCAAGCAGCCCGCCGCCCAGCAGCCCACCACCGAGCCGGGATCTGACGCGCCGGGAGCCGCGATCCTCGCCGAACTCGCCGCCGAACTCGGTATGAAGGTGACGCAGCCCACCGACGCGCAGCGAACCGTGATCCTCCGCGCACTCGCCGCCAAGCTCGGGATGACCGTGCCGCAGCCCGCCGAAACGAACGCGGTCGAGGTGGCCCCCGCCGAGGTGGCCCCCGCCGAGGTGGCCCCCGCCGAGGTGGCCCCCGCCGAGCCCGCCGCCCAGCCCGCGCGCAAGCGCACCACGCGCAAGCCCGCCGCGAGCACCAAGGCCAACACCACCACCGACCAGCCCGACCAGCCCGCCAAGAAGCCCACCCGCCGCACGGCCAGCACGGCCAAGACCACCGCCAAGACCGCCACCCGCACCAGCCGGGCGACCAAGACCGCCTAACCGCCCAAGGGTGGCCGCCCCCACACCACCCCGGGGGGCGGCCACCCGCCGCGCGGCGATCGGCAGAGCCAGGGCATCGAGCCCGGCTCCGCCGGCGGCCTGCGGCCGCGAACAGCGGTGCGGCCTGCGGCCGCGCGTTCCACGCCGGAAAGACGGGCCGGCAGGCCTGAACGGCCGCCGACCCGCCTCCGGCGGAAGCGGAGCGGCCTGCGGCCGCGCGCTCTTCGGCCGGAGGCAGCGCGGCGGCGGCCTGAACGGCCGCCGCCGCGCTGTCCGGCCCGGCACCTGACGGTGCCGCACCCTCCACCGCCCAGCACCCGCCCGCCGAATCATCCCCAGCCAACCGGCCCCAGGAGCCCGCCATGGACCACCACCTGCACAACGCCGAAACCGCCCTGATCACCTACGGCGGCCAGGACGCCCAACCCGAGGACCTCATCGCCGCCCTCCTGGAGCGCGACACCATCGTCGGCCACCCCGCCCAGACCCTCGCCAGCTCCCTGATCACCTTGGCCGCCCGACTCACCGACCATCAGCTCGCCCAGAACCCACCCGAAGACCAGCACGACGACCAACCCGAGCAGGACACCTTCCCGCCCGACCGTGACCACCTGATCGAGACGGCCTACCAGCAGCTGGCCGCCGAGGCGATGGGAGCTCTGCTCTACCGCGCCACCCACATGCGGGCCACCACGCCCATGGACTTGCTGGGCCAAGCCCACCGCGTCTACGCCCGCTACCAGGACGAGGAACGCGACCTGTCATGAACGCGCGACGGCCGGCGGGCACCTCCCTACGGGAGGCCGGAAAAGCCCACCGGCCATCTCACACCAGGGCCGTTCGGCGAGACCACGAGAGTCATCCCGCCGCCGCCCACCAGCGTGTACCCGCCATCATGCCAGCCCCCACCCACCAGACCGCCCGGCCCACGGCCGCCGACCCCAAGGCCCGCCCATGACCGCACGCACCATCAACGACCGCCTAGCCCTCGACATCAACGGCGTCGCCGAACACACCGGCGCCTCGATCCCCACCGTCCGCGTCTGGTACCGCGACCGCGCCACCACCGGCTTCCCCGACCCCATCCCCGCCGACCTGGCCGCAGAACGCCGCGCGCTGTGGTTCTGGGCCGACCAGGTCGAGGCCTTCCACCAGCACCACACCGCCCGCAAACGCGCCGCCCTGACCCCCCTGGACACCTCCGGCGACCCCACCGAACTGGTCAACTCCACCCAGGCCGCCCACATCCTGGGCTACGGCCGCGCCAAGAACCTGCCCCCCGAACTCCTGGAGCGGGCCGACCACATCCAGACCCTGCCCAGCGGCCGCCAACGCCGCTTCTGGCACCGCTCCACCATCTGGAAATACGGCGCCGCCCGCGGCACCCGCCCCACCGGCCCACCCCGCACCCCGGGCCACCACCCCCGCCGCACCGGCGACCCCACCGACCTGGTCGACGCCATCGAGGCCGCCCGCATCCTCAACCACCCCACCACCAAACCCCTGCCCCCCGCAGTCCTGGAAGCCGCCGACCAGACCCAGACCCTGCCCTCAGGACGGCGTCTGCGGTTCTGGAAGCGCGCCACCCTGTGGGCCCTGGCCGACCAGTCGGCCAGCTCCTGACCCTCCCGCTATCCCGGCCAGGCATCGGCAGTGGGGAGCGGCCGCCCGCTCCCCACTGCCGGTCAGGTGGCGCGCCCACTAGCCCGCCCGTCGCCACCGGCGGGCGGTGGTGAGGCAGGGACGGCACACGTTGCCGATACCGGGCAAGGGAACCTGCCGGTCGCTGAGGGCAGGTGCGGCCACCGCCGCCCCAGACACCAGGCGGGGCGGGCCGGCACTCGACGCTGCCGTCCGAGGGGCCCATCAGGCGTCTCGCCCCGGCAGGCCCTGGAACCCGCTGCGGTATTGCGACGCAGTTTCACCGCAGCAGGACCGCACGACCGCCGCAACCTGTCCCCCGCGAGCACGCGCACGCTCGCCCCTGTCACCGGTGCCGGGCCGCCAAGATCTTTTCAAGCCGTCACCCGCCGCCCGACCCTGCCCCCCACCCCCGGGAAAACATCTTCGCGGCCCTGCCTGGAAGTTGCGGCGGCCGCACGGTCCTGCTCACGGCGCTGCGTTCGCAACACCGCACCGGGCTCCACAGCCCACCCGTGAGAGGACACCTGATGCACCACTCGACCGGACTGAGCGCCGACTACCGGCCCACCCCGACCGACCTGCTGCACTGCGTCGGCAACGGCGGCCACACCATCACCCGCCGCGACCTGCACGCCACCCTGCCCGGCATCGGCAACGTCTGCCGCCCCTGCCTCACCACCGCCCGCCAGAAGGCCCTCGACGAACTGACCGCGGCCACCGCCACCTGACCGGCAGCCGGAGACGGGCAACCGCTCCCCGCGCCCCCGCTGCCTGCGCGCCCGGTGCGGCCCTCAGCCCACCGGGCCTCTGCCCCCAGGTCTCACCGAAAGGTCTTTTCGTCATGCCTTCCACCATCAAGGCCTCCTCCCCGCTTCTGGACTCCATCGCCGTCACCTCCGTCCTGCAGAACCTGCTGCACGACACGGTGCTGGACAAGGGTTTCGACGACGAGCTGGCCACCAGGCTCGACCGCCCCGACTGGCAGCACGACCAACCCGTCATCACCGACGCCGAACTCTGCGGCTCCGGCGTGGAACTGGTGATCCGCGGCCGCCGGATCCGCCTGAGCCTCACCGACCTGGGCCCCCACAACCCGCGGCGCTGAGCCCGCCAGGTGGCCCGCGCCCACCAGCGCGGGCCACCCCCTGCCACCCTCCCCCCCGGCCCCCTCCAAAAGGCATCGGCCTGCCCACCTGCACCGGAAAGAGGGTGGGGGCGCGGCCTGAACGGCCGCGCCCCCACCCCCTCCGGCAGGGCACCTCTACGCGGTGCTCAAGCCCGCCCCTAGCGGGGCGGGCCGCCCGGGCCTGGCAGCCCGCCAGCGTCAGCGCGGTCGCGGCGGCGTCAAGGGCGCCTTCGGCGTCGGCTACGCCGATGGCCTAACGGCCACCCTTGACACCGCCGCGACCGCGCTCACCTTCCGGCACCACCACCCGGCAAAGCACCCTGCTCCCTACTCCTGACCGACCCCGGTATCTACAGCGGTTGGCACCCACACCGACGGCCCCACAGGCTGCCCGACCGCACCGCCGTCGGCCTCATGGTCACCGGCTCCCTCGCCGGGAGCCTCCACCGCGCCAGGATCGACCGCCGTCCGCGCCCAGGGATACCGCAGCCAGGGTGGGGTTGACCGTCTGCTCCGACCCCAGACTGCCGCCCCATCACAACCTTGCCGCCCTTGCCGTGCTGGCTTGATCCGACTGCTTGATGGTTGCGGTTCGGGCGGTGCCTAAAGGCAGCGCGCCGGGGGTGGCCGGTCAAGGGAAAGCGCCTTGACCGGCCACCCCCGGCGCGCTGAGCCGAGCTCACCGCCCGAACCGCAACCATCAAAGGAGTCGTGCCCATGCCCAAGATCGAAGTCCGCCACATTGCCCCCCTCGCCTTCGGCTCACTGGGCTGGATCGAGGGTTACACCGACCACATCGAAGAACTCCGTGGCCACCAGCTGCGCATCAGCGAGCCCTGCGACGATCCCAACAGCGTGCTCATCAACGTCGAGGACCGGTCGAGCGACGCCATCAAGTACCAGGGCGGCGTCTTCCGAATCAGTGTGACGGTCAGCCGCGTCGCCGACCTGACCGACTGACCAACAACCCATCTCGACCGAGCGCGGAAGCCGCCTGCTCCCGCGCTCGCCGACGAGCTCACTCGCCTCTGCCGCACCCGCGACGACCCGAGCCAGACCACCACCCCGCCTCATCGTCTCCCACCCAGCCGGGCCACTCGCACGCCCCGGCCGAAGAACCTCCTGGTCCTCCCTGGTGTGGATCGGTGCTCCAAAAGCACAGCGGTCCGGGGCGGGCGGGTCAAGGCACCCCGAGGGGGCCCCGCCTTGACCCGCCCGCCCCGGACCGCTGAACAAAACCCGCACCGATCCACACCAGGGAGGACCAGATGATCCCTTTCAGCCCCGAAGAGCTTGACGGGCACGCCCCCTACGACCGCTACGACGACATCAACGAACGCTTCGGCGGCGAGGTCATTCCTTACCTCGACCCCGACGACCCCTACGACCCTTGCGGCCACGAACCCCTGCTCGAAGACCTCCCCGCCGGCCAGGCCGGGTTCCAGATCATCGACATCTACCCGCCCGCCCTGCACACCTCCTTTGAGGGCGAACCGCCCTTCTAACAACCCCTCTCGATGGGCTGGCCCGGACGCCGGGCCAGCCCATCACCCCACCCAGCAGTAGCTCCGCCCTCCAAGGCCTGCCACCGCTGTCCTCCTCACTTCGGCCCCACACCCATCGACCGGAAAGGACTCTCCCTGTGGCCAAACGACGCGCTTGGGCGCGACTGCGTAAGGAAGACGACATTGGGCGCGGCAACCGCCGGTGCCGTGCCGGACGCATCCGGTGGATGCGCAAGCACGACAAGCCCACCGCCACCACTGGCTGACCACCGACCCACCTCGGCCGAGCGCGGGAGTTGCCCTGCTCCCGCGCTCGCCGTCGGGCCTGATCAACGCACGACGAAAGGAACAAACTCCGTGATCACCGACGGCGGCAGCGTTGTCTGGCCGCCCGGCCGGGGCCTTCGTCATGCCGGAAAGGAAACATGTGGCCCAGATCAGACGGTTCAACCACCACCGGGAAGACCGCGACGAGACATGGTGCGGCTGGTCCCAGAAGGAAATTCCCGACGACTACGACCACCAAGCGTGGCAGGAACACTGCCCTGAGCTGTGCAACGGCGCGACGATCGAGGAGGCGTCCGCATGACGGAATTTCCTCCGGACGTTGATGAGGCAGTGCAGGCCCTGAAGGCGGCCTTTGGGACGGCCTATGTCCAGCACACCGGCGGCGGCTGCCACTCGATCTGGGTGCCGATCGAGGGCCGCGGCGGATTCCACGTCGGTGACATCGACGGGCCCCTGGGCGAGTCCAACTCTGGATGGGGCGTAGAGATGATCGGCTCCGATGGCGACTACGAAGGCCCGGTAGCCAACATCGAGTCTCGCTCGATCCCGGACCTGATCGAAGCATTGCGGCTGTTCCTACGGCGCGGTGAACGTACCGGAATGCGGCCCATCGACCAGTGGCAGATGGACCGCGACGCCCACAGCAACGGATGGCGACACTTCGTCGCCCCGACAGGCAACGACCGAATGAACACCGGCAAGCCCGGCTGTCCCACATGCCAGGAACTGGTCGAGCGGTACCTGGCGATCAGGCCAGAAGACCGCATCTGAAGGTCGGGGCGAAGAAGCACCAGGGTGGACGGAAACTGCTGTCGTCACAAGATCATCCTGACGCGGCGGCTTGGCTCGGCGGGGAATTCATCCCCCTTTGAGCCGGGGCGGCATCGGCTGTGTTCCGCATGATCCGCGGTGCGGGGTGGGGCGCAACCAAGACCAGGTTGCGCCCCACCCCGCACCGCGCTGACGGCCTCGTCCGATGCCACCCCGGCTCAAGGGAGATGTGATGAAGTTCAGCCCCACCGACATCAAGATCGTTGACACTCTCTCCGACCTTCATCCCCAAACCACCAAGCAGGTCCACCTGGCTGCATGGATCGGATGCGGCCCGTCCCACGTCAGCCAGCGGCTGCGCTGGCTGACGCACAACGGCCTGGTGTCCAAGTCCGAACGAAACGAGCTGAGCCTCACCGAGAAGGGCCTGCGCCTGCGCAATGGCGCTACCGAATCTGCCTCCTGCGCCCTTCTGTCCAACCACCCCTCAATGCCCGGCCGCAGAGCCCCAGACATGCCTTCCGTGCGCCGTCTGACGATCGCTCGACGCATGCCGAAGCAGGAAGGCCGGGCATCCTGACCGCGTACAGGATGCCCGGCTCTGTCGTCTCGCTGACCATCACGATGAACGAGTCGCGTTCGGAGCGCCCTCCTGCGATTGGCTCTTGGCGTCCTCAGATATGCGCCCCGAACAGATTCCGACGTCATCGCCTCTGAAGCGCTCACCCAGGATGTCCGGGCCGAGCGCCCCACGTTCAGCGATCAGACCGCATCGAAGGACGGTGCCGCGTTCTCGGCGGGTGCCGCCGCCTCCTCCCGGTCATCGGATGCGGCGGACATGGGCGAGACCTGGCCCGACGGGCGGGCGGGCGAAGGCGTCCTTGCCGACTTGCCTCGCGGACGCCCCTTGGCCCGCACAGTCGGCGTGGTGAAACCGAGCTTGCCAAGCTCGTCCTCGCTCCACCCCTCGCGCAGCGCCGCCGCATGGGCCATGGCATAGGCACGTTCGGCTTCCTTCAACAGCGCAGCCACCCGCACGCGTTCGTCGTTAGCCGCCCGCAGTTCCCGTGCAGCGCTGATCCGGCCATCGACATTGAGGACCCTCAGCGCCGCCGCCTCCAGGTCATCACCGCTATTGATCATCATGGCGGTAAGCCTAGATACCGCTCATCCGAAACGGAAGCAGACATCTGGCGCAGGCGATCCAGACGCACTGCCTCATGGACTCCTGCGCAGTAGGCCCGAGCTGAGCGACGGAGTGGCCTGGGTAGGACGTTGACATGGAAAACGATCATGAACCTGTCCAGTACGTCCAGTGGCGGCTGGCGAAGCTGGGCCGCCCCAAAGAACGGTGTCTGGTGTGCCGCACGAACCGGATTCCGCACGTGCGGGACCACTGTCACAAGCACGGATGGATCCGGGGCGTGCTGTGCAACACCTGCAACGGCACCATGCGGTGGCTGGATCGGGGAGCGCTCCTCCGTGCTGCCGGGGCACGTGCCGAGGTCCAGCGCTACATCGAACACTGGCTGCGCTGCCCGGACTGCGCGGTACGTGGCTGGCGGGAGACGGCCTACTGCAAGTGCGACCGCGCCGAGCCCCGACGACTTCGCCGAGAGTGCAACGAACCCGCAGCTGATCAGCCGTGTCCCTGGGAAGGGGTCGGCTTCCGTCCACCCCTGCCTCCGACGCACCGATCGGGTCGCCGAAAACGGGCTGACGATCTCGCATAAAGATCATCGAAGCAATATCATCAACGCGATGTACCCAGGTATGGACACTCCCTTACGGGGGTGGGGTATATGAATCTTGGGCGGGAGAAGGGAGGGCGGCGATGGCATGGCTCACGACCATCGGACCTGATGCCGCCCAGCTCGACTACCGCTTGGAAGAGTCGGCCGGTTGCGTCCTGGAAGCCAGGTCCGAAAGCTTTGAGCTCCACGAACCGCTGGGACTCTCCCTGGCCGACACCAGCAGGCTGGAACGGCTGACCTGGTTCGGTGGTGGCCTGGCCGATGTAGGGATCACCACCGGCACTCCGCTGGCCGGACAAGCCGACAAGGACCGCGCTCGCGCCTTGATGGACGGCCTGCATCCAGAGACCGGCGAAGCCCTGGTCTCGGCTAAACGCAGCATCCACCCCGCGAGCAAGCTGCCTGCCGCTCCCCTGCTTCACGCGGTGGACCAGGCCGCCAAAGAGCTGGGCGTCGCGCCGTCGCACCTGCTCCGTACCCGCCGGGCTTTCGAGCACCTGACCCGCATACGCCGCATGGTCCACCGTGTCGGCGATGACCACCGTGTCGCCCTGACCGTCTTGGAGATGGTGCAGACCGGACTGGCCTCAGCCGCCGGTATCCGACTCGACGACCTCTACTCTCCCCGCGAGCTGGCCTCAGCGCGCGCTCACCGCGGCCGCAGCGTGCGAGTTGGCCTTCGCGGCTTTGACCTGACCATCGACTTCCCCAAGTCGCCCAGCGTGGTGTGGGCGCTGGGCGACGAGTTCACGGCCGCGCTGCTGAAAAAGGCGTTCCGCCAGGCCGTCAACGACACTCTCGTCGACCTGGAGCGCTGGTGCGGCTATGCGCTGCGCGGGCAGAACGGCGACGGGCGCACCGCCACCCGGACGCCGACGTCAGGGCTGCTGGGTTGGGTGATGTGGCACGAGGTCGCCCGGCCCGTCGACGGCGGTGTGCCCGACCCCCATCTGCACGCCCACGCTGTGATCGCACACCTGGTCCGCGGTGTCGACGGGCGCTGGTCAACCCCCGCCAACGGAGGCCGGGAACTCCATCGCCACGTCCAGGTAGCTGGTGCGTTGGCCCAGGCGCGGCTTCGCCACGCCACCACCGAACTGGGCTTCCGGTGGACCACCAACGGGTCCACCCAATGGGAGCTGGCCGGGGTGCCCCGGCGGGTGCGCGAGCTGTTCTCCAAGCGCACCGCCCAAACGCGCACCACCCTGGCCGCGCTGGGCATGGGCGACATGACGGCGACGTCCACCGCGATGACCAAGGCCGCCGCCGCGATGTCCCGCGAAGGCAAGCACACCGCGCCAACCGCACGGACCGCACCGCCCGCCCCAACGGCGCGCCACGCCGATATCGGCGACGACGTTCCCGCCGCGGCGGTCGCGAGCCAAGGGACGCAGCTGCGCACCGCCTGGCGACGACAGGCCCTCGCTGCGGGATTCGACCCCACAGACATGGTGCGGTCCTGCTGGTCCGGCTCCACGGCCCACACCGCAACCTCCGCCGCTCCCGCGCGGCAGGCCACGTTGAGTGGGCTGGCGCAGCGCGTGTTCGACCCCGCCAACGGGGTCACCGCCGGCGGGCGCGTGGCCACCCACCCGCGCCTGTTGGCAGCGGTTCTGGACGCGCTGCCACAAGGCGTTGCCGACGCCGGCCACGCCCAGGCGCTGGCCGAAGAACTCCTTCGAATGCCGAACGGCCCCGCCGTCGCGCTACCACCCGATCCGGTGCGTCCCGACCTCACTCAGGGGCCGCGCTACCAGACCCACCGCGAGCGGTATGTGCAACGCGACCGTGCCCTCGCCCGCCACCAACTGATCGAGACCTGCGTGCGGCTGCGCCCCGAACACACCGCTGCTCACGCTGTGGTGTCCCCCGACACCGCCGCCATGGCGGTCGGCGCCGTCGAAGCCACCCGAGGTATCACGTTGACCGGTGACCAACGTGCCGCCGTGCAGCGGCTGACCACCGCCGGCCACGGCATCGACACGTTGGCGGCTGCCCCCGGTACCGGGCGCGCCACCGTGCTGGACGCCTGCCGGATTGCCTGGCAGGCCGCCGGACTGACCGTGCACGGCATCGCCCGCACCCAGCAGCAGGCCCAGGCGCTGACCGCCGCCACCGCGATCCCCAGCACCACCTTCTCCGCCGCCTCCGTCCCGCCGTCACATGGCCCTGCGGTGCTGGTGGTGGAGAACCCGGCTGCCTTCGATGATGCGGACCTGACGCAGCTGCTTCAACGCGCCGAGCACACCGCCACCAAGGTGGTGCTCACCGGGCGGCTACCCGACGCCCCCGGCCATGGCTACGCCACCGTGCATCGTCTGCTGGAGGCGCCCTGCCTTCGCACCCCGGTGAGATCCCAGCCCCCGCTGTATCCGCCTCCGCACGACGACAACCCCGACCGCTCACAACCGCGCGCAGAGCCCGACACCGAGCGTGTGCATGAGCGTGTGCATGTCGGTGACGACCGCGACCGCACGATCGCGCAGCTGGTCGCCGACTGGGCGGAGATCCGCACCCGGCGCGCCTTCGCCAGCCCCCACGACGAACTGGCGCACCTGCAGATCGTCACCGGCGTCGAACGCGACGCCACGCAGATCAACCGGGCCACCCGTGCGCTGCGCCGCGTCCTTGGCGAGATCACCGGTCCCGACCGCCACTACACCCTGCCCGGCGGCCGCGTCCTGCCCCTGGCGGTGGGCGACCACATCAGCCTGCACGCCTCCACCCCGTGGGCGCGCTCGACCATCCCCTATGGGACGGTGACCGGCTTCCGCGACCGCGATGTCATCGTGCAGTGGCAACCACAGGACGCAAGACGGGAAGAGCCGACGACCACCACCGTCCCGCTGCGCCGCGTACTCAACGGCGACCTGGTGCACGCCACCGCGCTCCCCGTCACCGACCCCCACCTGCGCACCGCCGACACCATCCTGGCCTACACCGTCGCGCTCCCCACCGACGCACAGACGCTGGTATCGCCCAGCGCCGGTTCCCAGATCCACCTGTACGTGCCGCGTCCGCTGCACCCCGCCCTCGACGCCGCGCTCCCGGTTGCCGCCAAGACGGCCTCCTCGGTGACGCCTGCGCCTTCCAACGGCGCTCCGGGTAGCGGTCCTGGTGGTCACGATCCCCAGCAACCAGCCGACACCGGTGCGACTCCTCGGGGCGAAGCGCCGAGGGTGACCGCCGACCGCCCAGAGGATGTGCCGCACTGGTCCCAGCGCTCCTACGGTGCCTACACCCAACGCGACCTGCGAACCCTGGTCACCCGGATCCAAGCCGAACAACACCGCCGAACCCGCGCCGATGCTCCGCCGAGCCAGGGCGCCCCTAGCCGGGACATCTCACCCAAGCGCGCCGCCGGAACAACCGCCGTCCCCGACCTCCCCGGCGACGGTCAGCCGCACCACGAGAACCTCGGGAAGCTCTCCGAGGCGGGGTTGCAGGCACAGCTCGCTGCTATCGCAGCCGAACTCGGCGTCCGGCGCGGCCTGTCGCCTGACCGGCGTCGTCTGGAACGCGATGAACGTGCGGCCCACCACGCGCAGTCCCGTCCCCGTTCACCTCGCCTGGACCCCGCCACGCCCAGCGTTGACCGGCTGCGTCAGGTCCGGCCCGACGGCGTCGCACCCGAGCGCCCGGCACCGGCATCACCGATCACGCGTCCCACGCCGCCACCGCCACCGCCCCCGCGGCGCGATTCCAGCCCGCCAGAGCACGGGCCGCGTCGCCGGTGATCGCTGGCTAACCCCTGTCCCAGCCCTGATGACCGACCCCGTCACAAACGAAGGAAACCCCGATGACCAACAACTCGCTGAAGGATTTCCTCCAGCGCTACGCCGACGGCCAGATCAGCCGAGAGCAGATGCTGGACACCATCGCCACCTGGCCGCTGGAAGACGTTGAGTTCGTCCCCGGCCACGACCTTCCAACCCACCAGGACAACACCACCGAAGTGCTGCACGAAGCGCGGCTGTTGCGCCAGATCACCGAGGAGGACTACGAGGAGATCTGGCGGCGCCGACGCGATTCGCACTAAAGTCCCCGAAGATCATCCATATCGTGAGGACCGGGGGCAGAGCAGATGGAGGTTCTCGAACCTCGCTACCACCAGCTCTACCGGTACCTGCAGCACGAGATGGTCAATGGTGCCCTGGCCTCTGGCCCCGGCGACACCTTCGCCCGCTACCACAACAGCGACGGCTCCTGGCAGCAGCACCGTGGCCGCCTGCACCAGCAGATCCTGGAGGAGTTCCAGCAACGCTGCCAGGGCCTGCCCCGCGGCGGTAACGCGGTGCTGCTGACCTCCGGCCCGCCCGGCGCCGGCAAGAGCACCGCGCAACAGATGCTGGCCCAGCGCCAGGGCCAAGACGATGAGCTGGGTCGCCAGCTGAACCAGGTGCACGGCGTCGAGCTCGGCGATTACGTGCGGCTGGATCCCGACGAGTTCAAAGCGGCGCTGCTGCGCCATGGCGGATTCCCACCCGATGCGCCCCGGCAGGCCGAAATCCCCGGCCAGCCCCGACTGGCCCCCGCTGAGATGGCGGCCCTGGTGCACCGCGAGTCCTCGACATTGAACAGCGCCTTTGAACGGTGGGCCCGGAGCCAGGGCTACAACCTGCTGTACGACGGCACCATGCGCGACCTGGGCCACGCGCAACGGCTGCTGGGGAACCTGCGCCGTGAGGGCTACGGACAACGACTGGTGGTCTCGGTGGAGGTGGACCGGCAGACCGCGGTCAACCAGAACGCGCTGCGCTGGCAGTACGGCAGGAAGGCCTTCGACGAAGGCCGCGACGCCTACGGCGGCCGCATGGCTCCCGAACCCCTCATCCACACGCTGTACCCGGCGCAGCCAGAACTCGGTGGACATTCGGTGGGCCGCCTGAACGCCGAGATCATGGTGCGCGATGAGCTGGCCACCGCGCTGATCGCCATCGACCGGACCAACGCCGGAACCCAAGCGGCACGCCCCTACGCCCAGTTGAGCGATGCCCAACTGCGCCACCAATGGGCAGCGACCGTTCGCGGCGGCAACGCCCAAGGCACGCTGACCGCCTTGGCGATGGAGATGGCGGCCCGCGAACAGAACCGGTTCGCCAGCGACGGTATGACGATCCGCATCACCCAGCCCGGCACCCTTTCCGCATTGCCGCCGACGATTGGGAGAGCGGCTGCCGCCCTGGCACGTTCGTCCCGCGGAGCTGCTCCCAGCCCCCGCCCAGGGCCCCAACGTCCCTCGACCCCGCCGGCGCCGGGCTCTCAACCCGACCACCGCCATGATCACCGCCGGACACGGTGACCTCTCACATGCATCTGTGACGGCAGAAAGGACGGCCCGCCTGTGGACAGCGGCTCCTCCCCCGACGTCGAAATCACCCACGGCGAAATCACCCGCAGCGAGATCACCCGCGCCCGTCAACTCGGCCTGGACCTTCCCGAGCGCCGCATTCTGAACCAGTACGTCCGCCGGGCCGCGGCCGCTGCCCGCGACACCGAAGACTTTTTCGCCAGACTCCAAGACCAAGGGCTGCGTGTCGAGCGCCGCACGAGCCAAAACGCGCGACCCCTGCCTGGCGGTTACGCCCTGGCGCTGCCGGCGCCTGAGGGCATCCCCGAACGCTTTTACCCCGCCGCCTGGCTGGGTGCTCCCGACTTGACGCTGCCCCGGATCCAAGAGCGGTTTGTGTCACCGCTGATCGCCCAACGGCTCGCCGAGGGCCTTGCGCCTGCGGCTGGAACCACCGCAGGCGGCGGCCCCGACGGCGTGGATCCGCAGACCGCGGCGGAAACCGCCGCGACCTCCACCGCCAGCGCCCTGGACCAGATCACCACCTCCTTCACCTCGCCGCCACCTCCGATCGCGGGTTCACTGCTCACTGCGGCTCCCCAGCCCACCGTCTCGATCACCGAACCGAACACTGAGCCGAGGACGGATCCGAGGACGGAGCCAGTCCAGGCCGCCGAGGCAGGTCACAGCGCGGCGGAGATCCCCGAGCAGCAGACCGCCGGTCCCAACACCCCGCGCCGCAACGACGGCCAGCAGGACCTTCCCCCGGTGCAGGCCGCCGCGTCCGTCCCCCGCCCAGGGACTGACGGACCCGAGGGGTCTGAGCCGATCCAGGGCCAGCCCGACGCGCAGGCTCAGCACCAGCAACCATCCCAGCAGCCGTCCCCGGCACAGGCTTCGGACGACCAGCGTCGCGCCGCGTACGCTCAACAGCTCGGCGACACCCTCACCGTCATCGCCAACCACGCCCCTGACCGCGTCCGTGACCTCCTTCAAGCTGGCGCCTCTGAGTACGAGCGCGCGGCCCGCGTCCGCATGGCGCGTGTGCAAGACCAGCTCAGCTTCGGGCTGCGTCTGTCGACCCAGGCTCTGGACGGTGCCGCCCAGTCTCTGGGCAAAGGCCGCGACATCGCCGCCCTGGCGCTGCTGACCATCGCCGCTGCCGGAGCGATCGAGGCCGCCATCTCTTGGTACAAACTGCAAAACCTCAAGACCGAGCAGGCCGCCGCCGAGAAAGCTCTGCCGCTGCTGCGTCAGGCCGCCCAGATCCTGGGTGGCGACCGCCCCACCCCCACCAGCACCGCCGCCCACGACCCGGCCCTGCGCCAAGCCGTTCAGCAAGCCCTCAGCGGTTCGACCCATGGGCAAAGCGCCGCCTCCGAGCGGGTGCTCACTGACCCCCGCTGGCCCCAACTGGCCGAGCTGCTCCAACAGGCCCGCCGCGACGGCCATGACCCTGCCGTGCTGCTGACTGATGCTCCCTTCATCCCCGCCAACACCTCGTCAGCCGAGCACATGATCAACCACCTGCGGTCTGACCTCACTACCGCGCAGACGCCCTCCGCTCCCACCGCCACAGCTCCCCAGGGAGCTCCGCCCGCCCCCAGCGCACCGGGGCAAGAAGCCACCTTCACCACCGCGCCGCCGACCCCTTCGGCCGACTCGGCGACGCCGCCTGCGCCAACAGCGCCACTCGGCGCCCGCCAAGCCCATCACCTGGAGACGCTCAACCGCGCTCTGGACGGCTACGTGCAGCCCGGCACCACCGCCCAACTGCTCGGCGACCCCGGCCTGATGGACCGGATGTCGCGCGCTGAGGCTCTGGGCATCAACGTGGTTCAGCACCTACGCGACCGACTCGCCAACGAGCCCAGACCTGCACCCTTCAGCCCTCTACCTCAAGCCGGGGTTCTGCGTTCGGTCATCTTTCGCCACCTTGAGAGCCCCGTGGGCCAGGAGGGCAGCAAGGCCGCGTTGGGCCAGGCGTTCCACGGCGTTCCCGAAGCGCCGTCGATGCGCCAGATCGTTCAGGATCCGGCCTGGCCCGCGTTGCACGACCACATCCAGGTCGCCGCTCGCCAGGGCCGCCACGTCCCGGCGCTGCTGCGCCACGCGGTCACGCAACGCGACTTCACCGGCGTGGTCTCCCCCACCCAGGTCCTCATCGCCAGGATCAAGACCCTGACGCAGTCCCCCAGCCCGAACGACGACGCCAACGCCTCGACCCGTCATCAGGGCGCGCGCTCCCGTTCCACCCAAGGAACCGCGCCGGCTCCGGCCGCTGGTGATCGACTGGTGGCACCCCGCCCCTCTCCAGCGCCGCACGATCGACACCACGGCCACAGCGCACGGCGATAACTCCCTGTGGCCCGCGCCTTCCTCCCCGGGAACTGATCATGTCTTCGCGACCGCGCCGCGCCCTGCGACTGCTGGGGCAACGGCTCTTCGGCCCTCACCCCAACACCACGGCCTGGAACGATGCTGCCGAGCCCGCTGCGCTCCCGGCACCTGCCGCCCACCCCCTCCCCGCTCTCCCCGAGGAGGAGCCGCCGGCGAAGGAGATGGGACTGGCCGACCATGCCCGCGCCGCCGCCGACGCCGAGCGTGGCCGCACCGACGAGCACCACCTGGCTGAAGACCCCGGTGCCGAGCAGCAGGCCCTGGCCGAGGCGATGCGGCAGGAAGGCTTGGCCGCCCACCATGACGCTGCGCCTCAACCGCGCCAGACCACCCTGCCGCCGGCCGCTCCCCGGAGCCTTCCCTTGACGGCCTCCCGCCCGGCACGGCGTCGCCGATGACAGGGCAACGGGTAGGGCATCTGGTGGGGCCGGCGGGCGCGGCCGTGCTTACTGTTCCTGCCTCCAGAGCGTTGCTGACGAGGTGCTCACGAGCGGGCGAACCAGGCGCGGCCGTGCGCGAAGCCCATGTCCCCGCCCCGGACACTGTGGATGAAGGCGCGCTCGGCGGAAGGCGAGGAATCCTTGGCAAGCTCGCCTTCCAGACGTGCGCGGACGAAGTCCGAATCCTCGACCGGCCAGGTCGAGGTGCGCACCGCGGCCACCCTTCCCGTCGCCGCATCGACCAGGGTCACCACGACCGTGATCGGCTGTCCCGGAACACCGGGCGGCCGCCCACGACCGATCATCTCGGTGCGCGGGGTGTAGATGATGTCGAACCATGCAGACTCGTGCGGACGCTCCTGCTGGGAGAAGAACAGGCGCACCATGGCGACACCAGGGCTATCGACCCACATGAAGCGGACGGGAGCGGAGCGGACCGCCTCGATCAGCTCGCGCGAAGGCAACCGGCGGAACAGTTGAATCTCCACCGCTGCCCTGGTGATCGTGAGATGGCTGCCCTCCCGCCATTCGGTACGGCCGTCCATGTACAGCTCCCCGATGGCCACAGGTCTTCCCGGCACGCCTCTCCCCTGCCCGCCAAATCAACATTCCGGCAGATGGATGCTAATCCATATTGGAATTCGGGGCAAGATGCCATGGCGTGACCTTGAACGTTGTTCGATGAATCACGGGCAAGTGGCTGGAAAGGTATCGATCGATGACCGACCTGGGTCCTGACGGCTCGCCGGAGGCCATCGGGAGGCGGGTCCATGACCTGCGTACGCAACAGGGAATGACACAACGGCAGGCAGCCCCTCCGGGAATGGACTCCAGTCAGATATCGCGGCTGGAACATGGAAAATACGCCCCGACCTCCCGAGAGATCGAAGCGCTGGCTGAACGGCTAGGGTGCCCCGCGATATATCTCTCCCATGGCATCTCGGAAGAGGAATACCAGCAACTCCACATTGACCTATCCACTGCCAGGGATGCCCTCTATGAGAACCGGCCCGGACAGGCCGTGGAGGACTTCACCGCCGTTGCAGACAACCCCCTGGCCGCCACCTTTCCCACCGTACGCAACGACGCACTCCACGGCCGAGCCGAGGCGTGGGAGATGGCCGGTGACTTCGACGCCGCCGCCCATCAGTACCGATCGCTGACCGAACAGCTCACCCCCTCGGACCGATGGTGGGGCGATGCGGCGGCCGGCGCGGTGCGCTGCCTCCACAAAGCAGGGTCCCCGGACTCCGCCATTGCCTTCGGTCGCCAGGCCTTGGAGCAGATCGGGCAGTGGCGCAGGCGGCCAGGCGCATGGGGAACCCCCGGATTGCGCATCGCCGTCGAGCTGCTTCCTGCACACGTCACCGCCAGAGATCAGACCCAGACGCTAAGGCTCCTCCACCGGCTCGAGGAGCGACTTGGCGCCGACCAGCCTGCCGACCTCAGGTTCAGCGCCTACCTCAACGCCGCACGTGCGCTGGCGGCGTTCGGGAATCTTGAGGGCCTGCTCAGCCGGGCCCACATGGCCTTCACAGTGGCCGCACGCGAACGCCTAGGCAGTCCGGCTGTGCTGGTCAACAGCTACGCCCAGTTGCTACTGGAAAGCCGCCACCCCAAAGCGGCACAGCTCGCGCTCGACACACTTGCGCAAGAGGAAGCCAGGCAACGCACCCGCGACCCTCGCACCACCGCCGTCCGGCAGTCCCTGATGGAACAGGCACGCTCGATCGTGCAGGACGGCACCCCGCCCACTTCCTCTGGGCCGCAGAGCCCCACGTCGACCCCGTTCCCGTCCTCGCGGTCCGAGTCGGCGTCCCCCGCGCGGAATCCCGCCGCCACCGAGTCCAACCAGAGGCAGGCCGGACGCCCGGCCTCAAGAGCCCAGGCATCACGGTCACGGTCCCCTCGTGGGGCGTCGCCCACTCCGAGTGCCGGTCGTCCAGCTTCCTCGGCGCTCTCCCGTGATCAGAAGCCCCCCATGCCTCCATCCCCACCACGTGATCACGGCCAACGTCGGTGAGCCTGCGACGTGACTTGCTGAGCATCGTTCTTCCTGACACGGAATTTGTCGTCTCCGGTTGGCCCGAGAAGTTCTTGGTGTTCGGAGAAGCCGAACGCCCGCGCGCCCACGCCAGAAGGGTCAGTGATGGCCGCCTCGGCGTGAGGACATCCCATCCCTGATCGCTCAGCCCGCGCTCAAAGCCTCGCCAAGGGCGTTGCCTGACGGCCTGCTGCTCGCTCTTCGTAACGTTCCACGGGCACTGACGGACTCGGGCGATGCGTGGGTTTTTTGGGGTCGATCATGCAGCTCTGGAAAGGGCCGCTCGGGTCGCGCAGCCGTGCCATGGCCGGGTCCAGGTGGTTGGTGTGCCAGATGCTGGGACCGGTGTGCCCGGAGGCGTGCTCGTCGGTGAGTTCCTGCCAGGCCAGCCACAGCGCGTGCAGTCGCGCCACCGCCTCGGGATGCTCCCACCAGCGGGCGCACCATGGCTGGCGGGAGGTGACCTGGGTGATGTAGGTCGGTACCAGGACCACGGCGACCCAGTTGTCCAGCGCGGTCAGCTCGGCTTCTTCTTCGGGGCTGTCGACGTCATACAGCAGGATGAACGGCGGAGCTCCCTGTTGCTTCTCCGGTTCGCGGTCGTGCTCATGCGCGTCGTCATCGTCCAGCTGCGGCGCACCGGAGGAGGCGGCGGCCTGCAGAGCCTCGATCGCAGTGGCATGGTCGGCCAGGGCCAGAGTGTGTTCGTCGAGCGTGTGGGTCAGGTCGGCCACCTGCTCGGCCAGCTCTTCCACCAGGTCGAACTGCGCGTCCCAGCCCGCCGGCGTCTCCGTAGGAGCCTGCGGTGTTGGTTGCTGCGGGGGACCGTCAGCGTCCGGTCCAGGCGAGGAGGGGACGGTCATAGCCGCCGCTCCGATTCAGTCGAGGTCGAGCGGGCCCGCACGGTGATCGCCTTGGTCTCGGCTGCTTCAGCGCGCGACAGCTCATCGGCGTCGGGCTCGGCGTACCAGGGGCGCAGCCGGATCAGCGCGGGACGCACTCCGGTAGCCAACAGCAACGCCGTGCTTTTGGGGAGTGCGCGGATGTCGGCCGCCTGCATGATGCGTTCCATCCGCCGGGTGATGCTGGTGGACCTTCCACCTGATCCGTGAGAGACGGTCAGCTCGGGGACCTTGTGGTCGCCGATCAGGCGGGAGACCTTCTCGGTGAAGTCGGCGTCGTCGAGGCCGGCACCCAGCACCTTGATCGTGGCCGCCGACCACAGCGCGTCCATTCCGATCTCTCCCCACACCTTGGCGCCCTGCCGGAAGGACTGCAGGATCGTGAGCACGACGAGCCCGCGCGATCCCAGGTGGGAGTACAGATCGGGCAGATCCTCGATCCGGCAGATGTTGGCGGCCTCGTCCAGCACCGCCACCAGCGGCGGGTCGATCCGTCCGCCCTGCTGTGAGGCCCGCGCCGTCCCGGCACGCAACACCGCATCGGTGCATGCGGCGATCACGCCGGTGGCCGAGCCGCCGCTGTTCTCGCTCAGCAGGTACAGCGTGTCGCGCGAGTCGACGAACTGGTCGGGGACGAACTGCTCCAGGTGCGGCTGCGGGGTGACCCAGGCGGCGATCTGCGGGTCCAGCAGGCACGCCACGCACTGGCGTGCGGTCTCATAGATGCCGTCGCGGGTATCAGGAGCGCCGTTGATGGTGCCTTCCAACTGGTGCGCCAGCGCCGTCATTCCGATGTCGTTCAGCAGATCGACCGGGGTGCGGTCGGCGGGTTGCGCCAGCCACACCAGCACGTCGTTGACGGTGCGACCGGTGCAGGCCGCCGCATAGAACAGCGCGGTGAGGGTGTTACCGGCGGCCGAGAACCAAAAGTCGCGACGGCTGGCGGCATCGACGCTGGCGGTGATGAAGTGCCCCGCCAACCGGCGCGCTCCCTCCAGCGTGCGCGCCTGCGCCAGCATGTCCCACCACATGCCCTGCTGCGTGTGGGCGATGCCCTGCATGTCGAACACCCATACCGTGCCACGACGGGCCCGCGCAGCGCGCGTCACCGCATACACATCAGGCTTGATGCTGGTCAGCAGCACCGCGCCCGGTGCGCGCAGCGCCATCGGAACCGCCAACGCGGTGGTCTTACCCGACCGCGGCGCCATGAACGCCAAAATGACGTCCTCCCAGGAAGCCCGCAGCTCGAGGCCGTCGGGCTCCAGCTCGCCCAGCAGCATTCCCACCTGGTCGGGATCGATCTCCGCCTCGTGCGCCAGGCTGGGACGCAGACCCTTGACGCGCCGCGTGAGGCCCTTGACCGTCAATGCCTCCAGCTCCCGGCGGCGGGCCAGGCCCGCGATTCCCGACGACCGCATCCACACCCATCGAGCGACCGCAACGGCGATCGCGACCAGTACCGCGGCCACCACCGCGATGCCGCTCCACAGCCAGCCCGCCCCCACTCCGGGCCACAGCGCCTCAGGCCCACTGCGCACCAGGGTGAACAACGTGGCCACACTGAAGGACGGCGGATTCCATCCCGCTCCCGAAGCTAGGGCGCCCAGACTGCCGCCCAGCCAGACCACCGCTTCCACGGCCGCGCCGCCGCCCATGACGCTCAAGATCAACCATGGGGCGGCATTGCCTGCGCCGTGCCCGCCGGACCCGCTCATTGCTGCTGCTCTCTGATCTGCCGCCGAATCGCGCCGTCGGTGTCGAACAGCCGCCGTTCGACCTCGGTCAGGCGCAACCGGACGGGGATTCCGACCCGGTGCCCGATCTTGATCAGTGCCTTGCCGCGGCCCGGATGGATTTGGGCGGTGCCGTCCACTCCGGTCGCCGTCGGCGCGGCCCAGGAGGACACCAGCTTCCGCTCCCGGTCGGTCAGCGGCTTCTGCTGGGAGAAACGCTCTAGCTCCGAGGCGGGCATGGCCGCCAGGACCGTGATGTCACACCGTTCCATCAGCCCCAGCGCCTTGGCTCGGTCTTCCTCGGTCGGGAGCGCCTGCAGGTCACCCAAGGAGTGGGTGACCAGCATCGACACCTCACCCTTGGCCCGGTTCAGCCGGGTGATGGCGTCCATCGCCTCCACCATCCCCGGCCCGGCCCGCAGCGCCCGCCACAACTCATCCAGCGGCAGCACCACCGGACGGTCGGCCATCCCGAACGCGCGCGCGGTGTCCAGCGCCGAGTAGCTGTAGGCCCAGGTCGCCAACAGCCCGGCGGCCACCACGGTGTCCCCGGCCGTCAGCAGCTGCGACAGGTCCACGCTGACAGCCGGGGCATCCAGATCCAACGGCGTGGTGGTGGGGGCGTCGAACAGCCCTGCCAGCGGGCCGTCGCACAGGTTCTCCAGCGCCGTCACCAGCTCCCGCGTCAGCGCGACGTACTCCTCCTGGGTCGTCGCCATCAGCTTGCCCATCAGCTCATCGGGAGGCGTTCGCAGCATCCCCACCAGGTCCGGAATGGTCGGATCGACCCCGATCGTCTTGTCCACCGCGATGCGGATCGCGGTGTTGAGCGCGGTGGACTCTGAGGCCACCGGCCGCCGCCCCAACCCGTGGGTCGTCGCCAGCAGCGCGTGGACCAGCTCGCTGCGACGTCCGTTGACCTCGGCCAGCAGCCGCTGCTGCTCTCGCGCCGGCAGCGACGCCAACCGGCGACCCAACGGCCCGGCGTCCAGCGGGTTGATCCGGTCCAGACCGCGGCCGATCCGCACCACCTGCCCGCCCAGCGCCTGCACCAGGTCGCGGTACTCACCCTTGACATCTCCTGGGCACAGCAACATGTAGCCGTACGCCGTCAGGCCCAGGCACAGGCGCTTGGTGATGGCGGAGTTGTGGGTGGTGATGAAGGAGCGGCCCGCCAGGAACAGCCCGCTGTCGGTGGCGACCTGGATGCACCGCACGGGGCGGGACTCCACCGGTCGTACGTCGACGATGTACCGCAGACGGGTCCGTACTGAGGACGAGGTTCCCTGGCCGTGCCGGGCGCGTTGCTGCTGGGCGACGCGTTTGCGGGACAGCCGGAACACCGGTTCGCCGGTGGTGAAACCGATCGTCCACTTGGGACCACAATCCCGTCCGGAAAGCCGGGCCCGCCCCTGGCGCAGCGTCGGCCGCATCCCCAACGAGCACACCAGCTCATGCACCTGCTCGGCCAACCGCGGGTTGGTGGTGGTGAACTGGACCTGCCCGCCTGGCGAGACCGTTCCGTCGGTGTCCAGCAGTCCCGCCAGCAGGGCACGGCGCTGCTCGGGCGCGGCCCGAAGGTAGAGCTGGGGGATGTGCTTGTTTCCCAGCACGCCGAGCCGTGCGAGCTGCCCGCGCAGCGTGCCGGTCGTCCAGCAGCTCCAACAGACCTCGCCGGTAGAGGTTCGTGCCAGAGCGGTGCCGCACCGGGCACAAGAACGCGCCCAGACTGAGGTGGTCTGATCGCCCATGGAGGACCGGGCGGCGCAGCTGCGCGAGCAGTACCGCTGCCGGTGGTGGCGCGCCCGAACCTGCTGGCCGCACCGCGGGCAGGTGATGTCGGGTCGGGACCGGGCCTTGACCGGACCGTGGATCGTGTAGCAATACGGTCCGCCTGAGCTTTTGGCGACGGTGTACCCGGCCGCCTCGATGAAGGCCACGATCTGCGGGTCGGTGGTGGTGATCCGGGCGGTGTCGGTATGTCCATCGCCCAGCCAGGCGCCCAGCACATAGGGGTCGATCGGGAGCTGGGCGGGCGGGGTCTGCACCGGGGGGCAGACCGGGATGGCGTGATTGACCTTGCCGCCCGCAGTGCGCAATGTGTCGGCGATCTGCGCGGTCGTCACCGGCCCCTTGCCCAGGACGCGATCGCGCTGGTCGTGCGCCGAGGTCGACATGCGTTCTAGCAACCGCTCCAGCACCTGGGTCCGGTCGAGCAGCCTCCTGCCGCCCGGTCCCTTCGCAGCCGTCTGTAGATCGCTCGTCCAGCGGTACACGCGCTGCAGGTCCCAGTCGCGGCCGCTGTCGCTCCATCCCAGCTCCCGCGCAAGTGCGATGATCGTGGTGGTACTGCCTGACGGTGTCGCTTCCTGCGCGACTCTCAGAGCCGCCAACTCTTGCGCGTTGCCCACAGCGCGCCGCCGAGCAGGCCGCAAGCGCTCGCCATGGCGGCGTTGGCGATCGGCCGCAGTCTCGGTCACCCACAAATGCTCGGCGTCGGCCACCAGGCTCGAGCCGTCGGAAAAGACGACCTCCAAACACCGGCGACCGGTCCAGACCGGGGAGGCCGCCACAACGGGGGTGGGACGGCCGCTGTCGTCGAAGACGTGGTCGCCGACACGCAAGTCACCCATCCGTGTCCAACCCGAAGGGGTCGGAATCGGGGTGTCGACATCCAATGCCTTCCCGACCCCGGGCTGACCCTGGATCCAGATGCCCGGGTTGGAGGTGAGTCGGCCCACCCATCCGGCCGGGTCCAGGCACACCATCTCGTGGGTGTACAGATCCGGGCCGATCGGCACCCCCTCGGTGGGGAGTCCACTGGCCTGCAGGAACGGGAACAGGCCAGCGACCTCGGTGGTGGTGCCGAGATACACCGATCCTGACTCCACGTGCGCGACGCGTCCGCCCGCTGGTCCCGGCCAGCCCCGCCGAGGCGCGATCACCTTGGGGTTGAGCGCGGGCGGCCGCTCGGCCTCACCGTGGTTGCGTGGGTCAGAGGGCGCCGCAGGGCGCCGGACGGACTTCTTGCCGGACTTGTTGGCGGACTTGGAGAACACCTGGGGCTCCCGGTTACGCGTCGGGCGGGAACAGGCCCACCGGCAGGCCGGCGGCGAACGCCGCCGCCTGCCCGCCGCGGGCCACCCGGAGCTTCAGCTTGCAGTCACCGGCCGCGCGCTCGACCTCGCGGCGCGCCTCCTCCAGGTCGGCCGGGTCGGTCACCGTGGTGGTGACATACATCGCGAACTGGACCAGACCTGCGCCGCGGGCCTCTTGGCGGGCGGCGCGCAGGGCCCGGTCCCGGTCGGCGTGCTCGCGGGCGGTGGGGTCACGCTTGGACTTGCGGCGGGCGTACTCGCGTGCGGCGGCCACGTTGGCCTCACGCTCCAGAGTCGCTCCGGCTTCTTCCCGCGACAGGGTGCGGTACATGATCGTCACGCGGCGGGCGAAGCGGCCCGGCTTGCACAACGGAAACAGCACGTCGTGGGCGACCCGCTGGCGTGGGGCGGCCAGCAGAACCCAGGAGATGCTGTAGGCGCCGTCGTGTTCGTAGTGATCCAGGTGCTCCTCGGCCGCAACGGGCCCGGCCTCGGCCCACTCCAGATCCCGCCAGGCCGTCGCCGAGGCGGCGTCGGCGGCCGGGTCGAACGCGGTGCGCACGATCCGGACCAGGTCATCGGTGGTGGCCCGGCGCAGGACCTCGGCTCCAGCAGCGGTGATCGGCAACGCGCCCAGCGTCCGCGCGACCTCGGCCGCCGACTCCAGCGCCGAGCGCGCACCACGCCCGCCACGGACCGGATCGGCCGTCAACGTCAGCCGCGCCCGCACCTGCGAGGCTCCGCCCGGCGCGGCGGCCACCAGCTCCTCCAGCACCTCGGCGGCCAGCCGGGGAGCATCCGGAACGATCCGCTCGGCGATGTGATCGGCCAGTTGGGTACCGGCCTCGGGCACCAGGTCGATGGTGACCGCGGCGTGCAGCACACTGTCGTCGTCGGCCAGCGACGCCAGCAAATGCCCCCAGGAGGCAACCTGGGTGGTGATGGTGGACAGGTCGGCCAGCAGCGCCCCGGCCGGGGACAACAACAGCGTCGCCGACATGCGCCCGGTCGCCTGGTTCCACACCACCCCCACCTGGCCGCGTCCCGGCTCCTCCACATTCACCAGCCGCAGCGGCGCCAGCACTCCCGGAAGGTCCCAAGCGCGGGGAACCTCGGCGAACGCCTGACCCCGGTAGGTGGTCTCACCGCGCCGGTGGGCTCGCTGCCAGCGCAGCCGCGCCACCGCCAGGTCGATCAGCAACACCCCGCCGCGCCGCGAGACCGCCAGCACCCCCAGCACCAGCGCCGGGCCAAGGGTGACCAGACCCGCCGTCATTCCGATGTAGGCGAAGGTGAACACCGGGACGACCACGGCGGCCACCACCATGACGGTCTGCCGGGTGTCCATGCCGCCCAGCCCCATGGACCGCGAGACTCGCCAGTCGCCGTAGCCGTCGGGACGCACCGCGCTCACCTGCTGGTTTCTCCTTGTTCGGGCGGCCCTTGACGCCGCTGGTCCATTTCCTGGTCATCGCGCGGGTCATACGGCATGGGCGTCAGGTCAGCGGCCGCATCGCCGAGCCCCTGCTGGGAGCCAGGCTGTGACGTTGAGCCCGCGTCGTTGGGGGAACTACCGGCCGCCGGCGCGACCCCGTCACCGCCGATGAAGGCGTCAGCTCCTTGGGCGACGGCCTGGTCGAACCGGTCGGCAGCCTGGTTGGCCACCTCACCGGCCTTCTCGGCCAGCAGCAACCCACCTCCGACCGCCGGGACGGCAGCGCCCACTGCTCCTGCCGTGCTGGAGGAGCCCACGCTTCCAGCGCCCAGGGCTTCCTTGCCCGGCAGCCCGACCCGCTCGTAGGCGGCCGGGTCGGTGGGCGTCACCCCGCCGCCGCCCTTGTCACCGCCGTCCTTGCCCTCGCTGCTCTTGCCGCCGCCCAGCAGGCCGAACCCGGCCATGCCGCCCTCGGCGAACCCGCTGACGAACCCCGATAGCGACAGGTTGTGCGAGCCGATCGACACCTCCTGCCCAACGATCGGCGTGAAGATTTTCATCAGCGTCGGCAACGCGAAGATCGCCAGCACCAGCGTGGTGGCGCCTCGGATGACGTCCCAGATCCCCTGGCCCTGCCCGGTCTCCAAGAACCCCACCGCGAAGATCAGCGCCGCCAGCGGCTTGTACAGCACGATTGCGAACAGGCTGGTCCACAGCCGCACCAGCCACTGCCGGGAGATCTGGCCGCCGACCTGTCCGGCGGCCGCCACCGGCATCAGCATCGCCAGCACCGGGATCGCCGACTGGCGGATGAACAGCATCACCAGCTGCACCACCGCGATGGTGAACACCACCACGCCCAACAGGATGACCGGGACCGGCCCCAACGTGGCCACCGACAGACCCATCATCGTGGTGACCCGGGCCTCCAGCCCCTTGGACAGGGAGCTGTCCAGGATCCAGCCGGTCAGCAGATCGCTGAAGACCAGCAACGTGTTCAGCAGCAGCAAGCCCGCGCTCGCCATCACCGCCGCCACCAACAACCCTCGCACCGCCTCCATCACGTGAGTGCCCTTGCGAGAGAAGGCGGTGCGCATCCCCTGCACGATCAACAGCAGCGCCGCCACCAGCGCGCCGATGCTGGCCATCACACCCTGCACCCCCAGGCTCGAGATCTGGCTCATCGAGCTGGCCTTGGGGTCGCAGGCACCCCCCGGCGCCGATGACGTCGAAGGACCGACACTGGCCGGTTGCGACCCCACCGGGCCACTGGACGGCGGCGCGGTGTTCAGCGGGACATTGGGCAGCGGCCGCATGCACCCACCGTTGTAGAGCTCGTCGCCCTTCTTGCCGTCGGGCTGCCGGACGTCGGGCTTGACCTGGACGACCCCCGAGTCCTTGTCGATCTGGATCGAGGGCGCATACAGCCACCCGGTCATGGTCACGCGGACCATGTCGGTGACAGCCTTGGCCACCCCTTCGGCCAGCGACGACAACATCGCGTTGACCCCGCCGTTCACCACATCGGTGGGGCTGGGCGGCGTCACGGCGTCCTGCCCCTTCTTCACGCACTCCTTCAACTTGTTGCGCCACTTTTCGGCCTCCCGCCGAGACCGCTCGGGGTCGGTGGGATCAATCAGCGGCGGGAGCACGCCTTGCAGGCACTCCTTGGCGCCCGGGGGCTGGGCCGAAGGGGAACCCGACGGAGCCGGGGACGGGCTTGTGGACGGGCCGGGAGGCGGGGGCGTCGAGGGTGAGGGGCTTGGCCCTGGAGTACCAGTGGGCGCAACGACCGCCATCGGCTGGCTGATCGGGGCCGGCGCTGGGACCGGTCCAGGCGATGCTGCGGTCGGGCCCACGGCCAGCACGGCTAGCACGGCCGCCATCAGCGCTGTCATCGTCCCGGCGAACCGGCTTGACCACGATCTGCCCGAACGCGCAGCGATGCGGAATGACACCGGCCGCCCCTTCATCGCTGGACCGCCAGCCAGCCCAACTCCTTGAACCGGGCAGTGCCGGGCTCGGCGAGGTCGGGGGTGAATTCATCGACCTGATCCAGGCTCAACACCCAGTCGCCGCTACGGACGGCGGGGTCCCAGAGCCAGTCCGAGGACATCGCGAAATCCCGGACGACCGGAGTGGTCTGGGAGCTGGCGGCCGCGGTGAAGCGGACCATCACCGCCACCCTGACCCGGTCAGGGCCCAGGGCCTGCCACTTGACTCCGCGCGGCGTCACCGTGGAGTAAGCCCCGTCGGGAACCCCTCCGGTCAGGGGGAGCCCGATGCCCTCGCGCAGCCGCTGCGCCGAAGGCTCGGCCGCCAGCCGGGCCTTCTCACGGCTGGCAGGTTGGGCGTAGATGTCCGCGGCCTTGAGGTTGTGCTGGACGTCCATGGTCCAGCTGTTGTTCAGCATGGCCACCATCGCGGCCACGGCGCCGTGGGGGGTGTGGGGGAAGCGGACGGGGAACTTGCCGTCGGCGAGTTCGGCGGCGCCGGGCAGGGTCACTTCGCCTTGGGCCGACACTCCGCCCCCTTGCCGAGATGCCGGTGCAGATGACGAGGGAGCCGGTCCAGAGGTGCCCCCGCCCGACATCACCACCGAGACCGCCAGGACCACCACCAACAATCCGACGGTGCCAAACAGCAGGCGAGTGCGGCGCTGGCGACGTCGGACGGCGTCCCTGATCTGCTGGGCAGAGGTCATCAAGACGCCGCCTAACTACCGACGCCTGTCATCACCGAGGTGGCCAACGGCACCGCCATCGCCGCCAGCGACAAGCCCGCCACCGTCCAGGGAATCCCGGCGGCACCCTCTCCGGCCATGTGCGAGCGGTTACGGCGGCCCACCGCCATCTGTCCGGCGCAGTACAGCAGCCCCAGGGCACCGGCGAGCAGGCATCCCCACTTGCCCCAGGCAAGCCAGTCTTGGGCCACATCGGCCAGGCCACCAGGTGCTCTGGGGGCAGGGTTGTCCAGCAGGCCACCGCCGGGCGGAGGGTCATCCGGTGCGGCCAGTGCAGCTAGAGCGTTCTCGACACGGACGGCCAATGACAGCAGCATCACGGTGCTCCAACAGGGGGGACGAAGGGAAAGGGGAGTTCGGCCAGCCGCCGGTGCAGTCTCCGGACGGCGGCGGCGACCTTCCGGTCGCTCAGCGCCTCGGCGGGATCATCGACATACCGCAGCCGATACAGGTACGGCACGTCGATCACCGCGGTCACCTGCGACTGCAGCGCACGTCGCCGGAACCGCACCGCGGGCGGGTGCCGGAAAGGCGCATCGGCCACCACCACCAGTGCCGGGCGGGCCACGCCGGGCCGCCAGTTGGCGACCCAGCCGGCGGCGGTCAGCATCCCGCTGGGAGTGGACCGCGCCACCAGCAGCGGCGTCCGTCCAGATGGGGCCTGCTGACCTTTGCGCCACTCGGTGAAGACGCCCTCACCTTGAGGGTCCAGCAACCGCAGCAAAGTCGAGGTGCCAGCACCGCCGTGCGTTCCGATCAGCACATACCGGCTGAACAACGCCTCGCTGGCAGAGACCTCGCCCGCAGCCGACGCGGTGGACTCGGTGGACGCGGCGGCGCTTCGTGGCGAAGCGAGCATGCGCACGTTCATGTCACCTCCCCGAAGTGATCAACGTGGCGTGGTGATCTTAGCGGGATGAATGACCACTGTTGTGACACTTCTTGACCAGGGGTGCCAAACTCCTGCTTAGATGATCACCCGCTCGTGGAGAGCGATAGACGTTACGGGGGATCAGTCGTGCAGGCGGTGACGAAAGTGCTCATCGCGGTCATTGCGCTGCTGGCGGCGCTGCTGCTGGGTGCGATGCTGCTGGTGGTGCTGGCCCTGGGCGCTGACAGAGCCGGAGCTTGCACCGGACCCGACTCCGCCCGCCAGCCCAACGCCTCCCGCGAGGCCGAGTCCACCATCCCCGCCCACTACCTGCGGCTCTACCAGCTCACCGGAGCCAAGTACCGCATTCCCTGGGTGTATCTAGCCGCGATGGGCAAGCTGGAGTCCGACCACGGCCGAGGCGTTGACCCGGGGATCAACTCGGGTGCCAACTCGGCAGGCGCAGCGGGGCCCATGCAGATCGGCATCGGCGGCGCTGCCACCGACATGTGGAGCCGCTTCAAGACCGATGGCAACGGCGACGGCCGCTACGACATCTACGACCCCGCCGACGCCATTGCTGCTGCCGCTCGCATCCTGATCGAGGACAAGGGCTACTTCAAGGTCGACCCGCGTACCGCGATCCGCCGCTACAACGGCGCCGGGCCCGAGGCCGAACGCTATGCCACCCGGGCCATGCAATGGGCCGAGAAGTACGCCGCCGGCAACTTCTCGGTCGGCCAGGACGCCGGGACCGGCCAGTCCGACGCGGCCGCTTGCACCCCCGCCGACGTCAGCGGTCTGGTCCAGAAGATCATCGCGTTCGCGATGGCCCAGCGCGGCAAGCCGTACGTGTTCGGCGCCACCGGACCCGACGCCTGGGACTGCTCCAGCCTCATCCAGGCCGCCTACGCCGCGGTCGGCATCACCATCCCGCGCACCACCTTCCAGCAATGGCCCTTCGGCGTGAAGATCACCAAAGGCACCGAACAGCCCGGAGACCTGGTCTTCTTCAACTCCGGGCCCGGCACCTCGGCCAACAACCCCGGACACGTCGGCATGGTCATCAACCCCACCGAAGGCACCATGATCGTTGCTCGGTGCGCCAGCTGTCGCCCGGCGATCGGCGTGCAGAACTACAAAACCCGCCGTGACTGGATGGGCTCCACCCGCCCGCTGGCCCGGCCCGACATCCGCGCCAAACTCGGTCTGGGCAGCCCGAGCGACGCTTTGGGCCGCAGGCCCGGCGGCGGCAAGTCCCCGCTGATGGGCAACAACATCACCGCCACCATGGGCGCGGTCGTGCAGGAGCTCGACCAACGCTACGGTCCCTTCCCCACCATCGGCTGCTACCGCAGCGGCGCCGGCGCCCAGGACCACGCCCTGGGGCGCGCCTGCGACTTCATGGTGACCACCATCGGCCGCATGCCCTCGGAGTCCCGCCGCCAGCTCGGCGACGCCGTGGCCTCCTACACCGTCGCCAACGCCAGGCGCCTGAACATCTCCTACGTGATCTGGAAACAGCAGATCTGGAACATCCAGCGTCCCGGCTGGCGGGCGATGAACGACCGGGGGAACATCACCCAGAACCACTTCGACCACGTGCACATCTCGGTGCTGCCCGGCAACAAGGACCGGGACCGATGACCCAGCGCAGACCGGGCCGGTCCCCGCTGGTGCAGCTCGCCGCCACCGCCATGGCCCTCGGGAGCATCGCGGCGACGAGTTCCTGCTCCAGCGCCGACGTCTCCCCCACCCCTGCGAGCCCACCGGCGGCAGCTCCTTCAGCCTTGCCCTCTTCACCGACGCCGCTGCCTACGTCGGTTGCTCCCTCCGACGGGGCTGCCAAGCAACTACCTGCTCCGCACACCATCGACACCAGCGATGCCACCGCGGTTTCCCGCGCCGCGGTGCTCGCGATGTGGACGGCCGACTCGGCTACCGACCGCAGCCAAGCCGACGTCTACCGGCGCGCCCGCCCCTACTTGACCACCGGCTACTACGCCGCTTTGACCGGCGGCACCACCTCCAGCCGGTGGTCCCAGGAGTGGTGGGACCACCGCGCCTACAACAAGGTCACGCTGACCCCCCACCAGCCCGAAGGGGACCTGGAACCTGAGACCCCCTACGCCGCTCACCGCGAATGGAACCTCACCGTCGTCCCCACCGGACGGGACGGCTGGCGCGGTGCTCCATTGCGCCTGACCGTCTTCACCGCCTTGGAGAAACCAGCCCCCGGTTATCCCTGGAAGGTCAACCACGTCGGCAGCGGCCCGGCTTCTTAAGAACCTTCTGATCGAGAAGCGGATGACGATCTTCGATGTCCACTCCTGACGACTACTTCAAGGCCCCAGGCCGCACCCTAAGCGGCATACCGGACCACGCCGCTAGTGACCAGGACAACCTCTGGCTCCACACCGAATCTGCACAGACCACACCTGTCGGGCCGCCTTCGGCCAACCCGTTCCCTGATCACGATCTGGGCAGCGCTTCACATCCCAGACTCCCTCAACCTCCCCGATCAGGGCCTCATCGGAGCGCGCCGCGACGATTTTGGCCCAGTCGATCCCCGGGCTGCCTTGGTCGACGCGATGCTGGCTGCCAGGGCAGCCTGTCGGTGTTCTTCCTGGACCCCGAGGGGCTCGCCAGCGTGGAGGGGCGGTTCGTGCCCTACCTGATCGAGGGCGCCCGCGCCGGCGACCGGGTATGCCGCCAGTCGGCGCTGACCGAACTGCCCAAGCTGGCGGCGCTGCTGACCGGCCGCGGCTGAGGTAACGATCGGCCCGCCCGCGCGCCTGCATCCCGGCAACCGGAGGACGCACGGACCCGGCGGCGACTACCGTCTCACCGACTCCGCAACGGCGAGGGGTGGGACGGTGGCCGCGTGGGTGGAACCTGCGGTGTGGTGGGCCCGTGCCCCGCACGTGTTCATGTCGGCGGCCTGCCTGGTTCACCAGGGCACCGCTGACGACGGCGCGGTGCTGCTGGTCAAACCCTCCTATCGTCCCTACTGGCAGCTGCCCGGCGGGCTGGTCAAGCGCAACGAGCCACCGCAGCGCGCCGCCGCCCGCGAGCTCGGCGAGGAGGCGGGGCTATCGGTCGGCGTACCGGACCGGTTGCTGGTGGTGCACTGGATGCCGGCGCGCGGCGACCGGCCCGCGCCGATGCTGAACTGGATCTTCCACGCGCCCGTCGTGCACGGCGACCCCCAGGTGGTCAGCCCTGAGGAGATCAGCGACGTGCAGTTCGTCCCGTGGGAGAAGGCCAAGAAGCTGCTGCCGGACGAGGACGCGCCGCGGCTTCCGGCCGCGCGACGGGCACTGCGTGAAGGCCGCACGGTTTATGTCGGCGGGTGAATGCGCGGCGGCCGCTCAGGAAGTTGGCGGTTGTGCAAGGTGGTCTCTCTTCGAGGAACAACAAGGTGGTCCAGCGTTGTCGGGCCTGTCAAGCGGCCTGCTTTGAGCTCGGACAACCGTTCCTCCATGGCCTTTTGGTCGCTGTCATCCAGTTTCACCTACAGCTAGGAGCGGTTGGGCGCTGCGCACCGTTCTGAAGCCGTTGTCTCGGCAGTCCATCTACCAGAACTTCCCGATTTTGGGGCCCGACGGTGGACGGCAGCCCGCCGCATCGCGGAGCTGATGCGGCGGGCTGTGGTCGACCACTCATCGTTGATGCGCTCCTGGCTCCTGAGACGTGCTGCCGCCGGTCCACCTCCACTCGTAGCGCTGGATCTCGCGAAGCCCGCAGTGTCAGGCGCGCATCAGGTCCTGTGAGGACAACGAAGTTAAGAGCGAAGTGGACCCTTGTGGTGTCGAACTCATGGGGTGATCCTCCAGAGTGCAGAGATTGACATTCAGTTGTAGTGATATACAATGTAAAGGCGATTGCTTATTTCAATAAAACACCCACCGACCTAGGTCCTAGTAACACGATCCAATCAACCAACACCCTTCACAAATCATGGGCCGCCAGCCCAGTGGCTCGTGCGCCAGTGGCCGGGGCACGGTGTCACGCGGCGCCTTGGCAACCGCAGCGGCGGCACCACTGATCGGACTCGACGACCCGGCACGCGAGAACCGCATGGTCCGGGGGCGAGCCGCTGACCGGTGACTTCGAGCCCGAGCTCGTCAAGGCGGCAGAACGTATTCATGTCAGCGCGGGCGAAGCCGGCTCAGGGGTAGCGTCGTGCAACGTCGAGGTCTTCCGGACGGGCTTGGTGTAGGAACCCCCGGTCCTCGGGAGACCTCGGCGCCTACCCGACCACCGACGCGGGGGGAGCTGCCACCGCCGGTGTGACACAAGTTCCTGACGGTTGATGATCTGAAGTCATCCAGGCGAGGGTGAATCGTCCCGTTTCGGCCCCGGCCGCGCGAAGGTGACCGGGGCCGGAACTTGAACGGTGGCTTTGGTCGTGGCTTGTGAAGCGGTCAGCTCTGGGGCATTCAGCGGCTGATGTCGTCCAGCTCGGTCAAGTCCTCATGAGAGAGGGAGAGTCCCGCGCCGGCGATGTTCTGGCGCAGGTGTGCCGTCGATGACGTGCCGGGGATGAGCAGGATGTTGGGTGATCGCTGCAGCAGCCAGGCCAGTGCGACGGACATCTGTGTCGTC
>NZ_BCQR01000062.1 GCF_001552175.1 Actinomadura kijaniata NBRC 14229
CTCCGGCGCAGCAGGCTCCGGCCCGCGCCGCCCGCCCGGCCCCGGCCGCCGCCCCCGCCGAGCAGCTGGCGCTGCGCGGCAAGACCGAGAAGATGTCCCGCATCCGGCAGACCATCGCCCGCCGCATGGTCGAGTCGCTCCAGGTCTCGGCGCAGCTGACCACCGTGGTCGAGGTGGACGTCACCAAGATCGCCCGGCTGCGGGACCGCGCCAAGGCCGACTTCGAGGCCCGCGAGGGCGTCAAGCTGTCGTTCCTGCCGTTCTTCGCGCTGGCGGCGGTCGAGGCGCTCAAGCAGCACCCGAAGCTGAACGCGGTCATCAACGGTGACGAGGTCACCTACCACGACGTCGAGAACCTCGGCATCGCGGTGGACGTGCCCGAGCGCGGCCTGATGGTCCCGGTCATCCACAACGCCGGCCAGCTCAACCTGGGCGGCCTGGCGCAGCGGATCGCCGACGTCGCCGCCCGCACCCGCGACAACAAGGTCAGCCCCGACGAGCTGGCCGGGGGCACCTTCACGCTGACCAACACCGGCAGCCGCGGCGCCCTGTTCGACACCCCGATCCTCAACCAGCCGCAGGTCGGCATGCTCGGCACCGGCGCCGTCGTCAAGCGCCCCGCCGTCATCGACGACCCCGAGCTGGGCGAGGTCATCGCGGTCCGGTCCATGGTCTACCTGGCCCTGACCTACGACCACCGCCTCATCGACGGCGCCGACGCCGCCCGCTTCCTGGGCACCATCAAGCACCGCCTGGAAGAGGGCAACTTCGAGGCCGACCTCGGCCTCTGAGAACCCCGAACACCACGGAGCCCCGCCGCGCGAACGCGCGGCGGGGCTCCGCGTTTACACATGCATGGCCGTACCGTCTACGGCATGCTGGGAGTGACACCATTGGGGAGAGCGACCCCAGCAGGGCGACTGGAGGCGACCACAGTGAGCGAGCACGCCCTCTCTCTCGGAAACCACGATGACGGTGCTCTGGATCTGCGAAGCTACGCGGAACAGCTTCTGGAGACCCACAAGGTCGAATACGTGGATGAGGGGGTACTGCTGGTGATGGCGCCGGCGGGCTTCGAGCATCGGTCGATCATCGAGTCGATCGTCGACGCCATCAAGGGAGCCTTCTACACCTCCCAGACCACGACCAACTGGGCCACGCACTCCGAGAACTTCCAGTGGGACCTTCCCGACCAGAGCGGGCGTTTCTACATCCCCGATCTGGTAGTGACACGCCGGGACGCGCACACCGCGCAGGAGGAGCGGGAAGGAATCGCCCTGGTCGTCGAGGTCACCTCGCCGAAGTCCCCCGACACCGTGCTGAACGACCGGGAGACCAAGCCCAAGCAGTACGCCAAGGCCGGGATTCCGCTCTATCTTCTGATCGACCAGGAGCTCCGCACCTGGACGCTGCACGCCCTGGCCGACGGCTGGATCCGCTACCAGATCGCGGCGGACGGCCGCTACGGCGAGAAGATCTTTCTCCCTGAGCCGTTCGGCTTCTCGATCCCCACCGGGGACTGGCCCGAGTACGGGTCGTTCTGACCTTCACACGTGGGAGCCCCCCGGCCATGTGGCCGGGGGGCTCCCACATGCCTCATTCGGACCTGCGGTCGGAGACGGCGTAGGCGGAGGCCGCCGACACGGCCGCCACTCCCAGGACGGCGGGCCAGGCGCCGGTCCTCTTGGCCAGGGGGTGGGAGCCGCCGAAGCCTCCCAGATAGATCGCGGTGAGGGCCGCGGCGGGCACCGGACCGGCGGTGCGGGCCCAGTCCCGGGCGCACCAGGCGCCCGCGGCGGCGAGGACCGCGCCGCCCAGTTCGCGGCGGCGGGTGAAGCGTGCGGTGGCGTATCCGCCGATGAGGCCGGACGCGGCCACGGCGGCAGAAGGGATCTTCGGCATGTCCTGGAGGTTACCCATCCGCCGCCCCCTAGGCTCGGCATATGAGGGTGACGGTCACGGGTTCGACCGGGCTGATCGGGACGGCCCTGGTGCGCTCGCTGCGCGCCGACGGGCACGAGGTGGTGCGGCTGGTGCGGCGCGAGCCGTCCGGGCCGGACGAGGCGCGCTGGGACCCGGCGGGCGGCACCGTGGACGCCGCCGCCGTGGAGGGCTCCGACGCGGTCGTGCACCTGGCGGGCGCGGGCGTCGGGGACCGGCGGTGGACCGCGTCCTACAAGAGGGAGATCCGCGACAGCCGCGTGCTCGGCACCCGGACGCTGGCCGAGGCGGTCGCGAGCGCCGCGCGCGGGCCGAAGGTGCTGGTGTCGGGGTCGGCGATCGGGTTCTACGGCGACACCGGGGACCGCGAGGTGGACGAGGACGCCCCGATGGGCCGCGGGTTCCTCGCCGAGCTGGTCCGGGACTGGGAGGCCGCGGCGCGGCCGGCGGCCGAGGCGGGCGTCCGGGTCGCGCACGCCCGCACCGGGATCGTGCTGGACGGGAGGGGCGGCCTGCTGGGCAGGGTGCTGCCGCTGTTCCGGCTGGGCCTCGGCGCCCGGCTCGGCGACGGCCGCCAGTGGGTCAGCTGGATCTCCGCCGACGACGAGGTCGCTGCGCTGCGCTTCCTGATCGACCACGAGATCTCCGGCCCGGTCAACCTCGTCGGTCCCTCCCCCGTCACCAACGCCGGCTACACCCGCGCGGTCGCGCGGGCCGTGCGCCGTCCGGCGGCGCTGGCCGTCCCGGCGTTCGCGCTGCGGCTGGCGCTGCGGGAGTTCGCCGACGAGGGACCGCTGATCAGCCAGCGGGTGCTGCCGCGCCGACTGGAGGAGGCGGGCTTCCGTTTCGCTCACCGCGACCTGGGGTCGGCCCTCGAAGCGGTCCTGTGAGGCCCAAGATTCACCAAAACGCCCTGCGGTCGCCGACGGTACCCGTACCGTGACCCTGAGAAACGCGCCGACTGCACTGAGGAGCGCCGGGAGCAATGAGCACAGACGGACAGCCGCACATCTTGGCCATCGGCGGCGGGACCTTCGTCCCGGACGGCAGGTACGGCGTGAAGCCGAGCCCGCTGCTGCGCTACGCCCTCGACCTGACCGGCCAGGACCGCCCCCGGGTGTGCTTCCTGACCACGGCCGTGGGCGACGGGGCCGAGTACATCGCCCGGTTCTACGGCGGGTTCTCCCGGCTGGACGCGGAGGTCAGCCATCTGGCGCTGTTCCCGATGCCGAACGTCGCCGACATGCGCGCCCACCTGCTGTCCCAGGACCTGATCTACGTGTCCGGGGGCAGCGTCGCCAACCTGCTGGCGCTGTGGCGGCTGCACGGCCTCGACGAGATCATGCGGGAGGCGTGGGAGGCGGGCGTGGTGCTGTCGGGGCAGAGCGCGGGCGCGCTGTGCTGGCACGTCGGCGGCACCACCGACTCGTTCGGCCCGCAGATGAGCCCGCTCACCGACGGGCTGGGGTTCCTGCCGTACTCGTGCGGCGTCCACTACGACAGCGAGCCGCAGCGGCGGCCGTTGCTGGAGCGGCTCGTCGGGGAGGGCAGGCTGCCGGGCGGGTACGCCGCCGACGAGTCGGTGGCGCTGCACTACGTGGGCGCCGAGTTCGTGCAGGCGGTGTCCTACCGCAAGGAGGCCGGGGCCTACCACGTCCAGGCCGACGGGCCGGGCACCGCCAAGGAGGTCCGGATCGAGCCGCGGCTGCTGGCCACGCTCTGACCGGCCGACGGCGACCGGCCGGTAACAACCAGGCGGCATAAGCTGGGCGGCGTGAGCGACGTAGACGTACGCGAGTCCGGCACGGAGACCCCGGAAACCGCCGAGCCGGTCCGCAACCCCCGCAGGGACGACGGCGACCTCGTCGTGGTGCACGTCGGGTTCGGGAGCGCGGCCGTTCCCTACCTGGAGGGCTGGGACCTGCAGAAGCGGGTCCAGCAGCGGCGGATCGACGACGAGATCGGCGACACCGTCCTGCTGATGGAGCACGAGCCCGTCTACACGGCGGGCAAGCGCACCGAGCCCCTGGACCGGCCGTTCGGCGACCCCGGCGCCCCGGTGGTGGACGTGGACCGCGGCGGGAAGATCACCTGGCACGGTCCCGGGCAGCTCACCGGCTACCCGATCGTCAAGCTCCGCGACTCCACCGGCGGCGTGGCCATGGTGCGGGTGCTGGAGCACATGATGATGGCGGTCTGCGCCGAGTTCGGACTGACCACCAAGTTCGTGGAGGGCCGCAGCGGGCTGTGGGTGCCGGGCGCGCCCGACCGCAAGCTCGGCTCGATCGGGATGCGGGTGCGCCGGGGCGTCACCATCCACGGCTTCCAGATCAACTGCGACAACGACCTGTCATGGTTCGACCGGATCGTTCCGTGCGGGATCCGGGACGTGGGGTCCACGAACCTGTCGCGGGAGCTGGGGCGTCCGGTGCCGGTGGCCGAGGTCGTCCCGCTGGTGGAACGCCACCTGGCCGAGCTGCTGGGCGCCCCCGCGGTGCTGCACCGCACCACCGCCCAGCTGGAGGCGTGAGGGCCGGGCGGCCGGGGTCCGTCCCGGCCGCCCGGCTCACGCCCGCGGCGCCATCGCCTTGTAGACGGCCTGCCCCTCGTCGGCGGCGTCCCGGAAGAACCGCGTGAGGCCCTCGTAGGCGGGCCGGAAGAACCGCTCGCGGGCCGCCTCGTCCAGGGCGGCCGCGTCCTGCACGCCGGCGGCGGCCATCGCGGCGCGGTCCCAGCGGCGCGCGACCGCGTCGAACGGCGTGTCCGCCAGGTGCTCGGCGGCGCTCTTGACCCGCTCGGCCGCCAGGTAGATCACGTCCAGGCCGAGGTCGGCGGTGCCGTTCTCGGTGAGCAGCCGCCCGCCGCACACGATGTCGGCCTCCGGCGGACGCCCGTCCCACGGGTCCCCGGTGATCAGATAGTGCAGCACCTGCCAGCCGCCGCCCAGGTCCAGCAGCGCCCCGGCGGACCGGTCCCGCCAGCGCGGCGTGCCGAAGACACGGTGGGCGATGCGCGCGGGATCGGGCTCCCCCTCCAGCACCGGCGGCACTCTGAGGTACGACATTGCCAGACCCAAGGGGTTCCTCCTGCGAAGGGTGAAGCGAAGGCGACAGCCAGTCACCTTAGAGAGATCCACAGCTACGGAGGGTAGAAACGCGGGAATCGGTGGCCGTCTCCCGTGGTCGCCGCCCCTCCGGGGACGATCATCCCCGATGTGCCGACGGGGTTGATCCGGACGTAACCTGAGGGGGTGACGACGGTGACACCTGAGGGGCGCAAGCTCCTGCGCATTGAAGCCCGCAACAGCCAGACCCCCATCGAGCGCAAGCCGGAGTGGATCAAGACCCGGCTGAAGATGGGCCCGCAGTACCGCGAGCTGACGTCCCTGGTGAAGTCCGAGGGGCTGCACACCGTCTGCCAGGAGGCCGGCTGTCCCAACATCTACGAGTGCTGGGAGGACCGCGAGGCCACGTTCCTCATCGGCGGCGACCAGTGCACGCGGCGCTGCGACTTCTGCCAGATCGACACCGGCAAGCCCGCCGAGTTCGACCGGGACGAGCCGCGCCGGGTCGCCGAGTCGGTGGCCACGATGGGCCTGAAGTACGCGACCGTGACCGGCGTGGCCCGCGACGACCTGGAGGACGGCGGGGCCTGGCTGTACGCCGAGACCGTGCGGCAGATCCACGCGGCCGTGCCCGGCTGCGGCGTCGAGCTGCTGATCCCCGACTTCAACGCCGACCCCGCGCAGCTGGCCGAGGTGTTCTCCTCCCGCCCCGAGGTGCTGGCGCACAACGTGGAGACCGTGCCGCGGATCTTCAAGCGGATCCGGCCCGGCTTCCGGTACGAGCGCTCCCTCGAAGTGATCACCCGGGCGCGCGAGGACGGCCTGGTCACCAAGTCGAACCTGATCCTCGGCATGGGCGAGACCCGCGAGGAGGTCTCCGCGGCGCTGCGCGACCTGCACGAGGCGGGCTGCGAGCTGGTCACGATCACGCAGTACCTGCGGCCGTCGCCGCGCCACCACCCGGTGGAGCGCTGGGTCAAGCCCGAGGAGTTCGTCGAGCTGTCGGCCGAGGCCGAGGAGATCGGCTTCGCGGGCGTGATGTCCGGGCCGCTGGTGCGCTCCAGCTACCGGGCGGGCCGGCTGTACAAGCAGGCGATCGAGGCCCGCCAGGGGTGACCGGCGGACGGTAGCGCACGACTATCCTTGGGGACATGTCGAAAAAGCCCACGGACGGGGCCCAGGAGCGAGTGGGCCGTTTCAAGCAGATCCGCATGGTCGCGGGCCTGCTCAAGCAGGCCGACCCGAAGGCCCTCCCGATCGTCTTCGGTGCCGCGCTCGCCACTCTGGTCGCCGTCATCCTCATCGGTCTGCTGATCGACCAGCTCTGGTTCTTCATTCCGCTGGGCGTCCTGGCCGCGTTCGCCGTGGGCATGATCATCTTTGGGCAGCGGGCGCAGAAGGCGCAGTACAAGATGATCGCCGGGCAGCCGGGCGCGGCCGCCGCGATCCTGAAGAACATGCGCGGCAACTGGTCGGTCACCGAGGCCGTCGCCGGCAACCGGAACCTCGACATGGTGCACCGGGTCGTCGGCCGCCCCGGCGTGGTCCTGGTGTCGGAGGGCCCGCGCAACCGGGTCGGCCAGCTGCTCGGCGCGGAGAAGAAGCGCCTGTCGCGCGCCGCCCAGCAGGTGCCGATCTATGACGTGCAGGTCGGCGACGAGGAGGGCCAGATCCCGGTCGACCGGCTCCAGCGCCATCTGATGAAGCTGCCGCGCAACCTGACCAAGGGCCAGGTCGCCGAGCTGAACGACCGCCTCCAGGCGCTGCCCCGCGCGATGCCCATGCCCAAGGGCCCGGTCCCGCGCGGCGCGCGGATGCCGAAGGGGCCCAAGCCGAAGACCCGCTGACCCTCCCCCACGACGAGGAAAGCGCCCCCTCGGGGGCGCTTTCGTGTTCCCGCCGCGTTCTCCCGCGGGGTCAGACGCGCACGACGATCGAGTTGGCGGCGCGGTCGTGCAGGCCCCGGTAGTCGCGGTCCCAGACGAGGGCGGGGATGACCAGCACCAGCAGGAGCGTCCGCACCAGCGCCCACACCGGCCCGACCGGGCCGCCGTCCGGCCGCACCACCCGGATGCCGGTGATGCGCTTGCCGATGGTGATGCCGAGCAGGCTGGTCAGGACCCACGCCTGGATCGCGAAGATCACCAGCGTGGCCAGGCTGCGGGTCGGCGGGGACCACGCGAGGACGTTGGCCAGCAGGCTCGCCACCAGCAGCGACAGCAGCCAGTCGATGAGCAGTGCCAGCAACCGGCGGCCATAGCCCGCCACCGACCCGCTGCCCTCCGCGGGCAGTCCCAGGCGTTCTCCCGGCGTTCCGAGGTCGACCCCGGCCGAGCGGGCGCCGCCCAGCCACGTCTGCGTCCACCGAGGCCCCTCGGCCTGGCGTCCCTTACCGCTGCTCATGCCCTCTACGCTATCCGCTCCCCGGCGCGGCCCCGATCCGGCCCCGCTTACCGCCCCCCGCCCGGGTCCCGGTCAGTGACCGACGTCATAGAGTGATGCGTAACACACCGGAAACACAAGGGACACGGCCGGGAAACGGCCGCCCCATAGCCTGCCCGAAGCCAAAAGCGCCCCAAGGAGGCTGGATGTTCAGCAGCGCCGACGAGGTCCTGAGCTTCATCAGGAACGAGGACGTGAGGTTCGTCGACTGCCGCTTCGTGGACCTGCCCGGCAAGATGCAGCACTTCACGTTCCCGGTGGAAAGCTTCGGCGAGAGCGCGTTCACCGAGGGGCTGATGTTCGACGGCTCCTCGGTCCGCGGATTCCAGGAGATCCACGAGTCGGACATGCTCCTGCTGCCCGACCCGAGCACGGCGGTGGTGGACCCGTTCCGCCAGCACAAGACGCTGAACCTGAACTTCTTCGTGCACGACCCGCTGACGGGCGAGCCCTACAGCCGCGACCCGCGCAACGTCGCCAAGAAGGCCCAGGACTACCTGCGCGGCACCGGCATCGCCGACACCTGTTACTTCGGCCCCGAGGCCGAGTTCTACATCTTCGACGACGTGCGCTTCGAGACGAAGCAGAACGCCGGGTACTACTACCTCGACTCGATCGAGGGCGCCTGGAACACCGGCCGCGAGGAGCCCGGCGGCAACCTCGGCGCCAAGCCCCCGTACAAGGGCGGCTACTTCCCGGTCCCGCCGATGGACCACTACACGGACCTGCGTTCGGAGATGGTCGCCCAGCTGCTGTCGTCGGGCATCCACGTCGAGATGCAGCACCACGAGGTCGGCACGGCGGGCCAGGCGGAGATCGACTTCCGCTTCGACACCCTGCTGAAGACCGCCGACAACCTCCTGCTCTACAAGTACATCGTCAAGAACGTCGCGCGCGCGGCGGGCAAGACGGTGACGTTCATGCCCAAGCCGATCTTCGGCGACAACGGCTCCGGCATGCACTGCCACCAGTCGCTGTGGAAGGACGGCTCCCCGCTCTTCTACGACGAGGTGGGCTACGCGGGCCTGTCCGACAACGCCCGCTACTACATCGGCGGCCTCCTCAGGCACGCGCCCGCGCTGCTGGCGTTCACGAACCCGACGGTGAACTCCTACCACCGGCTGGTGCCCGGCTACGAGGCCCCGGTGAACCTGGTCTACTCCCAGCGCAACCGCTCGGCCTGCATCCGCATCCCGATCACCGGGAACAACCCGAAGGCCAAGCGCGTCGAGTTCCGCGTGCCGGACCCGTCCTGCAACCCGTACCTGGCGTTCTCGGCGATGCTGATGGCGGGCCTGGACGGCATCAAGAACAAGATCGAGCCCGCCGACCCGGTCGACAAGGACCTCTACGAGCTGCCGCCGGAGGAGGCCCGCGCGATCCCGCAGGTCCCCGGCTCCCTGGAGGAGACCCTGGCCGCGCTGGAGGCCGACCACGACTTCCTGCTGGAGGGCGGCGTCTTCACGGCCGACCTGATCGAGACGTGGATCGCGATGAAGCGCGAGTTCGAGATCGACCCGATCCGCCTGCGCCCGCACCCGCACGAGTTCGAGATGTACTACGACATCTGATCCCGAGCCTGGCGCTCGCGGCACAGCACTCCGGACACGAGGCCGCCGGTCTCCCGCCGTACCACGGCGGGAGACCGGCGGCCTTCCGTGTGAGCCGGGTGGTCATGGGAACGACCCTCGCCGGACGAAATCCGATAGGACCGTTTTCCGGCGAAGTCCCCCTTTGTTGATCTTGATGCTTCTATGCTCAAGATCATGTTGATGCGCCGAACCCTGCGGGCCGTCACCGCGCTCACCGTTACCCTCGCCGTCGCCGTCACCGGCTCGGTCGGCGGTGGGACGGCGACGGCGCGGGCCGACGAGGCCCAGCCGCAGTCACTGTTCTACAACCACGCCTACGCGGTGGTCGACAAGGAGACCGCCGACGCCATCGAGAACTCCGACTACCTCCGGAAGTTCGCCAACTTCGAGGTCCGCACCACGACCGGGGGCGGCATGACCTGGAAGGGGCGCTACCTGTACGGCCGGGAGACCTACATCGAGTTCTTCGGTGAGGGCGACCTGCCCGGCCAGGACGCCCTGTTCGGGTCCTCCGGGATGGCCGTCTCGACCGAGAACGCCGGCGACCTGGTCAAGGTGACCGACCGGCTGAAGGCCCTGGGGGTCACCGACCCGGCCGAGTACCGCCAGACCCGGAACTTCGGCGACGGCGTGCCGGTGCCGTGGTTCGACACCATCCGTACCACCGGCGACCAGTACGACGCCTTCGACGCCTGGGCGATGGAGTACCTGCCGGAGTACTTCGCCGACCCGCGCAGCAAGACCGAGCCGGCGAGCCACCCCGGCGACGTCAGCCGGGAGCGCTACCTGCCCGACACCTACCGCGACCGCATGATGCGCGACGTGACCGCCCTCCACCTCGCGGTGCCCCAGCGCGACCTCACCAACACGGTGCCGCTGCTGAAGGCCGGCGGCTTCGCCGTCCAGACCCTTCCCAACGGGATCGTCGCGCTGCGCGGCGGGACGAGGATCCAGCTCGACGCCGTCCCGCGCGAGCGGGCGGGCCTGCGGCGGGTCGAGATGTCGCTCAACCAGTACCTGGACCACCGGCACGAGGAGCGGATCGGCAGGTCCACCCTCGCCGTCGGCCCCGGCGCCCGCGCCGTGTGGACGTTCGACGGCCCGAAGTAGGAACCGGACACCGGGACGAACGGCGCCCGGACCGGCCCGCGTCACGATCGTCGCGGGCCGGTCCGGGCGCCGTCGCGCGTGGGGGCGGATTCGGCCGTCCTGACCTGGGTAGGAACCGCGCCCCAGCGATCTGGAGGCGGCCATGACGGAGCAGGCGCCGGACCGGTCCGGCGACGTCGGACGCGGTGCCGCGGAGGAGACGGACGACTCCCCGCACGAGGACCCCGACGCGACGCGCGAGGGCGAGGGCGCGGGCGACCGCCCCGAGGAGCTGAACCCCGACGACTTCGAGTGACGGGCGGGAGGGAACGCGACCGTGAGGACACGGAGGCAAGCGGCGTCGGTGGCGGCGTCCGGCACCTGGCGGGACCCGGACGGGGTGCGGCTGCCCGCCGGGGAGGTGCACGCCTGGACGTCCGGGACCAACCAGACCCTGTGCGGCCTGCCGCTCAGCCGTGCCCGGCTGCTGCGGTTCCCGCACGTCGCCTGGCCGGACATCCTTCCCGAATCGGGAGGATCGGCCGACCGGGTGCAGCGGGTGTGCCCGCGCTGCGCCGCCGCCATGGGCCGCCGCCGCGACGAACGCCCCTGGACGCGCACCGATCCCCGTCCCTGACCGGCACCGGCCGCGCTTCCCGGCGTTCCCCGTCCGCGGGTGACGGCCGGGACGCGGACGACCGGCGGAGCGGGGCCGGGGGTCTTCGCGAGGCCCATCCCCACTGACCCGGGCGGAGTTGTCCGCAAAAGGCCATGCGGCCCTTCCCGCCGACCAACGGTGATCGCGCGAGCGTGCGCCGGTGCGTGGTGAAACGAACGGAGCCTGGAGTCCCTCCGCGCGGAAGAACGCCGACGGCGTTTCCGGTGCGACGGATCCGCAGGTCCGGGCCCGGCGGCCGCCGTCCGGAGACCGGACCGGCCGTCGCGGGCGAGGCCGTTCCCGTCCTCCCTGGTGGCGCGCCCCTCACCCCGACGGCCGCCGTCGCGCGTCATCCCTTTCGCCAACGGCCGTACACGGGTCTTTTCCCTGACGTCCGGTTGTCCGCCTTTTCTGACAGGGTTACTTTGATCGAAGTCAGATTTCAGCCGTCGACCGAAGCGGGGGTCGCGATGGCACGGTCCGGCGACAGGCGAACGGTGGCCGCGCACGAGGCGGTCGCCGCTCCCGCGCCGCCGTTTTCCGGGGAAACGCGCGGCGGATCCGGGTCGCCTGTGCTGGGGGTGGCGCTCCTGCTGGTCTCCGCGGGCTCGTTCGGCGCCATGGCGATCTTCGCGCGGATCGCCTACCGGCACGGCGCCGACGTCCACGGCGTACTGGGGGCGCGGTTCCTGATCGCGGCGACGATGCTGGTGGCGCTGATGGCGGTCACGTCGGCCCGCTGGCCGCGCGGCCGTGACCTGTGGGTGCTGCTGGCCATGGGCGCGGTGGGCTACGTCGGGCAGTCGTTCTTCTACTTCACCGCGCTGACCCGCATCCCGGCGGGCCTGGTCGCGGTGCTGTTCTACACCTACCCGGCCCTGGTCGCGGTGTGCTCGATGGTCGTGACGCGCCGGGCCCCGGCGCGCGGCACGGTGACGGCCATCGTCCTCGCGACGGCGGGCGTCGTGCTGATCGCGGGGGTGCAGTGGTCGGCCGACGCGGTGGGCATCGCGCTGGCACTGGCGGCGGCGGTCGTCTACACCGGCTACATCATGGCGGGCAGCCGCCTGTCACCGCAGGTCGGCTCCCTGTCCTCGACGGCGGTGGTGTGCCTGGCGGCGGCCGCCGTGTACCTCGGCGCGTGCGCGGCGCACCGGCCCGCGCTCCCGGTGGACGCGGCCGGGTGGAGCGGCGCCGCCGCCACGGCGGTGCTGTCCACCGTGGTCGCGATCATCACGTTCTTCGCGGGCCTGCGCCTGCTGGGCGCGGCGCCCGCCGCGGCGATCTCCACGGCCGAACCGGCCGTCACGGCGGTCCTGGCCTTCCTGGTCCTGGGCGAGGGTCTGTCCGGGCTCCAGGTGGCCGGAGCCGCGGCGATCTGCGTTTCGGTTCTGTTCATTGTCCGAGGTCAGCAACAACCGGAATAGTCCGGTTGCGATTAACCGTCCGCCTCTTCCGCGCTTTACCTCGAACGGCCGACCGTGCTTTCACCGGCCGTTCCCATCGGACTTGACCGATTTTCGGATTCCCTCCTGACTGAACCCATCCGATGAACGCCTGCGCCTTTTCCGGGCCGCGGGCCGCGGCCGCGCCCGCGTGCGGCCGCCGAGGAGGAACGCTCCATGACCGACTGCCATCCCGTCGCGCACCGGCGCGACGCGTCCGCCGTCGCCATCGTCGGCACCGGCTCCTACCTGCCCGCCACCGAGGTCACCAACGCGCAGCTCGAATCGCGCCTGAACGTCCCGCCCGGCTGGATCGAGGAACGCACCGGGGTGCGGGCGCGCCGGGTCGCCCGCGAGGACGAGGCGACCTCGGACCTGGCCACGGCGGCCGGCGAGGCCGCCGTGGCCGACGCCGGGATCGACCGCCGCGAGATCGACCTGGTGGTCGTCGCCACCTCCACCCCCGACCAGCCACTGCCCGCCACCGCCTGCACCGTGCAGGCCAACCTGGGCCTGGCGGGGTGCCCGGCCTTCGACGTCGACGCGGTGTGCACCGGCTTCCTCTACGCGCTGGAGGTCGCCCGGTCCATGATGACCGGCAACCCCTCCCTCCGGCACGCGCTGGTGATCGGCGCCGACACCTACTCCCGTGTCCTGGACCACACCGACCGGCGCACCTCCGTCCTGTTCGGCGACGGCGCGGGCGCCGTCGTCCTCGGCCGGGCGCCGGTCGGCATCACCGACCTGGAGCTGGGGGCCGACGGTTCCATGGCCGACTACGTCCGCATCCCCGCGGGCGGCAGCCGCCGTCCCACCAGCGCCGACACCCTGCGCTCGGGCGGGCACCTGTTCCGGATGGAGGGGCGCGCCGTCCGCCTCTTCGCCGAACAGATCTTCGCCGACCTAGTCGACCGGGCGCTGGCCCGCGCCCGGCTGGACGTCGGCGACCTCGGCCTGGTCGTGCCGCACCAGGCCAACGTGCGCATCCTCGAACGCTGCGCCGGGCGGGCCGGACTGTCGCCCGGCCAGATCGCCATCACCGCCGACACCTACGGGAACACCGGCGCCGCGTCGGTTCCGGTCACGTTGCACCAGGCCGTGCGCGACGGGCGGGTGCGCCCGCGCGACAAGGTGCTGTTCGTCGCCTTCGGCGGCGGCATGACCTGGGGAAGCGCCCTGATGACATGGGCGGGACGCGACGACCGGGGCCCCGGCCACGCCTCCCGACCGACCGAACTGCAGGGGAGCACGCGATGACCGCCGACGTCGGCCACTCCTACCTCGGCCGCACCGGGCGGTCCCACAAGCTGTACCGCAGGGCCCTGGCCACGATGCCGGCCGGCGCCACCCGCAGCCTGAACTCCTGGCCGCCGCATCCGCTCTACCTGACCCACGGCCGCGGGTCCCGCGTCACGGACGTGGACGGCAACGAGTACGTCGACCTCCTCAACAACTACACGGCCCTGGTCCTGGGGCACGCCGACCCGGAGGTCGTCGAGGCCGTCAGCGCCGCGGCGGCCCGCGGGACCAGCTTCTCCTTCTCCACCCCCCAGGAGAGCGAGCTGGCCGAGCTGCTGTGCGCGCGCGTGCCGTCGCTGGAACGGGTGCGTTTCGCCGGTTCCGGCACCGAGGCGGTCATGTTCGCGCTGCGCCTGGCCCGCGCGCACACCGGGCGTTCGCGCATCGCCAAGATGGAGGGCGGGTTCCACGGAACCCACGACGACGTGGCCGTCAGCGTCCGGCCCTCGCCCGGCTCCTGGGGGCCGGCGCACGCGCCGGCGTCCACCGCCGACATGGCCGGACTGCCCGACGGCTGCCCGGACCGCGTGCTGGTGCTGCCGTTCAACGACGTCGCGTCCACCACCGCCCTGCTGCGCCGCCACCACCGCGACCTCGCCGCGGTCATCGTCGAGCCGATCCTGGGCGTGGGCGGCATGCTGCCCGCGACCGGGGAGTACCTGGCGGCGCTGCGCGCGCTGTGCACCGAGCTGGGCATCGTGCTGATCTTCGACGAGGTCATCACCCTGCGGGTCTCCCCCGGCGGGGCCCAGGCCGCCTACGGGGTGCGCCCCGACCTGACGGTGATGGGCAAGGTCATCGGCGGCGGGCTCCCCATCGGCGCCTACGGCGGGCGCGACGACCTGATGAGCCAGCTCGAACCCCAGGGCGGCACCGATGTCTACGACGCCCGCTCCGGCGGTCCCCGCCTCTACCAGGGCGGCACCTTCACCGGCAATCCCTGCAGCCTCGCCGCCGGGCTGGTCACCCTGCGGCGTCTCACCCCGCGGGTCCAGAACGAGCTGGCCGCCAAGGGCGACCAGCTGCGGGGCGCGCTCGCCCGCCGCATCGCCGACGGCGGGCTGGCCGCCGCGGTCACCGGTCACTCCTCCCTGTTCAACATCCATGTCGGCGTCACCGACGTCACCGGGTTCCGCGACGTCCGCCGCGTGGACGCCGCCGCGCAGCAGGCGCTGTTCCTGGACCTGCTGACCGAGGGGTTCATCATCGCCCCGCGCGGGATGGGCGCCGTCTCCACCGCCACCGACCGCGCCGACATCGACGCCTTCGTCGACGCGGTCATCGCCGCGCTGACCCGCCTCGCCGCCCCCTGACGGACCGCACCCGCCCGCGAAGGAGTGCCGACCATGCAATGGACCCCCGACCAGCGGCGACGCCGCCGCCACTTCCACGATTTCGCCGCGCGCGTCATCGCCCCCGGCAGCGCCGGACGCGACCGCGCGGCGGCCTTCGACCGCTCCCTCTGGCAGGCCCTGGCCGACGAGGGCTTCTGGGCCGCCCGCGTGCCCGCCGAGTACGGCGGCTCCGGCGGCGACCTGTGGGACTTCCTCGCCGGGTTCGAGGGCCTGGCCCTGGGCGCCGACGACTGCGGCTTCGTCCTGTCGGCCGTCGCCCACGCCGGGTTCATCCAGCTCCTGCTCGACCACGGCACCCACGAGCAGCGGGCCGACCTGCTGCCCCGCCTGGTCGGCGGCGCGGTCGGCGCGACCGCCGCCACCGAACCGGGCGGCGGCTCCCACGTGGCCGCCATCACCACCAGCGCCGTCCGCCGCGACGGCGGCTACCTGCTGTCCGGTTCCAAGTCCCACATCACCAACGCCCCCGTCGCCGACCTCATGCTGATCGTGGGACGCGTCCCCGAGGCGGGCGGCCACGACATCACCCTGTTCGTCATCGACGCCGGGCAGCCCGGGGTCGAACGCGGCAAGGCCGAGGAGCTGCTCGGCCAGCGGACCAGCCCCACCGGCGCCATCGAGATGGACCACGTCCCCGTCGGCCCCGACCGCGTCATCGCCGGCGTCGGCCAGGGGCTGGAGACGCTCTACTCCTTCCTGGCCTTCGACCGCCTCATGTACGGCGTCGTCGCGGCCACCCAGCTGGAGAACATGATCGACCTCGCCCGCCGGCACGTCACGACCCGGCGCGCCTTCGGCGCCCCGCTGGCGGAGCACCAGTTCATCCAGGACAAGCTCGTCGACATGAAGGTCACGCTGGAGGCCAGCCGCCATCTGGCCTACGCCACCGTCGCCGCCCTCCTGCGCGACGACCCCGACCTCGGCTCGCTGGCCTCCTGCACCAAGCTCACCGCGTCCGAGGGACTGGTCCGCGCCGGCACCGAGCTCATCCAGATCTTCGGGCACCTGGGCTTCCGGACCGACCAGGGCGTCGAGCGCTACCTGCGCGACGCCGTGGCGTTCCGCATCGCCGGCGGCACCACCGAGATGCAGAAGAAGAACATCATCAAGTTCCTGCTGCGGCCCCGGCCCGCCTCGGACCCGGCGCGCGAACCCGTCCCGGCACCGTCCTGAGATCCGCCGTCCCGAAGGAGAACCCCATGTCCGGCACCCCCGACCGGCCCGCGCCCGGCCCGCGCGTCGACGCCCGCCGCACCATCACCGTCGCGCCCGCCGACTGCGCCACCCAGTGGGGCAACGACGACCTGGAGGTGCTGTCCACCCCGGCCATCCTCGGCCACATGGAACGGCTGTGCGTCACCGCCGTCGCACCCCACCTGCGCTCGGGCCAGATGACCGTGGGCGTCTCGGTCGAGATGCGCCACCTGGCCCCCACGCCGGTCGGCGAGAAGGTCGAGTTCCACATCACCACCGCGCTCACCGGCCGCAGGTTCACCGTGACCTTCACGGCCGCCGACTCCGCGGGCCGGGTGCTGGCCACCGGCACCCATGACCGCGCCATCGTCGACGAGGCGGCCTTCCGTGCCCGCATCGGCGGCCCCGCGTCCTGACCGGACGCCCGTCCCCACCGAAACCGCCCAGGCCGAGGAGCCACCATGGACTCCCCCACCTCGTTCGCCGTCCCCTCCGAGATACGCATCCTGACGAACCCGCCGCTGCTCCTGCGGAAACACGACGGCACCGCCGTGTGCAAGCTCATCGCCACCCGCTATGTGCCCGACCTCGGCTGGGTCTACGAGACCGTCGACGCGGACTCCGACGCCGAGCACGTCAAGCAGGTGGAGTGCCTGCGCAGCATCATGGGCTACACCGTCCTCGGCGAGGCCGGCCCGGCCGCCTGACCCCGCCCGTCACGACACCCGCCCACCGGCGATCCGGGCGGTGGCGCAGGCGCCGCCGCCCGGGTGGAGGCTCGGTGTTCCGTCACCGGGTGGTGCCATCATGTGCCATTGGCAGTGGGAGGGGCAGGGCGTGATGGTGCAGCAGGGTCTACGGCCCGTTCGGGAGCCGCGGGAGGTTCTGCGGGGGGCCCACGAGCTGTTGGAGGCCGCGCGGGCGTTGCTCGGGGACCACCGGGAGGCCCGCGCCGGCGTGCACGAGGCGTTGCGGCCGTTGCGGAACGGGATCGCGCGGGAACAGCTCTCCGCCATGCCCGTGGCGCGGCTGAAGGACGTCACCGGCGGGCGGCTGCGGCTCGGGGCCGTCGAGCAGGCCGGGATCTCCACCGTCCTCGACGTGCTCGACTCCACCCCCTACCGGCTCCAGCTGATCCCCGGCGTCGGGCCCCAGACCGCCAACCAGCTGCATGCCGCCGCGCGCCAGCTCTGCGAGGCCGCCGAGCGGTCCGCCTCCATCCGCGTCGACGCCGGGTCGCGGGACGAGGCCACCACCCGGCTGCTCATCGCCCTGCACCGCCTCGTCAACGCCGGGACCGGCCTCACCAGGGCCCGCGCCCTCGCCGAGGAGCTGGACGAGCGGCTGAGCCCGCTCCTCGCCGACGCCCGGCCTCTGCGCAGCTGGTGGCGGCGCGTCCTGGCCACCAGAGCCCAGCGGGAACGCGCCCGCGCCGCCGTCGCGCGGGCGGCCGCGATCCTGGAGGAACGGGCCGGGTCCCGGACCCTGCTCGCCCAGGCGTCGGTGGACCTGCTGCGCCCCCCGGCGGACGGCGACCGGGCCTGGATCGACTACGAGCTGCGCGCCGCCGACTACCAGACCCTGCTGGCCGAGCTGGCCGCCGTCGACCCCGAGCACGACGCCGTCGAGGGCTTCCTCCCCACCGACCTGGCCGAACGCGTCCGGGCCCAGCCCCTGGACGACACCCACCGCGACGTCTCCCTGCGCGGCTACCAGGCGTTCGGGGCGCGGTTCGCGCTCGCCCAGCGCCGGGTGATCCTCGGGGACGAGATGGGGCTCGGTAAGACCGTCCAGGCCATCGCCGCCATGGCCCACCTGCGCGCCGAGGGGGCCACGCACTTCCTGGTCGCCTGCCCGGCCAGCGTCCTGGTCAACTGGGTGCGCGAGGTCGAGAGCCGCAGCTTCCTGCCCGTGCGGCCGGTCCACGGGCCCGGCCGGGCGCGGGCGTGGGAGGAATGGGCGCGGGACGGGGGCGTCGCGGTCACGACGCTCGACAGCCTCCACACCCTGCCGCCCGCGCCGGGGGTGGACGTCGGCATGTTCGTCGTCGACGAGGCCCACTTCGTCAAGAACCCCGAGACCCGCCGGTCCAGGGCCGTGGCCGCGTGGTGCGGGAACGTCGGGCGCGTGCTGTTCCTCACCGGCACCCCCATGGAGAACCGCGTCGAGGAGTTCCGCAACCTCGTCGCCCACCTGCGGCCCGAGCTGCTCCCCGCGATCCGGCAGAGCGACGCGGCCGTGGGGCCGAGGGCGTTCCGCGCGGCGGTCGGGCCCGTCTACCTGCGCCGCAACCAGCGGGACGTGCTGCTGGAGCTGCCCGAGGTCATGCACGTGGACGAGTGGGAGGAGTTCAGCGCCGCCGACGCCCGGGCGTACCGGAAGGCCGTGCGGGACGGCAACTTCATGGCCATGCGCCGCGCCGCCTACGCCGACCCGCAGCGGTCGGCCAAGCTGCGCCGCGTCGTGGAGCTGGTCCAGGAGGCCGCCGAGAACGAGCTCAAGATCGTCGTCTTCTCCTACTTCCGCGACGTGCTGGCCGCCGTCCACCAGGCGCTCGGCCGGGAGGTCCACGGCCCCGTCACCGGCGACGTCCCGGCCGCGCGGCGGCAGGAGATCGTGGACCTGTTCACCGACGAGCCCGGGCACGCCGTGCTGCTCGCCCAGGTCCAGGCGGGCGGCACCGGGCTGAACCTCCAGGCCGCCTCGGTGGTCATCCTGTGCGAGCCGCAGGTCAAGCCCACCCTGGAGGCGCAGGCGGTGGCGCGGGCCCACCGGATGGGGCAGGCGCGGCGGGTGCAGGTCCACCGGATCCTCACCCCCGAGGGCGTCGACCAGCGGCTGCTGGAGATCCTGCGCGTCAAGGAGGGCCTGTTCGACGCCTACGCGCGGCGCAGCGACCTGGCGGAGGCGACGCCGGACGCGGTGGACGTGTCCGAGCCGGAGCTCGCCCGGATGATCATCGCGGAGGAGAGGGAACGGCTGGCCACCTGAGCGTCCGGGAACTCTGGGAAGATCGCCGGTGCCGGGCGTGTTGGCATGGGCGCCGGCTTCCGCAAGTGACCGAAGGGGATCTCATGGCCACGGTGAACGTCGAGCGCACCGCCGACGGCTTCCAGGCGACCAACGACCGCGGGGCGCGCGTCGCGATCGGGGACGGCGACACCGAGGGCGCGTTCACGCCGGTGGAGCTGCTGCTGGCCGCGCTGGGCGGCTGCGAGCTGGTCACCGTGGAGCCGCTGACCTCCCAGCGCGGGCACCGCATGGCGCGGCTGGCCGCGACGGTGTCGGCCGACAAGGTCGCGACCAGCAGGCTCGGCACGATCACGATCACCTACGACGTGGAGCTGCCGGAGGGCGACGCGGAGGCCGACGAGGTGCTGCGGAAGGTCGCCAAGCGCGTCCACGACAGCTACTGCACGGTCGGCAACGCCCTCAAGGAGCCGATGAAGGTCGAGCAGATCGTCCCCTGAGCCGGTCCGCCCGCGGGCTCCCCTCCCCGGCGGCTCCCCCGCCGGGGTGCCGCGCCTCCCCCCTAGGTCCGGAGGCCGTGCGGGGTTCGTACTACTCAAGGCTGAGATGAAGACCATTCGTCGCGGTGATCTCAGGGAGGTGGCCTCCCGGCAAAGATAAATAACATGGCCCAAACCGCCCCCGCAGCCCCCCGCGGCCATGTCGCGGACCGGCCCGCCCCCACGAGCCGGCGCCCCTCCCCCGGCGGGACCGCCGCCGCCCGGCGAAGGCGCGCGCTCGCCGCGCCGCCGGTCTGGCGGGAGCTGCTGCTGATCGCGCTGTTCTACGCGGCCTACACGCTGACGCGCCTGCTGCTCGTCGAGGACGGCACCGGCCCGGCGTTCGCGCACGCCGACCAGATCCTGGGGTTCGAACGGGCGATCGGCCTCGACGTGGAACTGGGCCTCAACCAGCTACTGCTCCAGGTGCCGTGGCTGGCGCGCACCGCCAACCTGTTCTACGCCACCGCGCACTTCGCGGTGACGCTCGCCGTGGTGGTGTGGCTGTACCGGCGGCGACCGCGCGACTACCGCTGGCTGCGCGCCTCGATCATGCTGGCGACCGGGGCCGCGCTGGTCGGGTTCTGGCTGTACCCGCTGGCCCCGCCGCGGTTCCTGCACAGCGAGGGCTTCGTGGACCCGGTGACGGCGCTGCACTCGTTCGGCCTGTACGCCAGCGACGCGTCGGGCACCCTCACCAACCAGTACGCCGCGATGCCGTCGATGCACGCCGGATGGGCCCTGTGGTGCGGCTACGTCATCATGCGGCTGGCGCGGCGGCGCTGGGCACAGGTCGTGGGCCTGCTGTACCCGGCGACGACGGTGTTCGTGATCCTGTCCACCGCCAACCACTACGTGCTGGACGCGGTCGCGGGGATCGCGCTGGTGGGCGCGGCCCTGGCGGTGTCGTGGGTCCTGTACCACCGGTGCCCGGCGCCGCTGCTGCGGCTGCGGGCCGCCGCGTGGCAGCGGGCCGCGGACTGGACGCGCCCCCTGGCCGGCTCCGACCGGGCCCGCGCCGTCCGCTGACGGATCGCCCGGCGGGTCAGTCGGCCCCGTAGAAGACGCGGTCCACGACGGCGCGGGCGCGGCGGGCGTGCCGCCGGTAGTCCTCCAGCAGCTCCCCGGTGGCCGGGTAGCGCAGGACGCGGGCGACGGCGCTGCGCTCGCGGTGGTGCTCGGTGGGCAGCAGGTCGGACGGGCGGCCCCGCACCAGCATGGTCGTGCCGCGGATGCGGGTGGCCAGCCGCCACGCGTCGGCCAGCACCCCGGCGTCGGACCGGTCGAGCAGCCCGGCGTCGGCGGCGGCGTCCAGCGCCGCGAGGGTGCGGGTGGTGCGCAGCCCCGGGACGTCGTGGGCGTGCCGCAGTTGCAGCAGCTGGGCGACCCACTCGACGTCGGACAGCCCGCCGGGGCCGAGTTTGGTGTGCAGCCGCCGGTCGACGCCGCGCGGGAGCCGTTCGGACTCCATGCGTGCCTTCAGCCGCCGGATCTGCCGGACGGCGGCCTCGTCGATGCCGCCGTCGGGCCAGCGCAGCGGGTCGATGAGCGCGCCGAACCGCGCGCACAGCTCCGGGTCGCCGACGAACGGGTCGGCGCGCAGCAGCGCCTGCGCCTCCCACGGCTCCGACCAGCGGGCGTAGTAGGCGGCGTAGGAGGCGAGGGTGCGCACCAGCGGTCCCCGGCGCCCCTCGGGCCGCAGGTTCGGGTCGATCTCCAGCGGCGGGTCGGGGGCGGGCAGCGCCAGCAGCCTGCGCAGCTCCTCGGCGACGGCGTACGCGGCGCGGCCCGCCTCCTGCTCGTCCGCGCCGGGCATCGGGTCATGGACGAACATCACGTCGGCGTCGCTGCCGTAGCCGAGCTCGTGCCCGCCGAACCGGCCCATCGCCACCACCGCCATCCGGGTCGGCAGCGGCCCCCGCCGCTCCAGTTCGATCTTGTGGCGGGCGGCGCGCAGCGCGGCCTCGACCGTGACGGCCGCGATGTCGGTCAGCGCCTCCCCCACCGTCCCCACGTCGACCAGGCCGAGCAGGTCGGCGACCGCGACCCGGAACAGCTCGCGGCGGCGCAGCCCCCGCACGACCGCGACGGCCTCCTCGGCGAGCAGGGTGCCGTTCGCGCCGCCCTCGGCGTCGGTGTGCCGCCGCACGGCCGCCAGCGCCTCGCCGCGCAGCGCCGCGTACGGCCGGGGCGTCAGCTCGGCGGCGGTGCCGAGCATCGCGACGGCGTCGGGGGCGCGCAGCAGCAGGTCGGTGGCGTACCGGCTGGAGCCCAGCACCCACGCCATCCGCTCGGCGACGGTGACCTCGTCGCGCAGCAGCCGCAGGTACCAGGGGGTCGTGCCGAGCGCGTCGCTGACCTGCCGGAACCCCAGCAGCCCGCCGTCGGGGTCGGGCGCGTCGGCGAACCAGCCGAGCATCACCGGCAGCAGCGTCCGCTGGATGGCCGCGCGCCGTGACACCCCGGCGGTCAGCGCCTCGATGTGCCGCAGCGCCCCCGCCGGGTCGTGGTAGCCGAGGGCCTCCAGCCGGGTACGGGCCGCCTCCGGCGTGAGCCGCGCCTCCTCCTCCGGGAGCCGCGCCACCGCGCGCAGCAGCGGCCGGTAGAACAGCTTCTCGTGGATGCGGCGCACCTCGCGGGCGTGCCGCCGCCACCGCGCCGTGAACTCCCCCACCGGGTCGGCGCGCAGCCCCAGCGCCCGCCCGAGCCGCCGCAGGTCGGCCTCGGCGTCCGGCACCACGTGCGTGCGGCGCAGCCGGTGCAGCTGGATCAGGTGCTCCACCTGCCGCAGGAACCGGTAGGCCGCCGTCAGCGCCGCCGCGTCGTCGCGTCCCACGTAGCCGCCCCGCGACAGCGCCGCGAGCGCGTCCAGCGTGGTGGGGCTGCGCAGCGACTCGTCGGTCCGCCCGTGCACCAGTTGCAGCAGCTGGACGGCGAACTCCACGTCCCGCAGCCCGCCCGGGCCCAGCTTGAGCTGGCGTTCGGCCTCGGCGGTGCGCTGGTTGAGGTGGGTCTCCACGCGCCGCCGCATGTCCTGCACGTCCGCGACGAAGCTCTCGCCGTCGGCGGCCCGCCACACGATCGGGGCGGTCATCTCCAGGTAGCGGCGGCCGAGACCGGCGTCCCCGGCGACCGGCCGGGCCTTCAGCAGCGCCTGGAACTCCCACGTCTTGGCCCACCGCTCGTAGTAGGCGCGGTGGCTGGCCAGGGTGCGCACCAGCGGCCCGGCCTTGCCCTCGGGCCGCAGCGCCGCGTCCACCTCCCACAGCGCGCCCTCGGCGGTGCTGGCCGAGCACGCCCGCATCATCGCCGCCGCCAGCCGGGTCGCCACCCGCAGCGCCGCGTCCTCGGCGTGCCCGTCGCGCGCCTCCGCCACGAAGACCACGTCGACGTCGCTGACGTAGTTGAGCTCGCGACCCCCGGCCTTGCCCATGCCGATCACCGCCAGGCGGCACGCATCGTGCCCCTCGACCTCGGCGCGCGCGACCGCCAGGCCCGCCTCCAGCGCCGCCGCCGCCAGGTCCGCCAGCGCGGCGGCGACCTCGGCGAGGTCGGCCGCGCCGGTCAGGTCCCGCCCGGCCAGCGCCAGCAGGTGCCGCCGGTACTCCACGCGCAACGCCACCAGCGTCTCGGGCGAGGCGTCGCGCGCCACCGGGGCCTCGGCGTCGGGATCGGCGCCCACGGCCCGCAGCAGCGCCGCACGCAGCCCGTCGGCCGTCGGGGCGTCGCCTCCCCCGTCGCGCAGGACGGTCCAGTGCCCGGGGTGCCGTGCCAGGTGCCCGCCGAGCGCGTCGCTCACGCCGAGAACGGCCAGCAGCCGGTCCCGGACGGCGGGCTCCTTCTCCAGCGCCGCGCGCAGCCCGTCGCCGGCACCGCGTTCGTCGGCCGCCGCCAGCAGCCGCAGCAGCCCGGCGAGCGCCAGGTCGGGGTCGGGGGTGCCGCCGACCGCCGCCAGCAGGTCGTCGTCCAAAGGATCGCCCTCCGTGAGGAGCCGGTGGGCCCGGCCCGGATCGGTGAAGCCCAGCCGGGCGAGCCGGACGGTCGGGGACGGGCGGCGTTCGGGACTCCACGGCGCGCTCACGCCCCAACCGTAGTCCGCCGGACGTCCGCACGCCCGCACGCGGATCCCCGACCGAGAAGGGCGCCGACCGAGAAGGGCGCCGCCCGGCGCGGCGGCCTGTTCGGCCACACCCTCGCTCGGCGTCGCGGGTGATTCCGCGTTCCCGGGAGGGAACCTGCTGTTCTGGCCCGGTGGCACGAACCACCGGACTTCCGCGACGTGCGGGTAAACCGGAAATGATCTTGCGGCGTCCTTTCTGCGAACGCATCACCGAACAAAGGACGTTCATGCGGATCAGAACCCTCACCACGTCGGCCGCGGCCGTCACGGTCGCCCTCGGCACCGTCGCGGCCGTCGTCGTCACCCAGGGCGGCACCGAGAGCAACGCCGCCCCCGTCGCCGCCACCGCCAAGAAGGCCGCCGCCCCCGGCGACTTCAACGGCGACGGCTACGCCGACGTCGTCTCGGGCACCCCCCAGCAGGGCGGCGGATTCGTCACCGTCGTCTACGGCGGGGCCAAGGGCCTGGACCCGGCCCGCCGCCAGGTGGTCGCCAACCCCGGCGGCACCGGCGTCATCGGCAGCCAGGTGCTGTCGGCCGACTTCGACCGCGACGGCTACGCCGACCTGGCCGCGCGCCGCACCGGCGCCCCGTCGGTCATCGTCTACGGCGGACCCAAGGGACTGACGTCCCGGACCGCCGCGCTGCCCGCCGTGGGCGGCTGGATCGCCGTGGGCGACTTCGACGGCAACGGCGCGCCGGACCTGTCCTCGACCGACGCCGAGAAGAAGAACGTCGTCACCTACATGAACCCCGGGGCCAAGCCTGGCGCGCCGGTGCTGTCCAAGGTCGCCCAGTTGGGCGACTACAGCATCAGCCTGCGTCCGGTGGTCGGCGACTTCAACGGCGACCGCCGCACCGACCTGCTGCTGGCCGCCAGCAACTGGCTCGACGGCATCGTGTCGAACTCCTGGCTGGAGCTGCGGCCGGGCACCGCCAAGGGCCTGGGCGCCGCCAAGGTCATCTCCGGTGACCAGACCAGGGGCATCGACTCGGCCGAGGTCGAGGCGGGCGACGTCAACGGTGACGGCCGTGCCGACCTGGTCGCCAAGCTCGACGAGGATTCCGCGGCGCCGCACGGGGCGTTCACGGTCCGGCTGGCCACCGCCACCGGCTTCGCCAAGGCCCGCGTCTTCAACGGCGCGACCTCCGGCATCCCCGGCTCGACCTCCGCCTTCTCCACCCTGGAGGTCGGCGACGTCAACAAGGACGGCAAGGCCGACATCGTGGCGGGGGCCCCCGGGGAGAAGGACGGCTCCAAGCCCCAGGCCGGAATGGTGTACGTCCTGTTCGGCACCAAGAGCGGCCCGACCACCAAGGGCCTCCAGCGGTTCGGCCAGGACTCCCGGGGCATTCCCGGCACCGCCGAAACCGGTGACAGGTTCGGCGACGGCCTCCAGATCACCGACACCAACCGCGACGGCAAGCCCGAGCTGGTCGTGGGCGTGCCCGGGGAGGACAAGGGCGAGGGGCGCCTGTACGTCTTCGCCAGCACCACCAAGGGCCTGACGACCAAGGGCGTCAAGCACTTCGGCACCACCCACCTGGGCATCGCCGGCAAGCAGGCGGGCCTGGGAGGGATCCTGCTCGACTGAGCCGGACGGCCACGGACGCCCCGGACCTCCGCACGGCGGTCCGGGGCGTCCCCGTGCGCCCGCACGGATAGCGGCGCCCCGTGAAGCGCGGGCGGACCGCTCCGCTACCGGAGTCAGGTTGAGAACGGGTAAACCTTTGATGATCTTGTGGCGTCCTTTCTGCGAACGCATCACCGAACAAAGGACGTTCATGCGGATCAGAACCCTCACCACCTCGGCCGCGGCCGTCACGGTCGCCCTCGGCACCGTCGCGGCCGTCGTCGTCACCCAGAGTGGTGTCGAGAGCAACGCCGCCCCCGTCGCCGCCACCGCCAAGAAGCCCGCCGCCCCCGGCGACTTCAACGGCGACGGCTACGCCGACGTCGCCGACGGCAGTCCCTACGGCAAGATCAAGGGCACGCGCCCCACCGGCTTCGTCACCGTCGTCTACGGCGGCCCCAAGGGCGCGAGCGCGGGCCGCCGCCAGATCGTGACCAGCCCCGACAAGGAGGGCCTGCTGTTCGGCCTCGCCCTCGCCTCGGCCGACCTCGACCGCGACGGCTACGCCGACCTGGTCGTCAGCAAGGGGGGCGGTCCGGGCCGCGTGATCTACGGCGGTGCGAAGGGCCTGACCTCGCGCACGGTGACGCTTCCCGGCGGGTCGTTCCGGAACGCCGCCGCCGGGGACCTGGACGGCAACGGCGTCGCCGACCTGGTCACCACGCGGGAGGGCGACGTCCACCTGTACCTCAACCCCGGTGCCAGGCCCGGCGCGCCCCAGGTCACCAGGCTGCCGCTGCCGCCCAACCCCGACCCGGGCGCGCCCGGCGGGCCGGAGGACAACTCCGTCCGGCCGCTGATCGGCGACTTCAACGGCGACCGCCGCACCGACCTCCTCCTGGTCCAGTCGTACCGCATCGCGTTCGACCTGACCGAGTCCAAGCTCGTGGTGCGCCTGGGCACCGGCAAGGGGCTGGGTCCGGCCAAGGCCACCTCCCAGCCCTCCACCGAGGCGGTCCCCTCCGCCTTGGTCCGCGCGGGCGACGTCAACGGCGACGGCAGGACCGACCTGGTGCACACGGCCGACGCCAACGGGAGCAACACCAGGGCGTTCGCGGTGCGGCTGGGCACCGCCTCCGGCTTCGCCAAGCCGCACTACGTCAGCCTCAAGAGCTTCGGATCGGCCGTCAAGGGCGCCTACACCGGCTACGCGCTCGCGGTCGGCGACGTGGACGGCGACGGCAGGGCCGAGGTCGCCGTCAACCTCAACAAGGGCAAGGGCGGCACGCGCGGCGGCGTGGTGCTGCTGGTGCGCGGCACCAGGACCGGACCGTCCACCAAGCTGTTCCAGGTCTTCGGCCAGGACAGCAAGGGCGTTCCCGGCACCGACGAGAAGGGCGACGAGTTCGGCGGGGGGCTGGCGTTCCGCGACGTCAACCGCGACCGCAGGGCCGATCTCGTCGTCGGCGTCCCCCGCGAGGACAAGAACGAGGGCCGCCTGTACGTGTTCCCCGGCACCGCCGGGGGCGGCGTGACCACCAAGGGCGTCGTCAACATCGGCACCTCAGCCCTCGGCGTCGCGGGCAGCACCGCCAGCCTGGGCGGCAACCTGCTGTTCTGACCCGGCGGTACGACGAGCGCCCCGGACCGTGGCCGACGGCCCGGGGCGCGCTCGGATCCCGGCGGCGGACCGCTCCACTACCGGCGTCAGGTTGAGAACGGGTAAACCTTTGATGATCTTGCGGCGTCCTTTCTGCGAACGCACCACCGAACAAAGGACGTTCATGCGGATCAGAACCCTCACCACCTCGGCCGCCGCCGTCACGGTCGCCCTCGGCACCGTCGCCGCCGTCGTCGTCACCCAGAGTGGTGTCGAGAGCAACGCCGCCCCGGTCGCCGCCACCGCCAAGAAGCCCGCCGCCCCCAACGACTTCAACGGCGACGGCCGCGCCGACATCGCGGCGGGCGCCCCCGACGGGAGCAGGGGCGACTTCGTCACCGTCGTCTACGGCGGCCCCAAGGGGGCCGACCCGGCCCGCCGCCAGGTCGTCGAGGGCAAGCCCGGGTCCGGCGAGCGGCTCGTCTCGGCCGACTTCGACCGCGACGGCTACGCCGACCTGGTGGTCGGCCGCCGCGGCGGCGGCCACGCCATCGTGTACGGCGGCGCGAAGGGACTGACCTCGCGCACCGCCGAGCTGCCCGGCCCCGCCGGGGAGAACGCGGTGGCCGCCGACTTCGACGGCAACGGCGCCCCGGACCTGGCCACCGTCAGCTCGGGGTTCCACAGCGAGTTCCTGTACGTGTACGCCAATCCCGGCGCCAAGCCGGGTCAGCCGGTGAGGCTGCGCAACAACAACGTCCCCGACAACGACGACGGCGCGCCCCAGCTCCCCGGCTTCGGGACCGAGGTGCACCTCGCCGCGGGCGACTTCAACGGCGACCGCCGCACCGACCTGGCGGCCGTCGTCTCCCAGCTGAGCGACGGCACGGTGAGCCACTCCTGGATCGACCTGCGGCCGGGCACCGCCAAGGGGCTGGGGGCGGCGAAGTCCCTCAAGCAGCACTACCTCCACGAGCCCGAGGCCCTCCCGGTCGCGGCGGGCGACGTCAACGGCGACGGCCGGGCCGACCTCGTGTCCCTGCTCGCCGCCGACCACCGCAACCCGACCCCCACGGCCGTGTCGGTCCGCCTCGGGCTCCCCGGCGGCTTCGCCAAGCCCAGGCACCACAAGGGCACGGGCCTGACGTCGGTGGCGGTCGGCGACGTCAACCGGGACGGCCGGGCCGACGTGGCCGTGGGCGCGGGCGCCGCGACGGTCGGCGGCAAGCGCGAGGCCGGAAGCGTCGTCGTCCTGTACGGCGCCAAGGGCGGCCTGACCTCCACCGGGGCGCAGAAGGTCCACCAGGACTCCAAGGGCGTGCCCGGCACCGGCGAGAAGGGCGACCGGTTCGGCGGTGCGGTGACGTTCGCCGACGTCAACGGCAACGGCCGTCTCGACCTGGTCGTCGGCGTTCCCGGCGAGGACAAGGGTGAGGGCCGGCTCTACGTCTTCCCCGGCACCGGCAAGGTCCTGACCGTCAAGGGCGTGCAGAACATCGGCACCACCGCCCTCGGCATCGCGGGCCGCAGGGCCGCGCTGGGCGGCGTCCTGTCGCGCTGACACGACGGGCCCCGGCCGGGTCCGCCCAGCCGGGGACCCGTTCCCGGGCGTACCGCTACAGGACCTCGATCAGGCGCTTGCGCTCGAAGTCGGTGACCTGGCGGCGGTACTCCTCCCACTCCTGGCGCTTGTTGCGCAGGAAGAAGTCGAACACGTGCTCGCCCAGCACGTCGGCCATCAGCTCGCTGCGCTCCATCGCGCGGATCGCCTCGTCCAGGCTCTGCGGCAGCGGCTCGATGCCCATCGCCCGGCGCTCGGCGGCGGTCAGCGCCCACACGTCGTCCTCGGCGCCCGGCGGCAGCTCGTAGCCCTCCTCGATGCCCTTCAGCCCCGCGCCCAGGATCGCCGCGAACGCCAGGTAGGGGTTGGCGGCGGTGTCCAGCGACCGGAACTCGATCCGCGTCGAGTGGCCCTTCTGCGGCTTGTACATCGGCACCCGCACCAGCGCCGAGCGGTTGTTGTGGCCCCAGCAGATGTAGGCGGGGGCCTCGCCGCCCGCGCCCGCCGTGGACCCGACGCCACCCCACAGCCGCTTGTAGGAGTTCACCCACTGGTTGCACACCGCGGTGATCTCGGCGGAGTGGCGCAGCAGCCCGGCGATGAACGCGCGCCCCACCTTCGACAGCTGGTACTCGGCCCCGGGCTCGTAGAAGGCGTTGCGGTCGCCCTCGAACAGCGACATGTGGGTGTGCATGCCGGAGCCGGGGTGGTCGGTGTACGGCTTGGGCAGGAAGGAGGCGAACACCCCCTGTTCGAGGGCGACCTCCTTCATCACCAGCCGGAACGTCATGATGTTGTCGGCGGTGGTCAGCGCGTCGGCGTACCGCAGGTCGATCTCCTGCTGGCCGGGGGCGCCCTCGTGGTGGGAGAACTCCACCGAGATGCCCATCGCCTCCAGCATCATGATCGCGTTGCGGCGGAAGTCGTGCGCGGCGCTGTGCGGGGTGTGGTCGAAGTAGCCGCCGGAGTCGACCGGCATCGGCTCGCGGCCGTCCTCGGGACGCTCCTTGAACAGGAAGAACTCGATCTCGGGGTGGGTGTAGAAGGTGAACCCGAGGTCGGCGGCCCGCTCCAGCGCCCGCTTCAGCACGAAGCGCGGGTCGGCGAAGCTGGGCGTGCCGTCCGGCATGAGGATGTCGCAGAACATGCGGGCCACGCCGGGCGACTCGCTGCGCCAGGGCAGCACCGCGAACGTCGCCGGGTCCGGCTTGGCGATCATGTCGGCCTCGTGGACGCGGGCGAAGCCCTGGACGGCCGAGCCGTCGAAGCCGATGCCCTCGGCGAAGGCGCCCTCCAGCTCGGCGGGCGCGACGGCCACGGACTTCAGGAACCCCTGCACGTCGGTGAACCACAGCCGGATGAAGCGGATGTCGCGCTCCTCCAGCGTGCGGAGCACGAACTCCTGCTGACGGTCCAAAGCCCTCTCCCTCGCTGACGCGGTGCCGTACCGGTCCGGCCCGCCGCCCTGACGCCCCTCCGGCGCGGCCGTGCGGCGGTCGCCAGGCGCGGTCACCTCGCAGTATGCCCGGTCGCTGTTACCGCGACGTTACGGATCCGCGGACGGTGCCGTACGGCAAACTCTGCCATACCCCCCATCTCACGTCACACGCCGCACGGCGCCCCCGACGGTTTGTGTTTTCTTGACGTGGCGTTGTCCCCGCAGGTCAGGGACCGGTCACTAGCGTAGGCCGGGTTGTGGACGTGTCGCTGCTGCAATCGATGACCGAACGGGTGTCCGGACTGGCCACCCCCTCGGTGCTGCCCTCCGACGCCTGGCCGCTGGGCGAACGGGTCACCACCTGGGCGCGGGCCAACGGCCTGGTCCTGGGCGATCCCGACTCCTCGCCGCTGGGCCGGGCCCGGTGCGACCGGCTGGCCGCCCGGCTGTTCCCCACCGCCGACCTGGACCGGCTGGAGCTCCTGGGACGCTGGCTGACCTGGGCGTTCGCGCTGGACGACATGCTGGACTGCGAGCCGCTGGCGGCCAGCGCCACCGGAGTGCACGGGCTGTACGGGGCCCTGCTGGCCGCCGTGCGGCGCGGGCACGCCACGCCCGGCGCGCGCCCGCTGGAGAGCACCCTGGTCGAGCTGTGGGAGGCCACGGCCGCGGGGATGACCCGCGACTGGCGGCGCCGGTTCCTCCAGCACATGGAGGAGCACCGGGCGGGCTGCGCGCAGGAGGCGGTCAACCGCCGCATCGGCGAGGCCCCCGGCGTGGACGACTACCCGTCGGCCCGCCGCCGGGCGTGCGCGCCGTTCCTGTTCGACCTGGTCGAGCCGATGCTGGACGTGGAACTGCCGACCGGGCTGCTGGTCACGCCGTGGTGGAAGAACCTGTCCGAGGCCACGGCGGACATCGTCGCCTGGTCCAACGACGTGGCCTCCCACGCCCGCGAGGCCGAACGCGGCGACGCCCACAACCACGTCACCGTGCTCTCCGCCGCCTACGACTTCCCGCCGGAACGCACCGTCGAGTGGGTGGTCGAGCGCATCGAGCACCGCGCCGGGGACCTGGCGGCCGCCGGGCGGACCATGGACGAGGCCCTGAACTGGCTCCAGCTCACCCCCGAACGGCGGTCGGACGTCGAGCGGGTGGTGGAGGTGTTCCTGGCGCTGCCGCGCGCCCACATCGACTGGCTGTGCGAGTCGGGCCGCTACCGTCCCCGGGCCGAGGACCGCAGGCAGGGGGACGACGGCCCGCGCCGCGCCAAGGGCCTGTGGGACGTGCTGGCGTCCATGTGACCGCCGCCGGGGCCGCGTGATCACTCCTGCGGCTCGGCCAGCGCGTCGCCGGCCCGGGTCCGCGTGTACAGCACGCGGTGGCCCAGGCGGTGCCCGGTGACCAGGCCGCAGGCGCGCAGCACGCCCAGGTGCTGGCTGACCGCGCCCGCGGTGACGCCGAGCCGCCGCGCCAGCTCGGTGGTGGAGGCGGGGGTGCCGAGCGCGGCGAGCAGCCGCGCGCGGGTCCGGCCGACCAGCGCGGCCAGGGCGTCCGGCGGCGCGGCGGGCCGGGTCTCCCACAGCGTGGCGATCCCCTGGGCGGGATAGCCGATCATCGGCTGGTAGGGCGGCACCATCACCGACGCGCGGGGCCAGACGAACACGCTGGGCACCAGCAGCAGCCCGCGCCCGCCGAGCGGGCCGCGAAAGTCCCACCAGCGGTCGATCCGCAGCGTCCCGGCCTCCCACCGGACGGTCGGGTGCAGGCCGGCGAAGACCCCCTCGGCCCCCTGCTCGGCGAGCGCGCGGGCGCGGCGCAGCACGTCGCCCTCCAGCAGGTCGCGGACCGCCTCCCAGTGCGGTTCCAGGGCGGCGGCCCAGTACCGCTCCAGCTGGTCGGCGACGCGTTCCAGGGTGCGTCCGGGCTCGGCGACCAGGGCCCTGCGCTCCGGGGCGACCGGGCCCCACCGCGTCCAGCCGATCTCGCGGGCGACGACCTCCGGCGGCGTCGCCCGGACGGTCTCCAGCTCGGCGGCGAAGTCGGGCAGCGGGGTCGTCGGCGGCGGCGTCAGGAAGTCGGGGATGTAGCCGCCGGCCGGGACCAGCGCGCGCAGCAGCCCGATGTCGAGCCCGCGCAGCCGGGGCCGCACCCGGTGGACCCACGGCAGGTGCAGCGCGAACCGGGCCGGGTCGTCCAGGACCCGCAGCGTGTGGACCAGCTCCCACAGCGGCGAGAACGCGAACCGGACCCGCGCCACGTCCTGCGGCGCGCACTCGAACTCGATCATTTAGCCCAGGCTAAATCACTTCCGCGGCCGGTGCCCCGCCCCGAGGATCTCGTCCATGACCATCCCCGAACCCGCCGTCCTCCCGGCGCCGCCCGGCCGCATGCCCGCCTTCCTGCACACCCGCGTCGGCGGGTTCCCCCGGTCGTTCTGGGCCCTGTGGGCGGGGACTCTCGTCAACCGCACCGGCGCGATGGTCGAGCCGTTCCTCGCGCTGTTCCTCACCACCATGCGCGGGCTGTCGATCACGCAGGCGGGCCTGGTGGTGACGGTCCTCGGGATCGGGTCGCTGGGCGCGCAGGTGATCGGCGGGACGCTGGCCGACCGGATCGGGCGCCGCACCACGATGACGCTGGCCACGTTCGCGACCGGCGGGGCGATGCTGGCGCTCGGCCACGCCCGCGGCCTGCCGATGATCATGGCGGCGGCGCTGCTGCTCGGCCTGACCATGGACATGTACCGGCCCGCGTCCGCCGCGGCGGTCGCCGACATCATCGACCCCGCCGACCGGCCCCGCGCGTTCGCGATGCTGTTCTGGGCGGTCAACCTCGGCTGGGCGGTCGCGATGGTGTTCGGCGGGATGCTCGCCGAGCAGGGCTTCCTCTGGCTGTTCTGGATCAACGCGGCCACCTGCGTGCTGTTCGGCGCGCTGGTGTGGCGGGCGGTCCCCGAGTCCCGGCCCGAGCCCGGCGCGGACGACGGCGCCCCGCGGGGCGGGTTCGGCGAGGTGCTGCGCGACCGGGTGATGGTCGCCTACACGCTGCTGTTCCTGGCGTACGTGTTCACGCTGATGCAGGGCATGACGACCATGCCGCTGGCGATGCGGGAGCTGGGCCTCGGCCCGCGGGACTACGGCCTGGCGATCGCCATGAACGGCGTGCTGATCGTGCTGGTGCAGCCGCTGGTCGGCCCCTGGCTGGCGCGCTTCGACCGCGGTCCGGTGCTGGCCGCGGGGTTCGCGCTGGTCGGCGTCGGCTACGCGGCGACCGCGCTGGCCACCACGGTGTGGGGGTTCGTCGGCACGATCCTGCTGTGGACCGTCGGGGAGATCATCGCCTCGGTGTCCGGGCAGGCGATCGTCGCCGACCTGGCCCGGCCGCACCTGCGCGGCCGCTACAACGCGCTGTGGGGCGTGGCGTGGTCCGGCGGCTTCCTGCTGGCCCCGCTGGGCGGCACCCAGCTGCTCGGGTTCGGCCGGGAGGTCCTCTGGCTCACCTGCGGCGGGATCGGGGTCGCGGCGGCGGCGGGCGTGCTGGCGCTGTCCCCCGCGCTGCGCCGCCGTGCCACACCCCCCTTCTCGTCAAAGTGACGAAACCAGGGGCGATCACCTAGGCTGGGGCCGTGGCACAGCTCCGGATCGCACTCGCGCAGGTGAACCCGACCGTCGGCGACCTCGACGGCAACGCCGACCTCATCGTGGAGTGGAGCAGGCGCGCCGCCGACGCGGGCGCACACCTGGTCGCCTTCCCCGAGATGACGCTGACCGGCTACCCCGTGGAGGACCTGGCGCTGCGCTCGTCGTTCGTCCAGGCCTCCCAGCGCGCCCTGGAGAAGCTCGCGCGGCGCCTGGCCGACGCGGGCCTCGGCGACCTGCCCGTGGTGGTGGGCTACCTGGACCGCCGCTCCGTCAGCCTGGTCCGCGCGGGCCAGCCCGCCGGGTCCCCGCTGGACGCGGCGGCCTGGCTGCACGGCGGCGAGGTGCTGGTCCGCTCGGCCAAGCACCACCTGCCCAACTACGGCGTCTTCGACGAGTACCGGATCTTCGTGCGCGGCGACCGGCTCCCGGTGGTCCGCGTCCACGGCGTGGACGTCGCCACCGTCGTCTGCGAGGACCTGTGGCAGGACGGCGGCCCGGTCGGCGTCACCGCCGCGGCGGGCGCCGGGCTGCTGCTCGCCCTCAACGCCTCCCCCTACGAGCGCGACAAGGACGACGTCCGGCTGGAGCTGTGCGCCCGGCGCGCCCGCGAGGCGGGCTGCGCCCTGGCCTACGTCAACATGGTCGGCGGCCAGGACGAGCTGGTCTTCGACGGCGACTCGGTGATCGTGGCCGCGGACGGGACGCCGCTGGCCCGCGCCCCGCAGTTCGTCGAGCACCTGCTGGTGGCCGACCTGGCGCTGCCCGCCGCCGACCCGGCGCGCGAGCCGGGCCGCACCCCGGTGGACGCCCTGGACGGCACCACCATCACCGTCGAGCGGCACGTCCTGACGCCCGACCCGGTCCCGGCCTACGACGTCCTGCCCCAGGAGGCCGCCGAGCCGCTGGACGGCCTGGCCGAGGTGTACGGCGCGCTGGTCACCGGCACCCGCGACTACGTCCGCAAGAACGGCTTCCGCTCGGTGATCCTCGGCCTGTCCGGCGGCATCGACTCGGCGCTGGTCACCACGATCGCCTGCGACGCCATCGGCCCGGAGAACGTCCACGTGGTCCTGCTGCCGAGCCGCTACTCCACCGACCACTCGGTCTCCGACGCCGAGGAGCTGGTCAAGCGCCAGGGCGTCGCCTCCCGGCTGGTCCCGATCCGGGGGATGGTGGACGCGTTCGAGGCCGAGCTGGAGCTCACCGGCCTGGCCGCCGAGAACCTCCAGGCCCGCGTCCGCGCCAACGTCTGGATGGGCCTGTCCAACCAGGAGGGCCACCTGGTCCTCACCGGCGGCAACAAGAGCGAGCTGGCGACCGGCTACTCCACCCTGTACGGCGACTCGGCGGGCGGCTTCGCCCCCATCAAGGACCTGGTCAAGACGATGGTGTGGGCGCTGGCCCGGTGGCGCAACGCCGCGGTCGGCCGGGACCTGCCGTTCCTGCACCCCTTCGAGGCCGAGCCGATCCCCGAGGCGATCATCGTCAAGGAGCCGTCGGCCGAGCTGCGCCCCGACCAGAAGGACCGCGACACCCTGCCGCCCTACGACGTGCTGGACCCGCTGCTGGTGGACTACGTCGAGCGGGACATGGGCCGCGACGCCCTGGTCGCCGCGGGCCACGACCCGGCGCTGGTGGAACGCGTGATCCGCCTGACCGACCTGGCCGAGTACAAGCGCCGCCAGTACCCGCCGGGCCCGAAGGTGACGCCGAAGAACTTCGGCCGCGACCGCCGTGTGCCGATCACCAACCGCTGGCGCGAGACCACCTGACCCGCTCCCGGCGGGTCACTCCCGGTGGTGGTTCTCGCCCGGCCAGGCCGGAACGGGCTCGGCCGGGTCGGGGTCCACCCCCGGGATCAGCTGCTCGCACCACACCACCTTGCCCTCGGGGGTGCGGCGCGTGCCCCAGCGGTGCGCGACCTGGCTGACGACCAGCAGGCCCCGGCCGTTCTCGTCGTCGTCGGCGGCGTGGCGCAGCCGCGGCAGCGCCGCCGAGCCGTCCAGCACCTCGCAGGTGAGGGTGCGTTCGCGCAGCAGGCGCAGGCGGATCGGTCCGGTCGCGTAGCGCAGCGCGTTGGTGATGAGCTCCGAGGCCAGCAGCTCGGTCTGGTAGGTCAGCGACTCCAGGCCCCACTCGTCGAGCCTGGTGCGGACCAGGCCCCGGGCGCGGCGCACGGCCGCCGGGTCGGCGGGCAGCGTCCAGGACGCGACGTGCTCCTCGGGCAGCCGGCGCAGCCGGGAGATCAGCACGGCGATGTCGTCGCGGTGCTGGTCGGCGTACACCCCGGCCAGGGTCGCCTTGGCCAGGTCCTCCATCGGCCGGGTCGCGGTGTCGGAGCCGAACACCCCGCGCAGCCGGGCCAGGCCGTCGTCGATGTCGCGGCCCCGGTTCTCCACCAGGCCGTCGGTGTAGATGACGAAGACGCTGCCGTCCTCGACGGTGAACTCGCGGCTCTCGATGGCCGCGCCGCCCGACACGCCGAGCGGCGGCGCGGGCGGGATCTCCAGGTACTCGTTGGAGCCGTCGGGCGCGACCAGCAGCGGCGGCAGGTGCCCGGCCGACGCGATCTCCAGCGCCCCGGTGGTCGCGTCGTACACGGCGTACACGCAGGTGGCGAAGTGCGGTTCCTGCTCGCCCAGCTCGATCATCAGCTCGTGCATGACGTGCAGCGCGTCGGCGGGCGGCAGCTCCAGGTTGGCGAGGGTGTGCAGCGCGGTCCGCAGCCGTCCCATCGTGACGGCGGCGCGCACCCCGTGCCCGGCGACGTCGCCCACGATCAGCGCGACGCGCGCGCCGGGCAGCGCGATCGACTCGTACCAGTCGCCGCCGACCTCGACCAGCTTGCTGCCGGGCAGGTAGCGGTGCCGCACCTCCACCGGGGTCGGCGCGGACAGCCGGTTGGGCAGCAGGCTGCGCTGCAGCGCCAGCGCGGTGGCGCGCTCGCGGCTGAAGCGGCGCGCGTTGTCGATGACGATCGCCGCGCGGGTGGCGAACTCCATGCCGATCTCGACGTCGTAGGCGTCGAACCGGCGGAACCCCGGAACGCGCGTGCAGGCGATGAAGCCGAGCAGCGTGTCGCGGGCGATCAGCGGCAGCAGCACCATCGACACGTCGGTGAGCAGCCCGGCGACCGGGTTGCGCCGCCACTTGCGGGCGATGTCCCCGGCCAGGTCGATGTTGACGTGCGGCAGGTGGACGGGCCGCGCGGTGTCCAGGACCTCCCGGTAGGGGGTGCCCTCGGGGAAGACCAGCACCTCGCCCACCGGGAACGTCGCGGTCCACAGCGCGTTGCCGTCGTCGGAGGTGACCGCGATGCGGCGCAGCACCGCCGACCCGGACTCGCCGTGCACCTCGTCGGCGGCGACCAGGCTCTCCAGCACCAGCACCGACGCGGTGGTGCAGTAGTGCGGGACGATGACCTCGACGAGGCCGCGCGCGGTCTGGTCCAGGTCCAGCGACGCGCCGAACCGGGTCAGCGGGTCGTCCATCAGCGCCCGCCGCATCAGCGCCGGGTCCTGGTAACGCTCGCTGGGCGGCAGCGCCACCCGCACGTACAGCAGCCCCGCCAGCGCGGTCGCGGCGGAGGCGCCGTCGGCGGAGGCGCCGTCGAGGGTGCCCTCGACCGGGCCGACCAGCGGCTGGGCGGTCACCACGGCGTCGGCGCCGCCGCCGTCGCCGCGCCGCACCGTCAGCATCACGGTGCGCTCCTGGGCGCCCGCCAGGGCCTCCAGGAGGTTCTCCAGGTCGGCCTTGGCGTCGTCGTCGACCAGGTCGGCGGCGGGCCGCCCGATCAGGTCGTGCGGCTCCCGGCCCAGCACCGCCGCCGCGTTGGGCCCGCACTGCGCGACGCGGCGGGCGCGGTCGACGCCGAGGACCAGGGTGCGGGACGGCGAGTCGCCAACGGGCGCATCGCCTCTCGGCGCCATCACGGATCTCACTGACGCGCTCCAGTCAGCCGTCGTCCAACCACTCCCCTGCGCCAGTATGGGGCATGACAGGGCCTCACGGGGAGAAGATCACGCTTACCGCGGAGAAAAGGGTAAGGGGTTCCTTACCCTCCGGGGTGCGCGATGCCCCGGAGCAGGGTGTCCACGGCGCTCTCCACGAAGCCCGGCGCGAGGGCCTCGCGGGGGCCGCGCATCGCGAACGGCCCCACCAGCAACGTCATCACGACCTCCACGTCGAGGTCGGGACGCAGCTCGCCGCGTTCGACGCCCCGGCGCAGCACCCGGCGCATCACCTCGCGGCGCGGCTCGATGACGTCCTGCCGGTACCGGGCGTACAGCTCGGGGTGCTTCTCGGCGCCGCCGAGCACGTTGAAGAAGCACCGGCCGTGCTTGGCGTGGCGCTCGGCGGCGAGGGCCTCGCCCAGCACGAGCAGGTCCTCCCGCGCCGAGCGGCCGGGCGGTTCGGGCAGCGGCCCCTTCAGGGTGGCGAGCGCGCCGACGATCAGCGCCTCCTTGTTGGGCCAGCGCCGGTAGATGGTGGTCTTGCCGACCCCGGCGCGGGCGGCCACGGCCTCGATGGTGACCCCGGCCACGCCCGACTCCTCGGCGAGCAGGTCGATGGTGGCCTCGATGATCGCCTGCTCGGCGCGTTCGCTGCGGGGCCGGCCCGGCGTCCGCCCCGGCGCGCCGTCGCCCATGGTGCTCTCGGTGGTCATCGCGGTTCAGGCTTTCACACTTCGGCGACCTCGCGAGAGGGCGCCTCCGGTCGCACGGCGGGGGCCGGGGGCGGCTCGGCGGCGGCGCGGCCGGGCATCCAGCGCAGCGCCACCATCGCGCCCACGAACGCGATGACGGCCGCCGCCGCGGCGGCGGCGTGCATGCCGTCGAGGAACGCCGCGTTGGCGGGCTCGACCAGGCCGCGGCCGGCCTCCCCGAGCCGGGCGGCGACGGCGTGCGCGCCCTCGATGGACTCGCCGGCCATCCCGCGCACCCCGGCGGGCAGCGCGGCCAGCTCCTCGCGGATCCCGTCGCGGTAGACCGAGGCGACGACCGAGCCGAGCACCGCGACGCCGAGGGCGACGGCGACCTGGCGGGCGGTGTTGTTGACGGCCGAGCCCGAGCCCGCCTTCTCGCGGGGCAGCGCCGACATGATCGACTCGGTGGCCGGGGGCATCACGTTGGCCATGCCCGTGCCCTGCACGAAGAAGATGACCCCGAGCACCCACAGCGGGGTGTCGGCGCCGATGAGCTGGTAGCCGAGCAGCGCGGCCGACACCAGCAGCAGCCCGGTGGCGCTGACGGCCTTGGCCCCGAAGCGGCGGACGATCGCGGCGCTGCGCGGCGAGAACATCAGCTGGGCGGCGGCGAACGGCAGCACCATCGCGCCCGCCTGGAGCGGCGACAGCCCGCGCACCGACTGCATGTAGAAGTTGGCGAAGAAGAACACCCCGGCGGCGGCGAAGAAGCACAGCGCGATCGCCGCCACGGCGGCGGACATGCGCGGGTCGCGGAACAGCCGCACGTCGAACGCCGGGTGCTCGCTGCGCGCCTCGTGCCAGGCGAACGCCGCCAGCACCGCCGCGCCTCCCAGCAGCGGGCCGAGCACGCCGGCCTCCAGCCAGGAGCCGCGCTCGCCGCCCTGGATGATGCCGTAGGACAGCGCGACCAGGCCGACGACCGACAGCAGCACGCCGAGCGGGTCGAGCCCGCCGGGGGCGGTGTTGCGGGAGTCGGGCACCAGGAACACCATCGCGACCAGGCCGACCACGACGACCGGGACGTTGATCAGGAAGACCGAGCCCCACCAGAAGTGCTGGAGGAGCAGGCCGCCGGTGACCGGGCCGATGGCGACGGCCAGGCCGACCGCGCCGGTCCAGATGCCGATGGCGCGGGCGCGCTCGTGCGGCTCGAACACGTTGGTGATGATCGACAGCGTCTGCGGCATGATCGCCGCGCCGCCGAGGCCCATCAGCGCGCGGGCCCAGATGAGCTGCTCGGGGCTCTGCGCGTAGGCCGAGGCCAGCGAGGCGACGCCGAAGACGGCCATGCCGCCCAGCAGCACCCTCTTGCGGCCCAGCCGGTCGCCCAGCACGCCGAAGGTGAACAGCAGGCCGGCGAAGACCAGCGTGTAGGAGTTGATCGACCAGGCGAGCTCGCTCTGGGTCGCGCCGAGGCCCTTGTCGGGGTCGGCGATGGTCTTGAGGGCGACGTTGAGGATGGTGTTGTCCAGCACCACCACCAGCAGGCTGAACGTCAGCACCCCCAGGACGTACCAGCGTCGGCGCTGGACGGTCTGCGGATCCATGGGGCTCCTCGGGGAGAGCCGGAGGCTCAATCGATACGGGGACGTTTCGTAATGACCCGACGAGCGTACGCCCCGGAGAATCGATACGCAACAGTATCGTTTCGAAACGTGGGAGGAATCCGGGGGCTACCGCAAACGTTGGGACAGTGGGATCATCGGTCCCGTCCGGGTACGCCACCGTGGCGCCTCGAGACTGCTGGAGGTACAACCGTGTCTGTAGCGACGTCCACGTCCGCCCAGTCGTCCGCCCCGTCGACCGCTCTGTACGGCGGCCAGGGCACCCGACGGGTGACCGTCCGGGACATCGCCGCCGCCAAGCGGCGCGGCGAGAAGTGGCCCATGCTGACCGCCTACGACGCCATGACCGCGCGCGTCTTCGACGAGGCGGGGATCCCCGTGCTGCTGGTCGGCGACTCCGCCGCCATGGTCGTCTACGGCTACGACTCGACGATCCCCGTCACCGTCGACGACCTCATCCCGCTCACCGCCGCCGTCGTACGCGGGTCCCGGCGGGCGATGGTCGTGGCCGACCTGCCGTTCGGCTCCTACCAGACCGGCGTCCCCGAGGCGCTGGCCACCGCCAGCCGGTTCCTGAAGGAGACCGGCGCGCACGCCGTCAAGCTGGAGGGCGGCCGCCGCGTGCTGCCGCAGGCCGAGGCGATGGTCGCCGCCGGGATCCCGGTGATGGGCCACCTCGGGCTCACGCCCCAGTCGGTGAACGTGTTCGGCGGCTACCGCGTCCAGGGGCGCGGCGAGTCGGGCGAGGAGCTGATGGCCGACGCCAAGGCGCTGGAGGCGGCCGGGGCGTTCGCCGTCGTGCTGGAGTGCGTCCCCGAAGAGCTGGCCGAGCGGGTGACCACCTCGCTGTCGATCCCCACCATCGGCATCGGCGCGGGCGGCTCCACCGACGCCCAGGTCCTGGTCTGGCAGGACATGGCCGGGCTGACCGAGCACACCGCCAGGTTCGTCAAGAAGTTCGCCGACCTGCGGACCCTCCTCGGCGACGCCGCCCGCGAGTTCGGGCGCGAGGTCGTCGGCGGCGCGTTCCCGGGCCCCGAGCACGCCTACCACTGATCATCTGACGCGGACGGCCGCGTCCCCGCGCTCCGGGGGCGCGGCCGTCCGCGCGTCCGCACGGTCAGGCGGCGCCGGTCAGGGCCGGTTCGGTGGAGATCTCCGCGCGCAGCGTCTCCACGGCGGCCTTCAGCACGTCGGGACCGGCGACGTTCATCAGCAGCAGGCCGAGGTTGAGGGCCTTCTGCCCGTCGGTCATGTCGCTGCCCGCCAGGGCGTCCACGGCGGTGCGCAGCGCGGCCTGGTCCTCGGCCGACACGTTCTGCAGCAGGCCCAGGCAGTAGGTGGGCAGGGCCAGCTGCGCCTTGGCGAACGAGATGCCCTGCATGATGTCCCCGGCCTCGTTGGCGCGGGTCTTGGCCTGCATCCGGTCCACGCCCCGGTCGGCCGCCGCCAGCAGCGAGGTCAGCAGCGTGCTCGGCCCGACCGCCACGTCCTCGTCCCCGACCCGCACCGTGAACACGGCACTGCGGAACACCATCATCGACCCGAGGCTGGCCACCAGGACCTGGGTGGCGCCGACCACCTCGGGCGACTTCACCCCGAACCGCCAGTCGAAGGTATGGAGCAGCAGCAGCGAGCCCGCCCCGGCCGCGCCGTTGATGAGCACGTAGACCCAGGTGCTGGGCACCCGCACCAGCGTGGTCGGGCGGTCCCGGTAGCGGCTGACCAGCTCGGCGATCCCGACCAGGCAGCTCAGCGAGACCGCGATGACGTATCCGATCACCCGGCGCGGTCACCGCCGGTCAGCCGGACCACCTCGTCGACCTCGCGTTCGACGGTGACCAGGCCGCGTTCGCGCAGGTCCGCCACCGCTCCGGCGATCTCCAGCGACCCGAGGCCGGTGTCCTGCCGCAGCTCCTCCACGGTGCGCGGGCCGCGGGCGGCGCGCAGCCGCTCCAGCACGCGGCGGGCGGCGTCGGAGGGGTCGGGCCCGGCGGCGCGGGCCGGTGGCCGGGAGATCCCCGAACGCGTCTCCCGCCGCAGGTCCTCGGCGGCGACGGCGTGCCCGGGGGCGAGGAACGTGCTCCATGGATCGGCCGAGCGGATCTGTCTCATCTTCACCTGCCCTGTCCCGAACCGATCATAGGACGCGACAGGTCCGTTCCGCCGGAACGGCCGCACAAACCACCGCAGGGGGCGGTACGTCCGGCCGGTCGCGCGCATCCCTCCACGACAGCATCCGGACGCGCCGCCGTCACCCCTCCGGCGCGGCCGGTTCCGCGTCCCGGGGCGGGGTGGACCGGACGACGATCAGCCGGTCGCCGGGGGCCAGCGCCGAGCAGGCCGCGTGGTCGTAGGGCAGGGTCACCCCGTCGCGGACCACCGCCACGGCGGGCTGACCCACGGCCGTGACCGGCCTGCCGACCTCCTCCGGCCGCACCTCCCGCTCGGTCAGGTCCAGGCCGCTGCCCTGCTCCAGCAGGTCCTCCAGGACGGCGCTGACGTGCGGGTGGCTGGCGGACATGCCCAGCAGCCGCCCGGCCGCCTCGGAGGAGGTGATGACGTTGTCGGCGCCGCTCTGCCGCAGCAGCGGGACGTTCTCCGCCTCGCGGACCGCCGCCTGGATCACCGCGGTCGGGTTCAGCTGGCGGGCGGTGAGGGTGATCAGCACGGCGGTGTCGTCGCGGGCGCTGGCCACCACGACCTGCCGGGCCCGCCGCACGCCCGCCCGGCCCAGCACGTCGCTGCGGGTGGCGTCCCCGAGCACCCCGACGAACCCGGCCTCGGCGGCGTCGGCCACCATGCGCGGATCGGGATCGACCACCACGATCGAGGCCCGGTCCACCCCGGTGCCGAGCAGGGTCTTGATGGCGCTGCGGCCCTTGGTGCCGTAGCCGGCCACCACGATGTGATCGTGCACCCGGGACCTCCAGCGGGCGACGCGCCAGTCCTCGCGGGTGCGCTCGGCCAGCACCTCAAGGGTGGTGCCGACCAGCACGATCAGGAAGAGCACCCGGACCGGCGTGATGAAGACGATGTTGATGAGGCGGGCGGCGGGCGACACCGGCGTGATGTCGCCGTACCCGGTCGTGGAGACGGTGACGGTGGCGTAGTAGAAGGCGTCCAGCAGCGACACCTTCCCGTCATGGGAGTCGCGGTAGCCGTCGGCGTCCAGGGCGACCACGAGGACCACCAGGAACAGCAGCGCCGTCGCGACGGCGACGCGCTTGGCGACGGCGCGCAGCGGACGGGTCGTCCGGTGCGGCAGCTGGACGCGGGGACGCCGCGTCACCTCCTCCGTACCCACGTCGGGTAACGGTACCCAACGCGGGCGCGGAAGATCGGCGGGGGTGGATCAGACGTCGGTCACGCGCAGGCCCGCGTGCGCCTTGTAGCGGCGGTTGATGGAGATCAGGTTGGCGGTGAACGCCTCCACCTGGTGGGCGTTGTGCAGGCGTCCGCCGTAGATCCCGCGCATGCCGGAGATCCGCCCGGCGAGGGCCTGCACCAGGTCGGTGGCCTCCCGGTCGTTCCCCAGCACCAGCACGTCCAGGTCCATCGACTCCACCGACGGGTCCAGCAGCAGCTTGGCCGACACGTGGTGGAACGCGGCGACCACGCGGCTGTCGGTCAGCACGGCGGCGGCCTGCTCGGCGGCGCTGCCCTCCTCGACCGGCAGCGCGAACGCGCCCTTGCCCTTCTCGAAGCCCAGCGGGTTCACGCAGTCCACGACGATCTTGCCCGCCAGCTCCGAGCGCAACGACTCCAGAGTGGGCCTGTGGCCCTCCCACGGCACCGCGATGATCACAACGTCGGCCGCGGTGGCGGCGGCCGGGTTCTCCGCCCCGCGCACCGGCAGGTCGGCGACCACCGAGCGCAGGTCGTCGGCGGCCTCCTGGGCGCGGTCGGCCTTCCGGGACCCGATGATCACCTCGTGGCCGGCCATGGCGAACCGCAGCGCCAGCCCCTTGCCCTGGTCACCGGTGCCGCCCAGGATCCCGATCGTCAGGCCGGAGGCGTCGGGAAGGTCGTGCGGGCTCTTCTGCTCAGTCATGCCTGCGAGTCTGCCAGGTCCGGGACGAACCCCCCGGATCCGGGCCCCGGTTGCCCCGGCGCGCTCCGCCACCCCGCCGTTTCTCGGCGAAACCGCCTGCCCCGCGCGGCCGGTGGGGCACCATGAGTCGGGTGGACGCCGAGCAGGTGACGATGTTGCGCGAGGTGCTGTCGACCACCGGGTGGCTGGAACGCACCGGGGAACTCGGCCGCGCCCTGCGCGCGGGGGCCCGTACCCCGGGGGGCCTGCTGCTGGTGGGCACGCCCGCCGACGAGCCGTGGCACATGGCCGCCCACCTGGACGACGAGAGCCGGCTGGCGGGACTGCCCGGCCTGTCCCCCACCCTGGTGCGCTGGTCGCCGCCGCCGGACGCGCCCGCGCACCTGCGGATCGGCCTGGACCGGCTGGAGGAGGCCCGGCGCGGCGAGACGCTGCTGGTGGTCGCCGAGGACGACGCCCCCGACCCGCTGCTGGAACGCGTCGACGACGCCCGCCGCACCGGCGCGGTCATCCTGGCGCTGGAGGGCGGCGACCGGGAGCTGCGCGGCCTGGCCCACGAGGCGCTGACGGTGCCGCCGGGCGACCCGCTGGTCACCTTCGACGGCGCGCAGCACCTGGTGAGCGCCGCCGCCGGCCAGGAGCCGTTCACCCCCCGCCGCCGCGAGCGCGGGCTGCGCGGACGCCTGGCCCGCCTGCTGGAGACCGTCAGCGGCCCCGTGGTCGACTAGCTGTGTTTCAAAAGCCCTGGCCTACGGCGCTCGCCCGGGGGGCTCGCGCCTCACCAGGTCTTGGCGAGCGCGGCATCGCTTCGCGATCTGACCCGCGGGCCCTCGCCTTCGGCGTCGGACCCGCAGGTCAGGTCACGCGCTCGCGTGCGTGGCTGAGGCCCACCTTGAAACAGGCCCTGGGCGTAGGGGTCGACTGCGCCGTGGTCGGCTAGGGCTGCGTCACCAGGTCGCGCGATTTTCTGAGCGCCGGGGGGAGGGCGCCGTCCTGGTTGGTCAGGATGACCACCGTGTGCCCCGTGGCCGGGTACATGTCGAGCTGGCACCAGTAGCCCATCGTGCCGCCGTTGTGCCCGACGACGTCGACGCCGTTCACCCGGTCGAGGCTGAAGCCGTAGCCGTACCTGGCGCCCGGCGGCCCCGGCCGGTCGACCTTGCCCTCCAGGACGGTCGCGGTGAGCCCGGGGTCGAGCAGCCGGTGGCCCAGCAGCGCCCGGGAGAACGCCAGCACGTCCGCGACCGTGGAGATGGCACCGCCGCCCGGCGTCGCGGACGAGGTCCGGTCGCCCACGTCGCGCAGCTCGCCCTCGGGAAGGGTGCCGTCGGGCCGGGGCATCCCCACCCACCTGCCGTTCGCGTCGAGCAGGGCGTAGGGGTGGGCCATGTGCGGCACCTTCGACGGCGTGTACACGCGGAAGGCGGTGTGGCGCATCCGCGCGGGCGCGAGGATGCGCCCGCGCACGTGGCGGGCGTAGTCCCCGCCGCTGACGCGCTCGATGATCGCCCCGAGGACGATGTACCCGGCGTTGCTGTAAACCATGGGACCGCCCGGCTCGGCCTTCGGTGGCTGCTTGACGATCTCCTTCATCAGCTCGTCGATGGTGAGCGGCCGCCTGCCGTCGACGAGCGGCACGTCCCCCAGGCCCGAGGTGTGGGTGAGCAGGTGATGGACGGTGACCCGGTCGGCGATCTCGCGCGGGAAGCCGGAGAGGTGGGCGCCGATCGTGTCCTGGAAGGACAGCCGTCCCGCGGCGACGAGCTGCGCGGTCGCCACGCCCGTCATCATCTTGTTCATCGAGCCGATGCTGAACCCGGTCCTCGCCGTGTTGGGCTCGCTCCTCGCGCGGTCGGCCATTCCGTAGCCCTTCGCGAGCAGGGTCCGGCCGCCCTTCGCCACCAGCACCGCGCCGGAGAACCTTCCGGCCGCCGCGAGTTCTTCGAGATGGTCGTCGTATGCCTTCCATTTATCCGGAACGTCTGCGAAAATTCGGGGCCGGGCGATCGCCGGCTCGGCGGAAACGAGCGCGGCCAGGGCGATTCCACCGAGAAATGTCCTCCGCTGAATGGTCACGGAGATGCCTCCTTCGTGCTGGCGTCGAAAAGGACCGTACGCGAGCGCGGAGGCCGGGCCCAACTGATCAACGAACGAGTCAATCGGTAGGAGCGGGCACCATGGGCATGCGGGTCCGGATGGACGCGGCGGATCTCGGCGCGGTCGCCTTCGGCGGTTCGGCGGCCCACGAGATGCTGCGCAGCCTGCACGTCCTCGGCACGGTGAAAGACCATCCCCTGCACATCTCCTGGTCCCTGGAAATGCGCGAGCGCATCGACGCCGAACTGCGGAAGGAAATCGACGCGTTCGCCTTCTGGCTGCGGAACCGGCCGCTGGGGTTCCCCCGGATATGGGAGGAGAGCGGAGTATGGTCGTGGCCCGACCAGGCGGCGGCGTTCCGGAAGGCGCCGGTGGAGCATTACGCCGAACAGTTGATCGCGGGCGCGCTGGAAGAGAACGGGCGCGCTTTTCATGTGCGGCTGGAGGATTTCCTCCGCGACCCCGCCCTACGGGAACGGGCGGAAAAGCGGGTCGCGTCGCTGCACCCCGCGTCGCTGCCGGTTCTCGGTGAGCTCGCCGCCGACCCCGAACGCTCCCGCGAGCGGTTCGCCGGGCTGCTGTCGTCCTACTGGGACGCGTGCCTCGCCCCGGACTGGCCGAGCCTGGAGAGGCACCTGCTCGCCGACATCGTCCGGCGCGGCCGGGCGGGGGCGCGGCACGGCGTGGCCGCCACGCTGGAGGGGCTCGCCCCGCGGCTGCGCGTCGAACGCCACGGCCACGAGGTGGTCCTGTCCTCTCCCCCGCGCCGCGGCGGCGCCCCCGCGCTCGACCTCGCGCTGGCGGAGGGCGACCGGCTCCTGCTCGTGCCCTCCCACTTCACCTGGCCGCAGGTCGTCGCCGCGGGGCACCGCGAACGGCGGGCGGGCCGCACCCGGCAGACCGTGCGGATCACCTACGCGCTGGCCGAGCTGGAACGGCAGGCGCGCCCGCCGTCACCGCCCGAGGACCTGCTCGGGCTCCTGCGTTCGGCGGCGGACCCCACCCGGCTCCAGGTCCTGGGCCTGCTGGCGGCGCGGCCGCGCTCGACCCGCGAGATCGCCGGGCTGGTCGGCCTCACCGAGGCCGCCGTCTCCCGGCACCTGAAGGTGCTGGCGGAGGCCGGGTGGGTCAGCGCGGAACGGCACAGCTACTACGTCTACTACCACCTGGTCCGCGACGCCCGCGGCAGGCTCACCGACGCTCTGGGCGACATCCTCGCCTGACCGGGTTCAGGGCCGCGACGGGCCGAGGAGGCGTTCCATGCGAGCGCGTCCGGCCGCCAGCAGGGCCGGCAGCGGCGCGGCGCCGGGGTGCCAGGCGGCCTCGTACTCCCAGCACAGCCAGCCGTCGTAGCCGTGCGCGCCCAGGACGCGGCCGACCTCGTCCAGGGGCAGCGTCCCGGCGCCGAGCGCGACCGGGGTCCCGGCCGGGTCGGCGTCCTTGACCTGCACGTAGGCCAGGCGGTCGGCGAGGGCGGCGTGGGTGCGTTCGGGGGTCTCGCCCGCCCGGTGGCCGTGCAGGACGTCCCACAGCGCCCGCGCGCCGGGCACGCCGTCCAGCAGCCGCGCCAGGTCCCGTCCGGCGCGGTGGGAGTCGTGGGTCTCCACCGCGACCGCGACGCCCCGGGCCCGCGCGGCGCCCGCCACGGCGGTCAGGCGGGCGGCGGCGCGGCGTTCGGCGTCGGGGTCGGCGGGGTCGGCGCCGGGGAACACCCGCACGTGCGCCGCGCCGAGGTCGGCGGCCAGGTCGAGGTGGGCGCGCAGCGCGTCGACCACCGGGCCGTCCGGGCCGGGCGCGGCGACCCGGACGTAGGAGGCCGCGCACAGCGGGACGACGCCCGCGCCGTCGAGGGCGGCGGCCACCGCCCGGCGACCGGCGGACGTCAGCCCGGTGTGGACGGGCCCGTCCTCGGCGCAGCGCAGTTCGAGACCGGCGTAACCGGTCCGGACGGCCAGGTCCAGCACCTCGGGCAGGGGCATGCCGGGGACGCCGAGCGTGGAGAACGCCGCCCGCGTCACCGCGCCTCCCCCGGCCGGTCGCGGATCTCGACGCGGCGGTCCGGGACGGGGTCGGCGGGCTCGTCGAGCTCCAGCACGACGATCTCGTTGCGGCCCGGGGCGAGCAGCGGCCACGGCAGGTACAGGGCGCGCTGCGGCCCGGCGGCCTCCCAGTAGCGGCCCAGGCAGAACCCGTTCACCCACACGTAGCCCTTGCCCCAGCCGGGCAGCGCGACGAAGGCGTCGGCGGGTGCGGCGACCTCCAGCCAGGCGCGGTGGAACGCCGGTCCCGCGCTCCGGCGCGCGCGGCCCCAGGGGACGCGGGCGATGTCGTCCAGCGGCACCGAGGCGGTGCGCCAGCCGTGGACGTACTGGCGCTCGTGCAGGACACCGCCGGTGATGCCCTTGCGCTCGCCGAGCAGCGGCCCGTAGTTGATCCGTCCCATGGCCTCCACGACCAGGGTGACCTCGGCGCCGCCGCCCGGCACGGCGACCGGCGCGCCGGTGCGGCCGTCGCGTTCCAGGACGGCGCGCGGCTCGCCGTCCACCAGCAGGTGGGCGCGGTCGCGCAGGCCGCGCACCGACAGCGGGAGCTCCGGGCGCGGGCCCGGCAGCGTCGCCCGGTACACCGCCAGCCCGTACGCCTGCCCCAGCTCCTCGAACGTGGGCGGCACGGCCGTCTCCGCCGTGCGGGCGGTCAGTTCCGGCAGGCAGTCCAGCAGCCGGACGGTGTCGGCCACCGGCAGGCTCGCCGGGGGCAGGGTCGGCGCGGGCGGCGGGGGCTCGGGCGGCGGCGCGGCGGCGTGGCGGGACAGGATCTCGCGGAACGCCCGGTACTTGGCGGTGGGCGCGCCGCGTTCGTCGAGCGGGGCGTCGTAGTCGTAGGAGGTGGTCTGCGGCCGGTAGACGCCGTCGTGCAGGTCGCCGTCCGCGTTGGCGCCCGCGTGGAAGCCGAAGCTGGTGCCGCCGTGCGCCATGTAGACGTTCACCGATGCGCCCGCCGCGAGGACCTCCGCCAGCGCGGCCGCCGCGTCCGCGGCGGGCCGGGTCACCGCCGGCCTCCCCCACTGCCCGAACCAGCCGCACCAGAACTCCATGCAGAACAGCGGGTCGTCCGGGCGGTGGCGGCGCAGGGCCGCGAACTCCCCGGCCGCGCCGCTGCCGAAGTTGGCGGTGGCGGGGACGCCGGGCACGTTCCCGCCGGTCAGCATCAGGTCGGTGCCGCCGTCGGAGGTGAACAGCGGCACGTCCACGCCCCGCGCGCGCAGGCCGTCGCGCAGGTGCGCCAGGTAGGCGCGGTCGCTGCCGTAGGAGCCGTACTCGTTCTCCACCTGCATCATGATCACGTTGCCGCCGCGGGTGGCCAGGTGCGGGACCAGCCGGGGGATCAGCACATCGAACCAGCGGTCCACCGCGTCCAGGTAGCGGCGGTCCATGCAGCGCAGCGGGATCTCGCCGTCGGCCCGGAGCCAGGCGGGCAGGCCGCCGTTGTCCCACTCGGCGCAGATGTAGGGGCCGGGCCGCACGATGGCGCGCAGGCCCGCGTCGGCGGCGGCGCGCAGGAAGCCCTCCACGTCGGTCAGGCCGGTGAAGACGTACTCGCCGGGCCGGGGCTCGTGCAGGTTCCACGGCACGTAGGTCTCGACGGTGTCCAGCCCCATCGCGCGCAACGCCGCCAGCCGCTGCGGCCACTGCGGGGGGAGCGTGCGGAAGTAGTGCATGGCCCCCGACAGCACGCGCGTTCCCCGCGCACTCACGGCATCGGCTGCGGCATCGGGTGGGGTGTTGGAGGTGGGGGTGGGCATTGGGGCTCCGGGGGTCGGGCGTTGGAAGCGTGGAACGCGGCGCCACCGTACGGAGCGGAAAGCGATCACGTCAAGAGTGGTTTGATCGTTCGATCATAAACGTTCAATTACGAACAGGAACGCTAGACTTCCGGAACAGCACGGTCCGGCGCCGCCCCGGTGGCGCCGCCGTCCCGTCCCCCCGTTGACCAGAAGGAGCCCCGGTGCTCGCCGACCACCGGCACAACGCCATCCTCGAAGAACTCCGCCGCCACGGGTCGATCCGCGTCAGCGACGTGGCCGACCGGCTCGGCGTCTCGGCCGTGACCGTCCGCCGTGACATCGAGCAGCTGGCCGCGCAGGGGCTGGTCACGCGGGTGCACGGCGGGGCCACGCTCCCGGAGGCCGCCGGGTCCGAGGGACTCGCGGGACCGGCGCCCGACCTGGTGCTCGGCCTGGTGGTCCCGTCGGCGGGCTACTACTTCCCCGAGATCATCCAGGGGGCGCGGACGGCCGCGGCGGCGCTGGGCGCCCGGCTCACCCTCGGCATCTCCGGCTACGCGGCCGGGCAGGACCGCGAGCAGGCCGAACGGCTGGCGGCCGCGGGCGCGGCCGGGCTGCTGGTCACCTCCAACGAGGCCCCCGGCGACTCGCCCGCGACCCTGGAGTGGCTGGCCGCGCTGCGGGTGCCCGCCGTGCTGGTGGAACGCGAGAGCGCGCGCGGCTGCGTCCCGCTGGAGCACGTCCGCTCCGACCACGCCCAGGGCGCCTACCAGGCCGTCCGGCACCTGGCGGGGCTGGGCCGCGAGCGGCTCGGCCTGGTGCTGCGCACCACCCCCACCGAGCCCTGGCTGCGCGCGGGCCACGACGCCGCCCTCGCCGACCTGGGCCTGGCGGCGGGCCCGGCGTTCACGCTGCCCACCCAGGCCCCCGACGTCGCCGCCCCCACCACCGAGGACCAGGTGGAGCGGATCGTGGCGGCGGTGCGCCGGGGCGAGCTGGACGGGGCGCTGGTGCACACCGACCAGGACGCGATCCTGCTGGTCCAGCGGTTGCGGGCGGCCGGGCTGGACGTCCCGGGCGACCTGGCGATCGTGGCCTACGACGACGAGGTCGCGGGGCTGGCCGACGTTCCGCTCACCGCCGTGGCCCCGCCCAAGCGCGCCGTGGGCGCGGCGGCGGTGGAGACGCTGGTGCGGCGGCTGCGCGACCCGCGGCGTCCGCCGCACCGGCTGAGCCTGGTGCCCGAGCTGCGGGTGCGCTCCTCCTGCGGCGCCGCGGAGCGGTGAACGAACGCTCAGCCCACCTCATCGATCATGCCGAGATCCTTTCGTTGCTGATCGAAATGTTCGTTCGCTCTTGACTGTGAACGAACAGACATCAAAGATGTCCAGCATTTCCCCCGTGTCCCCCTCACGTTCAGGAGCTGGACGATCATGATGCGCATGTCCCGGCGGACGCCCCGCCGTCCGGCCGCCGCCCTCGCCGCCTCTCTGACGGCGCTCGCCCTGGCCGCCACCGCCTGCGGCGGTTCGGGCGGGGACGCCGGAGGCGACGGCGGTCCGGTCACCCTCACCTACTGGTCCTGGCTGAAGGGCCAGAAGGAGGCCGTGGAGCTGTTCAACCGGACCCACAAGGACGTCCAGGTCAGGTTCGAGGAGATCCCCGCCGGGGCCAACGGGGGCTACGACAAGATCAGCAACGCGGTGAAGGCGGGCAACGCCCCCGACGTCGCGACCGTCGAGTACGCGATGCTCCCGGCGTTCGTCACCCAGGGCGTCCTGAAGGACCTGCCCTCCGCCGGGGCCTCGACCGTCAAGGGCCGGTACCCCGCCTCGGTCGGCGAGCTGGTGACGTTCGGCGGCAAGACCTGGGCGATGCCCCGCGACATCGGCACGATGGTCTACTTCTACCGCAGGGACCTGTTCGACAAGCACGGGCTGGCGGTGCCCAGGACCTGGGACGACTACAAGGCCGCCGCCGAGAAGGTGAGGAAGGCCGACTCCAAGGCCCGCCTCGGCTCGTTCCTCACCGACGACCCGGTGCTGCTGGCCGGGCTGTCCTGGCAGGCCGGGGCCAGGTGGTTCGGCACCCAGGGCGACAGCTGGAAGGTCGCCATCGACTCGCCCGAGTCCCGGAAGGTCGCCGACTACTGGCAGGGGCTGGTCGACAAGGACCTGGTGAAGGCGCAGAGCGCCACCGACCCGCTCACCCAGAGCATGCAGAAGGGCGAGGTCCTCAGCGTCATCAGCGGCGCCTGGAACGCGGGCGTGCTGAAGACCCTCGTCCCCGGACAGTCCGGCAAGTGGGCCGTCGCGCCGCTGCCCAGCTGGAACGGCAGGCCGACCTCCGCCGGGTACGGCGGCGCGGGCGCGGCGCTCACCAAGGGCACCACCAAGGCCGACAAGGCCACCCAGTTCATCACCTGGCTGAACAACTCCGCCGACGGCATCAGGGCGCAGCTGTCCAGCGGCACCAGCAGCGCCCTGCCCGCCTCCCCCGACCTGGTCCCGGTCGCGGCCAAGACGTTCGACACCGCCTTCTACGGCGGCCAGGACATCTACAAGGTCGCCGGGGACGCGCTGGGGACGATGCCGACGGGCTGGGCGTGGGGCCCGGCCATGGCCGCCACCAACACCGAGCTCAAGACCGGCATCAACGCCTTCACCAGCGGTTCGGCCAAGCTCGCCGACGCCCTCACCGCCGCGCAGGGCAAGACCGTCGCGGAGCTGAAGGGCCGCGGGCTGTCGGTCACCTCCTGACCGCCGCCCCGCCGACCCGCCGACCCGCCTTCCCGCGCGGCCCGCCGGGCCTCCCCCGGCGGGCCGCGCGCTCTCCGTCCCTCGATCACTGGAGCACGCATGGCCCAGACCTCGCCGCGCCGGCGGCGCGGCGCGCCGATCCTGTTCCTCGGCCCGTTCCTCGTCCTGTTCGCCGCGTTCACGCTGGCGCCCCTCGGCTACGCCGCCTGGCTGAGCCTGTTCACCGAGCGCGGTTCCGGACTGGGCTTCGGCGGCGCCGAGACGGTCTTCGCCGGACTGGGCAACTACGCCAGGGCCCTGCGCGACGACGCGTTCGTCGACGGCTTCGCGCACATCGTCGCCTACTGCCTGGTCTACATCCCCGTGATGATCGGGGCCGCGCTGCTGCTGGCGCTGCTGCTGGACTCGGCGTACGCGCGGGCCCGCCGGGCGGTGCTGCTCGGGCTGTTCCTGCCGCACGCGGTGCCCGGCATCATCGCCGCGATCGTGTGGGTGTTCCTCTACACGCCGGGCCTCAGCCCGGTGGTGGACCTGCTGCGCGCGGGCGGGATCGGGTGGGACTTCCTGTCGGCCGACCGCATGCTCGTCTCGGTGGTCAACATCGCCGCCTGGCAGTGGACCGGCTACAACGTCGTGATCTTCTTCGCGGCGCTCCAGGCGGTGCCGCGCGACGTGCTGGAGGCCGCCACCATCGACGGCGCCGGGGCCGCGCGGACCGCCTGGAGCGTCAAGCTGCCGCTGATCCGGCCCGCCGTGCTCACCGCCGCGCTGTTCACCACGATCGGGGCGCTGCAACTGTTCACCGAGCCGCAGGTGCTGTTCCGGGCGGGCGCGGGCATCGAGGCCGCCTGGAGCCCCGCCATGTACGCCTACAACGCCGCCGCCGGGCAGGACCACGGCCTGGCCGCGGCGTCCTCGCTGCTGCTGGCGGCGTTCGCCGGCCTGCTGTCGTTCCTGGTCACCCGTCTCAGCGCCCGCCGGAGGACCGCATGAGCGCCCCCGTCCTGACGAAGGCCCCGGCCCCGCCCGCGCGCCGCCCCGCGCCCGCGCCGCGCCGCCGCCCCGCCCTGATGGCCCCCACCGTGGTCAACGCGGTGCTGGTGGTGGGCCTGGCGTACATGCTGCTGCCGCTGACCTGGCTGGTGATCGCCGCCACCAAGGACCGCCGCGACCTGTTCGGCACCGGCGGCTTCGAGCTCGCCCGGTTCGACCTGTGGGACAACCTCGTCCGCCTGTTCACCGAGAACGGCGGCGTCTACGGCCGCTGGCTGCTCAACAGCGTCCTGTACGCGGGCGGCGGCGCCCTGGTCGGCGCGCTGGTCTGCGTGGCGGCCGGGTTCGCGTTCGACAAGTACCGTTTCCGGGGCAAGGAGCGGCTGTACGGGCTGGTGCTGCTGGGCGTGCTGGTGCCCGCCACCGCGACGGCGCTGCCGACCTACCTGCTCGCCTCCGAGGTGGGGCTGGTCAACTCGTTCTGGGGTGTGTTCCTACCGATGCTGGTCAACCCGTTCGGGGTGTACCTGGCGCGGGTGTTCAGCGCCTCCTACGTGCCGGACGAGGTGCTGGAGGCGACCCGGATCGACGGGGCGTCCGAGCCGGTCGCGTTCTGGCGGGTGGCGCTGCCGATGCTGCGCCCCGCGTTCGTCACGATCTTCCTGTTCCAGTTCACGGCGGCCTGGAACAACTTCCTGCTGCCGCTGCTGATGCTGTCCGACGACCGGCTCTACCCGGTCAGCCTGGGCCTCTACATGTGGAACGCCTCCTCCCGCGCCACCCAGCCCGAGCTGTACCCGCTGGTGGTCACCGGGTCGCTGGTGGCGGTGGTGCCGCTGGTGCTGGCGTTCGTGCTGCTCCAGCGGCACTGGAGATCGGGCCTGACCGCCGGAGCCGTGAAGTGAGGGAACCCATGACCGAACCCGGCCGCCGCCCCCGCGCGGTGCTGGCGATGGACCCGGGAGTGCTCCCGGCGCTGTTCGACCCGGCGGCGCTGGCCCGGCTGGAACGGCTCGCCGAGGTGGACCCCGCCCTGGTGGTCGACGACTTCGCCGCCCCGGCCGCCGCCGGGCCGCTGGCGGCGGCCGAGGTGCTGGTGACCTGCTGGGGCTGCCCTCCGCTGGACGCCGCCGCGCTGGCGGCCATGCCGGGGCTGCGGGCCGTGGTGCACGCCGCCGGATCGGTGAAGCACCACGTCACCGACGCCTGTTGGGAACGGGGCGTCGCCGTGTCGTCGGCCGCCACCGCCAACGCGCTGCCGGTCGCCGAGTACACCGTCGCCGCGATCCTGTTCGCGGGCAAGCGCGTCCTGGACATCGCCCGGCACTACGCCGCCGACCGGACCCGCCGCGACTGGGCGGCCCTGTACCCCGGCCTCGGCAACTACCGGCGGGTCGTGGGCGTCGTCGGCGCCTCCCGGATCGGCCGCCGCGTCCTGAAGCTGCTGCGCCCGTTCGACCTGGACCTCCTCGTCCACGACCCCTATCTGGACGCGGCCGGGGCGCACGCACTGGGCGCCCGTCCCGTCGGGCTGGAGGAGCTGCTGTCGGCCAGTGACGTGGTGACCCTGCACGCCCCCGAGCTGCCCGAGACCCGTCACCTGCTGGACCGGCGGCGGCTGGCGCTGCTGCGCGACGGCGCCACCGTGGTCAACACCGCGCGGGGGTCGCTGGTCGACACCGCCGCGCTGGAACGGGAGCTGGCCGCCGGACGGCTGCACGCGGTGATCGACGTGACCGACCCCGAGCCGCTGCCGCCCGACTCGCCGCTGTTCACGCTCCCCAACGTCCTGCTGACCCCGCACATCGCCGGGTCGCTCGGCGGGGAGCTGCCGCGCATGGCGCACGCGGCGCTGGACGAGCTGGAACGCTACGCCGCCGGGCTGCCGTTCGCGCACGCCGTCCACGCGGAGGCGCTGTCCCGGTCGGCCTGACCGGACCGGCCCGACCGGGAGGGGGGACGGGAGCGGGCCGTCCCCCCGCCGCCGGGGCCGCCCGGTCCCGGTTCAGTCCTCTTCGTCCTGGCGCGCCCACGCCTCGTTGCGCTCACGGGCCAGTTGCAGGGCGTTGGCGGCCTCGCCCTCGGTCCGGTAGGGGCCCATCCGATCCTTGTTCGGGCAGCCCGCGCCGTGCTCCACCTTCATGTGCTTGAGGCAGAACCACCAGTCGCCGTCGCCGTCCTTCATCCGCGTCCTCCGATCGATCTTGTCCCCCGTGCCGGATTACTGCCCCGTCGTGGCTGACTACACTCAAGCACTATGACGACCCACCTACTCCAGCCCGGCCGTGTCTCGCCCATGCGGAAGGTCCCCTCGCACATCCCGCGACCGGAGTACGTGGGAAAGAAGCGGCCGAAGACCGGTGAGGCCGACGTCAAGACGCCCGAGACCATCGAGCGGATGCGGGTCGCGGGCAGGATCGCCGCGCAGGCCCTGGAAGAGGTCGGCAAGCACATCCGGCCGGGGATCACCACCGACGAGCTGGACGTGATCGGGCACGAGTTCCTGCTCGACCACGACGCCTACCCCTCCACCCTCGGCTACCGGGGCTACCCCAAGTCGCTGTGCACCTCGATCAACGAGGTGATCTGCCACGGCATCCCCGACGACACGGTGCTGCGCGACGGCGACATCATCAACATCGACATCACCGCCTTCATCGACGGCGTGCACGGCGACACCGACGCCACGTTCCTGGTGGGGGACGTGGACGAGGAGTCGCGGCTGCTGGTGGAGCGCACCCGCGAGGCGATGACGCGCGGCATCAGGGCGGTCGCGCCGGGCCGCGCCATCAACGTGATCGGCCGGGTCATCGAGTCCTACGCCAAGCGGTTCGGCTACGGCGTGGTGCGCGACTTCACCGGGCACGGCATCGGCACCACGTTCCACTCGGGGCTGGTGGTGCCGCACTACGACGACCCGACGGCCACCACCATCATGCAGCCGGGGATGACGTTCACGATCGAGCCGATGCTGACGCTCGGCACCCACGACTACGACATGTGGCCCGACGGCTGGACCGTGGTGACCAAGGACCGCAGGCGGACCGCGCAGTTCGAGCACACGATCCTGGTGACCGAGAACGGCCACGAGATCCTGACCCTGCCCTAGGTCACGCGACCGGGCCCGCGCACGATCCCTGACCGCGACCAGGGAGGTCACGCGATGAACGCTCCAGTGCCGAACGGCCCGCCCCGGGTGCCCTCCGACAGCATGCCGCCGGGCCGGGCGGCGCTGAGCGTGACGTGGGCCGCGCTGCCCGTGCTGACGCTGGGGTACGGGACGGCGTTCACGTTCGCGGCGGCGGCGCTGTGGCGGCGCAGCCTGCACCTGCTGCTGGCGTCGCTGGCCTACATCGGCCTGTTCGTGACGCTGCTGCGGGTGCAGGGCGACGGCCCCGAGCGGCTCGCCGGGGTGCTGATCTTCGCGTTGGCGGTGGTGGGCAGCGCGCACGCGTTCCTGATCCGCTCGCGGGTGTTCGACCCCGACGGGCTGTCGGGCATCGGCAACGAGCAGGTCGTGGAACGCGTGCGGCGGCAGCGGCTGCTGCGGGAGAAGGCGCGGGAGCTGGCCGCGCGGGACCCCGGCCTCGCCCGGGAGCTGCGCATCGGCCGCCCCGACCTGCCCCGCGAGTACCAGGACGGCGGCCTGGTCGACGTCAACCACGCCCCGGCCGGGGTGCTGACGCAGCTGCCGGGCGTGACCGGGGAGATGGCCGAGCAGATCGTGAGGGTGCGGGCCGAGACCGGCGGTTTCCTGTCGGCCGAGGAGCTGTCGGCGGTGGCCGGGCTGCCCCCGGACCTGACGCCCGGCATCGCCGACCACGCCGTCTTCATCCGCTGACCCGCCGGCCGGCGGCGGCCCGGCGGGCCGGTCAGTAGGCCACGGTGATGCGGCGGCCCACCGCCTGCGGCTTCTCCAGCTCGTCGACCAGCGCGACCGCGTAGTCCTCGGCGCTGATCCGGCTGTCGCCCGCGGCGTCGGCCAGCAGCCGGTCGCCGCCGGTCCGGAAGGTCCCGGTGCGCTCGCCGGGGGCGATCTCGGCGGCGGGCGAGACGTAGGTCCAGTCCAGGTCCCCGGCCTCGGCGCGGATCACCTGGAGCAGCTCGGCCTGGGCGAGGGACTCGTTCTTGTAGATCGCGGGGAAGTCGGGGGTGTCGACCAGGCGGGTGCCGGGCGCGACCTCCAGGCTCCCCGCGCCGCCGACCACGACCAGCCGCCGCACGCCCGCCTCGCGCAGCCCCTC
>NZ_BCQR01000063.1 GCF_001552175.1 Actinomadura kijaniata NBRC 14229
AACGCGACCGCCGCGGCCACGCCCGCCCCCACGGCGGCGACCAGCCCGGGGACCGGCCCGGGCACCGGCGAGGCCGGGCCGGTGGAGTCCTCGGCCAGCCGCGCCGCCACCAGGACGGCCTCGGCGGCGACGAGCGCGGCGCAGGTCACCGCCAGCAGCGTTCCCTGGACGCGCAGCACGGTGCGCGCGGTGCGGACCGGGCCGGGCGGAGGCTGTGCCATGGCGTCCCCTCGTCGTGGAAGGTTCCGCCGGAAAGGGTTCCCGTCACCGCCGGCCCAAACGGGCGCGGGCCGCAGAAACGATCACAGCGGGGGGCGGCGGCCCTCCCAGGGGGTGCTCAGCACGACCGTGGTGCGGGTGGCGACGTTGGCGGCGGCGCGGATCTGCTGGAGGAGCTCCTCCAGCTCGTTGGGGGTGCCGACGCGGACCTTGAGGATGTAGCTCTCCTCCCCCGCCACCGAGTGGCACGCCTCGATCGCGCTCAGATGGGCCAGCCGGTCGGGCGCGTCGTCGGGGGCGGCCGGGTCGGTCGGCTTGATCGACACGAACGCCGTCAGCGCCAGGCCGATCTGCCCGTGGTCCAGCAGGGCGGTGAACCCCCTGATGGCCCCGCGTTTCTGCAGCCGCCGCACCCGCTGGTGCACGGCCGACACCGACAGTCCCGTCTCCTTGGCCAGATCGGTGAAGCTCATCCGGCCGTCCTCGGCCAGCAGGGCCATGATCTGACGATCGATCTCCTCCACCCGGAAAATCTAGCGTGCGCGCGGCGTTCCCGCCTCACGGACCGAGCGGCCGCGCGGCGGGCGGCAGCTGCCGCGGATCACCAGTTCGGTGGGGAGCAGCAGCGGGCCGGGCGCGGCGCGGCGGGACGGCTCGCGCGCGGCCGTCTCGCAGGCGTGGTAGCCGACGGCGTGGCCGGAGCGGGCGACGGCGGTCAGCGGCGGGTCGCACAGCTCGGCCCAGGCGACGTCGTCGACCATCGCGATGGACACGTCGGCGGGGACGCGCAGGTCGAGTTCGCGGGCGACCAGCACGGCGGCCTCGCCCACCAGGTGCCCGGCGGCCAGCACGGCGGTGACGTCGGCGCGGGCCTGCAACAGCCCGGCCGCGGCGGCGTAGGCGCTGTCGCGTTCGGGACGGGCCGCGACGACCAGCTCCTCGTCGACCGGCACGCGCAGCCCCTCCAGGGTGGCGCGGAAGGCGCGTTCGCGCGCGTCGGCGGGACGGCCCGGCCCGGTGGCGCCGAGGAACGCGATCCGGCGGTGGCCGAGGCCCACCAGGTACTCGGTCAGCGACCGCACGCCCGAGGCGTCGTCGGTCAGCACCGCCGGGACGCGCGGCAGCTCCGGCAGCGCGCGGTCGGCGAACACCACGGTCGTGCCCGCGCGGACGACGGGCCGCCAGGTCTCGGGGTCCCCGGCGGGAACGGCGATGATCCCGCCCACGCCCTGCGCGCGCATCCGTTCGACGATCTCGGCCTCGCGGGCGGGATCGCCCTGGGAGGCGTCCAGCAGCACGTGCTCGCCGAGCGAGCGGGCGCAGTCCAGCACCCCGGCGACCAGCGCGGCGCCGAACGGGTCGGTGACGTCGGGCACGACCAGGCCGAGGCCGCCGGCGCGGCGGGTCTTGAGGCTGCGGGCGGCGGCGCTGGGCCGGTAGTCCAGCTCGCGGGCGGCGGCCAGCACGCGTTCCCGGGTGGCCGCGCTGACGGGCCCGGCGCCGGAGAACACCCGCGAGACCGTGGCGATGCCGACGCCCGCGGCCGCCGCCACCTGCTTGATCGTCGCCGCCATGCACGTCCTTTCGGAAATGTCCGGACCATCCTCTTCATGGAAACGTTTCCATAGTATTGAATTCCCTCAATGAACAAAAGCCCTGATGGACAGGTCAGGGTGGAAACGTTTCCATGAGAGGGGGCCGGGATGGCCGGGATCACCCTGGAGGCCGTGGACAAGGTCTACGCCGGCGGAGTCAAGGCCGTGAACGGGCTCGACCTGGAGATCCGCGACGGCGAGTTCATGGTGCTGGTCGGCCCGTCGGGCTGCGGCAAGTCCACCGCGCTGCGGATGATCGCCGGGCTGGAGGAGATCAGCTCCGGGAAGATCTCCATCGGCGACCGGGTGGTCAACGACCTGGCCCCCAAGGACCGCGACATCGCGATGGTCTTCCAGAACTACGCGCTCTACCCGCACATGACGGTGGAGAAGAACCTGGAGTTCGGCCTCAAGCTGCGCGGGGCCTCCAAGGAGGAGCGCCGCAAGAAGGTGCTGGAGGCCGCCAAGATGCTGGGCCTGGAGCAGTTCCTGGACCGCAAGCCCGCCGCGCTGTCGGGCGGCCAGCGCCAGCGCGTGGCGATGGGCCGGGCGATCGTGCGCGAGCCGCAGGCGTTCCTGATGGACGAGCCGCTGTCGAACCTGGACGCCAAGCTGCGCGTGTCCATGCGCGCCTCGCTCAGCCAGCTGCACGAGCGCCTCGGCGTCACCACCGTCTACGTCACCCACGACCAGATCGAGGCGATGACGCTGGGCGACCGGGTCTGCGTGCTGCGCGAGGGCAAGCTCCAGCAGGTCGACACCCCGCAGCGGCTGTTCGACAACCCGGTCAACCTGTTCGTGGCGGGCTTCATCGGCTCCCCGGCGATGAACTTCGTCAACGCCGAGCTCACCCGCGGCGACGGCGGCGCGCGGATCCGCTTCGCCGGGTTCGACCTGCCGGTCCCCGACGCCCTGGTCACCGAGCGGCCGGGCCTGGAGGACTGGTTCGACAAGACGCTGATCCTGGGCGTGCGGCCGTCGGACTTCGAGGACGCCGCGCACGCCAGCCCCGAGTGGGCCCCGATGTCGGTGACCAGCAGCGTCACCGAGGAGCTGGGCAGCGAGATCAACGTCATCTTCACCATCGACGCGCCGCCGGTGGAGCACAAGGACACCGCCGACCTGGCCGAGGACGCCGCCGACGGCGACGCCGCCGACGTCGCGATCCCGCTGATCGACAACAAGGCGCTGTGGACCGCGCGCGTCAACGCCCGTTCGCACGTGCGCCCCGGCCAGACCATCGACCTGGCCGTCGACACCCGCCGCCTGCACTTCTTCGACCCGGCCAGCGGCCTGTCCATCGGCCACAAGCCCTCCTGACCCGCCCGGCGCCCGGAGCCCCGGTCCCCCTCGGGGGCCGGGGCTCCGGCCCGTTCGGAGCGGGCGCGACGACAAACGGGGGCGGCGCGGGTTTGTGCGGTCCGGTCCTTGGTCCGCGGGGGCCGCGGACCCGAGGATCGTTCGCATGGATCTGAACGGGCTGGTGGACAAGGGGCTGCGCGGCGAGTCGGTCACGCGGGACGAGGCGCTGGCGGTGCTGGCGTCCTCCGACGACGAGCTGCTGGACGTGGTGGCCGCGGCGGGGCGGGTGCGGCGGCGGTGGTTCGGGCGGCGGGTCAAGCTCAACTACCTGGTGAACCTCAAGTCGGGGCTGTGCCCGGAGGACTGCTCGTACTGCTCCCAGCGGCTCGGGTCCGACACCGGCATCCTGAAGTACACCTGGCTCAAGCCCGAGCAGGCCGCCGCCGCGGCGGCCGCCGGGACGGCCGGCGGCGCCAAGCGCGTCTGCCTGGTGGCCAGCGGGCGCGGGCCGACCGACCGGGACATCGAGCGCGTCGCCACGACGATCGCCGCGATCAAGGAGACCAGTCCCGGGGTGGAGATCTGCGCCTGCCTGGGCCTGCTGTCGGACGGGCAGGCCGACCGGCTGCGCGAGGCCGGGGCGCACGCCTACAGCCACAACCTCAACACCTCCGAGGAGGCCTACGCCGACATCTGCACCACGCACCGGTTCGCCGACCGGGTCGACACGGTCGAACGCTCCAGGCGGGCGGGGATGTCGGCCTGCTCCGGGCTGATCGCGGGCATGGGAGAGGCCGACGGCGACCTGGTCGACGTGGCCCTGGCGCTGCGCGGGCTGGACGTGGACTCGGTGCCGGTGAACTTCCTGATCCCGTTCGAGGGCACCCCGCTGTCGGAGACGTGGACGCTGACGCCGCAGCGCTGCCTGCGGATCCTCGCGATGGTGCGGTTCGTCTGCCCGGACGTGGAGGTGCGGCTGGCCGGCGGCCGGGAGATCCACCTGCGCACCCTCCAGCCGCTGGCGCTGCACGTCGTCAACTCGATCTTCCTCGGCGACTACCTGACCAGCGAGGGGCAGCCCGGCCGGGCGGACCTGGAGATGATCGCCGACGCCGGTTTCGAGGTGGAGCGCGCCGGGACCGACACCCTGCCCGGGCACCGCCGGCACACCGGCCGGGTCGCGGTGCGCAGGCGCGGTGCCGGGACCGACCTGCCGCCGAACGCCTGACCTCCGCCCCGCGCCCAGGGGCCGCGTCCCCGGTTCAGCGGTCGAGGGTTCAGCGGTCGAGGGTTCAGCGGTCGAGGGCCTGCTCGATCCAGTCGCCGGAGGCGTCCAGGAGCAGGTGGCCCGCGCCGAGGATGCTGGCGTTGCGGCCGGCGCGGGAGGTGGCGATCTCCAGGTTGCGGGTGGCGAGCGGCAGGCACCGCTCGTAGATCGCGCCGCGCACCGTGGCGACCAGCGGCTCGGCGCCGGACAAACTGCCGCCGATCACCAGCGCGTCGGGGTTGAAGAAGTTCACCAGGGCGGTCAGCACGTCGCCGATGAGGCGGCCGGCGGTGCGCACGGCGCTGGTCGCCTGGGGGACGCCGTCGGTGACCAGCTCGACGATGCGGGACGGGTGGTCCACCGCGATGCCCTGGCCGGCGAGCGCGGCGGCCAGGGCCGCGCCGCTCGCGTGGGCCTCCAGGCAGTCGGGATGGCCGCAGGAGCAGTCGACGGTGGCCTCCGACAGGATCCGGACGTGGCTGATGTCGCCGGCGGCGCCGCGCCCCCGGTGCAGGCGGCCGTCCACGATGACGCCGCAGCCGATGCCGGTGCCGAGCTTGATGACCATGAGGTTGTCCAGCTCGGGCCAGGAGTGCCGGTGCTCGCCGACCGCCATGAGGTTCGCGTCGTTCTCCACGAGCACGGGCACCGCGGCGTGGCCGGCGAGGAAGTCGCGCACCGGGAAGTCGTTCCAGCCGGGCATGCGCGAGGGCGACACCACCTGCCCGGTGGCCGGGTCGACGGGGCCGGGCAGGCCGATGCCGACGCCCCGGACCGGCAGGTCGCTCAGGCCCTGGTCGCGGGCGAGGGCGCGCAGCTCGTCCAGGACGGTGGTCAGCGTCTTCTCCGGGCCGACGGCGATGTCGCACGTCAGGTCGGCCAGCGCGAGCGGGGCCCCGGCGAGGTCGGCGACCGCGAGCCGCGCGTGGTGCGCGCCGAGGTCGGCGATCAGGAAGACGCCCGCGGCGCGGGCGAGCCGCAGCCGGCGCGGCCGCCGTCCGCCGCGCGAGGCCCCGGCGCCCTCCTCGGCGAACAGCCCGGCCTCGATGAGCTGCTCGACGCGCAGCGAGACGCTGGACGCCGCCAGCCCGGAGAGCCGGGCGAGCTCGGCCCGCGACTCCGCCTGGCCGGTCGCCACCAGGCGCACGAGCGCCGCCGGTCCGTCGTCTCTGTTGTTGCGCACCCCAGATAGATAGCATGCGCGAACTTCATCCATCAATCCGTTGACTTGCTCCAAATTAACGCTCTATCGTCCAGATCGGCTTCGATTTCGAAGGAAGTTAGAGCGTGGGTGACCGAATGATCGAGGTTCGCGGGCTGCACAAGCGCTTCGGCGACCACGTCGCGCTGCGCGATGTGGACCTGGACGTGGCCAGGGGCGAGGTCGTCGTGGTGATCGGCCCGTCCGGATCGGGCAAGTCCACGCTGTGCCGGTGCCTGAACCGGCTGGAGACCCCGGACGCCGGGGAGGTCCGGATCGACGGCGCGCCGCTGCCCGCCGAGGGCCGGGCGCTGGCCCGGCTGCGCGCGGACGTGGGGATGGTCTTCCAGTCGTTCAACCTCTTCCAGCACCGGACCGTGCTGGACAACCTGACCCTCGCGCCGGTCCGCGTGCGCGGCCTGTCCCGCGCCGAGGCCGAGGAGCGCGCCCGGGAGCTGCTGGACCGCGTCGGCATCGGCGAGCAGGCGGGCAAGCTCCCGGCCCAGCTGTCGGGCGGGCAGCAGCAGCGCGCGGCGATCGCGCGCGCCCTGGCGATGCGGCCGAAGGCGCTGCTGTTCGACGAGCCGACCTCCGCGCTCGACCCCGAGATGGTGGGCGAGGTCCTCGACGTCATGACGGGCCTGGCCCGCGACGGCATGACCATGGTGGTCGTCACCCACGAGATGGGCTTCGCCCGCCAGGTCGCCGACCGCGTGGTGTTCATGGCCGACGGCGAGGTCGTGGAGACCGGCGCGCCCGCGGCCTTCTTCGACTCCCCCGCCAGCGACCGGGCCCGGGACTTCCTGGCCAAGGTCCTCAGCCACTAGCCGGCTCCCGGAATCCCCAGCCGTCCCACCGGCGCGCCCGTCCCGGCGCGCCACCCGAGAAAGGTTCACGATCATGGTGCGTACCCTCGTGCCGCGGCGGACCGCGGTGGCCGCGGTCGCCGCGCTGTCGCTGACCGGCCTGGCCGCCTGCTCCGGCGACGGCACCGACCCGGCGGTCCCGGGCGCCGGCGGCGGCGCCAAGGACGACCTGGTCGCCGCGGCCCCGGTCGCGGCGAACCTGCCGGCCGGCTCCACCATGGAGAAGATCAGGAAGCGCGGTCAGCTCCTGGTGGGCGGCTCGCTGGACGCGCCGCTGCTGTCCCAGCAGAACCCGGCGACCAAGCAGGTCGAGGGGCTGGACGCCGACTTCGGGCGGCTGCTGGCCAAGTACATCATCGGCAAGCCGAACGTGAAGATCGTCAACTCGGCGTCCGAGACCCGCGAGGCCCTGCTGTCCAACGGCACCGTGGACGTGGTGTTCCAGACCTACAGCATCACCCCCGAACGCGCCAAGCAGGTCGCGTTCGCCGGGCCGTACTACAGCTCCGGCCTGGTCATCGCCACCAAGAAGGGCGCCGCGGGCATCACCTCGCCCGCCGACCTGAAGGGCAGGACCGTCATCGCGGGCGCCAACACCCCGGCGATCCCGGCCATCAAGAAGGCCGCCCCGGACGCCAAGATCGTGACGTTCGGCAGCGACCCCGAGTGCGTCCAGGCGCTCAAGCAGGGCCGCGGCGACGCCTACGTCCAGGACGAGGCCGTGCTGCTGGCCACCGCCAAGCAGGACCCGTCGGTCCAGATCCAGGGCAAGCCGTTCACCAGCGACCCCTACGGCATCGGGCTCAAGCACGGCGACGCGCAGATGAAGCAGTTCGTCAACGACTGGCTCAAGCAGATCCAGGCGTCCGGCCTGTGGGCGAAGGTCTGGAAGAACTCGATCGGGACGGTCGTGCCGGGCGAGGCCCCGCGGCCGCCCGCGATCGGGTCCGCGCCGGGCTCCGAGTGACCGGGAGCCCCGCCCTGCCATGAACGTCATCACCGACCACCTCTCCGAGTTCGGCGACGGCCTGCTGCTGACCGTCGGGCTGACCCTGCTGTCCCTGGCGGGCGCGCTCGTCGCCGGGGTCGTCGTGGCCGCGATGCGGGTCAGCCCCGTGCGCGTGCTGCGCGCCGCGGGCATGGTCTACGTCGAGACGCTGCAGAACGTCCCGCTGCTGGTCTGGCTCGTGCTCGCCGTCTTCGGGCTGCCCGAGATCGGCGTCATGGCCGGGCTGTTCACCTCCTCGGTCGTGGTGATCGCCCTCTACCAGGGCGCCTACACGGCCGAGGCGGTGCGGTCCGGCATCAACGCGGTGCCGGTGGGGCAGGGCGAGGCCGCCCGGGCGCTCGGGCTCACGTTCCCGCAGTCCCTGCGGCTGGTGATCCTGCCGCAGGCGCTGCGGACGGTCGTCCAGCCGCTCGGCAACATCGCGATCATGACGCTGATGAACACGGCGCTGGCCGCCGCCGTCGGCGTGGTGGAGCTGACCGCCGCCGCCAACCGGGTCAACCTGGCCGAGGCGCGGCCCATCTGGATCTTCGTCACGGCCGGTCTGGCCTACATGGCCCTGTCGGGGGCCATCGGCCTGGCGACCGGCACCCTGGAACGGAAGCTGGCGATCCTGCGATGAGCCCGTCCCCGACCTCGCGCCTGCTGTTCGACGAGCCGGGCCCGCGCGCCCGGCGGCGCATCCGGATCACCACCGCCCTGACCGTCCTGGCCGGGCTCGCCCTGGTCGCGCTGGCGCTGCGGCAGTTCGCCGACAACGGGCAGCTCGCCGCCGACCGCTGGCGCCCGTTCGGCACCTGGCCGATGTGGCGCTACCTGCTGGAGGGGCTGCGCTCCACCGCCCTGGCCGCCGTGGTGTCGATCGCGCTGGCCATGGCGGCGGGCGCCGCGCTGGCCCTCGGCCGGCTGTCGCCCTCCCGGTGGCTGCGCCTGCCGTGCGCCGCCTACGTCGAGGTCGTCCGGACGGTCCCGGCGCTGCTGCTGGTGTACGTCGTGCTGTTCGCCCTCCCCCGGTACGGGCTCGACCTGCCGCTGTTCTGGAAGCTCGTCGTGCCGCTGTCGGTGTCCAACGCCGCCGCGTTCGCCGAGATCTTCCGGGCCGGGATCCGGTCGGTGGAGCGCGGCCAGCTGGAGGCGGGCCTGTCGCTCGGCCTGACCCGGGGCCGGGCGATGCGGATGATCGTGCTGCCGCAGGCGGCGCGGCGCGTCCTGCCGTCGCTGGTCAGCCAGTCCGCCGGGCTGCTGAAGGACACCTCGCTCGGCTACGTCGTCAGCTACGCCGAGCTGCTCTACAGCGGCAAGGTGCTGGCCAACTACAACCACCTGCTCATCCAGACCTACCTGGTGATCGCGCTGATCTACCTGGTCATCAACGCCACGCTGTCGAAGGTCGCGCGGACGCTGGAGGCGCGGCAGCGCACCCGCCCGTCCCGCGCCGCCCGCGCCGCCACCGGCGGAGGTGCCGGCACCTCCGCCGGCACGTCCGCCGACGCCGTCCCGACGGCCCGACCCACCCTCTGAAGGATCCAGATGTACGAAGTGCTGGCCGAGGTCGTCCGCAACGGCTTCGTCGAGAGCCGCCACTACGGAAGCGTCGCCGGGCTCGCCCCGGACGGCACGCTCGCCCACTCCCGGGGACACGCGCACGAGACCGTGCTGCCGCGCTCCACGACCAAGCCGTTCCAGGCCGTGGCCTGCCTGGCGGCGGGCGCGCCGCTGGCGGGCGAACGCCTCGCGATCGCGGCGGGCAGCCACACCGGTGAGGACTTCCACGTCAAGACCGTGGAGGCGATCCTGGCGGACGCGGGGCTCGGCGCCGGCGCGCTGCGCTGCCCGCCCTCCTGGCCCGAGGACGAGCCGACCAGGGCGTCGCTGATCAGGGCGGGGGCGGGCGAGTCGCGCGAGCGCATGAACTGCTCGGGCAAGCACGCCGCCATGCTCGCCGCCTGCGCCGCCAACGGCTGGCCGACCGACACCTACCTCGACCCCGAGCACCCGCTCCAGCAGGGCGTCCGCACCACGATGGGCGACTGCGCCGGCGAGTCCCCCTCCCCCGTCGCCGTGGACGGCTGCGGCGCCCCGCTGTTCGGGCTGACCCTGGTGGGGCTGGCGCGCGCGATCCGGTCGCTGGCGCTGGCGCAGGACGGGCCGTCCCGCGCCGTCGCCGACGCCATGCGCGCCCACCCCGAGTACGTCGGCGGGACCGGCCACGTCAACACCGAGCTCATGCGGGCGCTGCCCGGAAGCCTGGCCAAGGGCGGCGCGGAGGGCGTGCTGGTCGCCGCCACCGCGGCCGGCCACGCCGTCGCGGTGAAGGTCATCGACGGCAGCCCCCGCGCCACCACCGCCATCGCGCTGCGCGCGCTCGCCGCGCTCGGCGCCGACACCTCCCCGGCCGCCGCGCTGGCCACCGTCCCGGTCCTGGGCGGCGGCCGTCCGGTGGGCGAGATCCGCACCACTCCGGAAGGACACCAGTGAGCCTCACCTACGAGATCTGCATCGACAGCGTCGCGGGCGCCGTGGCCGCCGAACGCGCGGGCGCCCACCGCGTGGAGCTGTGCGCGGCGCTGTTCGAGGGAGGGCTCACCCCGACCCTCGGCACGGTCCGCGCCGCCCTGGCGGCCGTGTCGTCGATCCGGGTGCACGCCATCGTGCGCCCGCGCGGCGGGGACTTCATCTACGACGAGTACGAGGTCGCGGCCATGGAGCACGACGTGGCCCTCCTGCGGGAGGCCGGCGTGCACGGCGTGGTGATCGGCGCCCTCACCGCCGCCGGGGAGGTCGACCGTCCGGTGACCGAGCGCCTCATCGCCGCCGCCGGCGGGCTCCCGATCACCTTCCACCGGGCCTTCGACATGGCCGCCGACCCGTTCGCCGCCCTGGAGACCCTCGTCGACCTGGGCGTGGACCGGGTGCTGACCTCCGGGCAGGAGGTGAGCGTGCTGGAGGGCGCGCCGCTGATCGCCGAACTGGTGGAACGCGCGGGCGACCGCATCGTCGTGATGCCCGGCGGCGGCGTCACCGACCGCAACATCGGCCGCATCCTGGCGGCGACCGGCGCGCGCGAGATCCACTTCGCCGCGCTCACCGACGAGCCGAGCCCGGCCGTCCACCGCAACCCCCGCCCGTTCATGGGCGGCGAGCTCCGCCAGCCCGAGTACCGGCGGCGCGTCACCACCGCGGGCGCCATCGCCACCGTCCTGCGGGCCGCGGGCTGAGCGCCGCCGGGGGCCGCCCGTCCGCGGCCCCCGGCGGCGGTCAGCCGGCGCGCAGCGCCTCGACGACCGCGACGGCCTCGTCGAGCAGGTCGGCCGGGCAGCCCCAGTGGTCGTAGATGCCGCCCCGGTCGCGGTTGCTCCCGCACACGACGAACACCCCGGTCCCCAGGCTCGCCTTGAGCCGCCCGGCCAGCCAGCCGACGAAGCCGCTGTTGTCGAGCCCCTCGGGGAAGTGGAAGGAGAACACCCCGAAGCGTTCGGCGTCCCCGCCCTCCCCCTCGGCCGGCACCAGCCTGCTCCAGCTCTCCTCGTCGCGGACCACGGCCAGCGTGTCGGCGGTGAGGGCCGGCGGACGGTCCAGGGGCGACTCCTCGAAGCGCCAGGCGCCGTCGTGCACCAGCAGATCCGCCTGGGCGATCACGCGGCGCAGGCGCTCCTCGGTCTGCTCCGCCGTCTCCCTGCTGACACTGACCATCGGTGGGATCTCCTTGCCGTCGCGGGGCGCGGCCGTCCGGCCGCAGCCCGGACAACACCGCTTCGCGATCACTGATTCCGGGTGGCGCGGGGTGGTTGGCCGTACCCGGCCCGGCGGGGGGCTGGACAACCGCGACGCTCTCGCGGTGGGATGTCCCACCAGCGCAGCGGCTAGCGCGAGGCGGACTCATGACCGATGTGGTGCTCGACGGTGTCGGGAAGGTGTACCCCGGCGGGGTGCACGCCGTCCGGAACGTGCGGCTGCACATCGCCGACGGCGAGCTGTTCGTGCTGCTGGGCCCGTCCGGCTGCGGCAAGTCCACGCTGCTGCGGATGATCGCCGGGCTGGAGGAGATCACCTCCGGCGACCTGCTGCTCGGCGGCCGGATCGCCAACGAGCTGTCGCCGCGCGACCGCAACGTCGCGATGGTGTTCCAGAACGGGGCGCTGTACCCGCACCGCACCGTCCGGGGCAACCTGATGTTCCCGCTGAGGGTGGCGGGCGACGACCCCGCCGAGGCCGGGGAGCGGGTGGTGGAGCTGGCCCGGCTGCTCGGCCTGGCGGGCCTGATCGACCGGCTGCCGCGCACGCTGTCGGGCGGGCAGCGGCAGCGCGTGGCGATGGGGCGGGCGCTGATCCGCGAGCCCGCGCTGTTCCTGATGGACGAGCCGCTGTCCAGCCTGGACGCGGTGCTGCGCACCGAGCTGCGGGTGGAGATCGCCTCGCTGGTGCGCTCGACCGGCGCCACCACCGTCTACGTCACCCACGACCAGGTCGAGGCCATGACGATGGCCGACCGCATCGCGGTGCTGCGCGACGGCGCGGTGGAGGACGTCGGCGCCCCCGAGCGGCTCTACCGGGACCCCGCGACGGTGTTCGTCGCGGCGTTCCTCAGCTCCCCGCCGGTCAACCTGCTCCAGGCCACCGCCTGGTCCGTGCAGGACGCCGGGATGGTGCTGGAGCTCGGCCCGCAGCGGCTGACCGTCCCCTGGCGGGACCCGCGCGCCGCCGCGCTGATCGGCCACCACGGCATGCCCGTCGTGGTGGGGGTCCGGCCCGACGTCCTGACGCTCGCGCCGCCCGGCGGTCCCGGGCCCGTCCTGACGGGGCGGGTGCGCGCGGTGGAGTTCCACGGCGACCACTGGCTGGCCTACGCCGAGGCGGGCATCCCCACCGTGGACGCCAACGCGTTCGGCCGCCCGCCCGAGCCCGTCGCGGCGCGGGCGGCCGGGAACCTCTCCTCCGGACGCCTGGCCGCGCGCCTGCGCGACCTGCTCGGCCGCGGCGCCGCCGAACCGGAGCCCGCCCCCGAGCACGAGGGCGAGCACCGCCGCTCCGACCTGATGTTCAGCCTGCCCGCCGGGACGCGTCCGCAGCCCGGCGAGCAGGTGGAGCTGGCGGTGGACCTGGACCGGCTGCTGCTGTTCGACGCCGACGGCCGCCGCATCGCCTCCAACGGCCGCTAGGGCGGCCGCTAGGACAGCAGCGTCCAGGCGGCGGTGTCCGGGGGCAGCAGCCCGTCCTGGAGCTCACCGCTGGCCAGCACGGTCTCGCCCTCGGGGAGCGGCACGGGGCCGCCGCCGAGGTTGAGGGTCAGCACGAAACCGTCCCCTCTGCCGAGGGCCAGCACGTCCGGGTCCGACGGGAGCCAGGTCAGCTCCCCGTCGCCCAGCTGGGGCAGGGACCGGCGCAGCCGGATCGCCGTCCGGTACAGCTCCAGCATCGACCCGGGGTCGGCCCGCTGCGCCTCGACGGTCAGGCCGCTCCAGGAGGCGGGCTGGGGGAGCCAGGTGTCGCCGGTCCCGGCCGTGAAGCCGAACGGCGGCTCCCCGCCGTCCCAGGGAAGCGGCACCCGGCAGCCGTCGCGGCCGACGACGACGCCTCCGGTGTTGGCGAACAGGGGGTCCTGCCGGCGGTCGTCGGGGATGTCGAAGACCTCGTTCAGGCCCAGCTCCTGCCCCTGGTAGACGTAGGCCGACCCCGGCAGGGCCAGCAGCAGCAGGGCGGCCGCCCGGGCGCGCCTGCCGCCCAGCTCCAGGTCGACCTCCATCTTGCCCCCGTGGTAGTCGAACGTGGGGTTGAGGATGAGTTCCTGGTCGGTGCCGAGCCGGGTCACCAGGCGCCGGAAGTCGTGGTTCTCCAGGACCCAGGGGGCGCGCGTCTCGGAGTCCCCGCAGATCTCCAGGGCGCGGTCGATCGCCTGCCGGAGGTTCCCGGCGCGCCACGGCGTGTCCATGAACCCGAGGTTGAACACCTGGTGCAGCTGGCCCTTGGCCATGTACGGGGCCATGAAGTCCGGGTCGTCGTACCAGGCCTCCAGGACCGCGGCCCGCGCGCCGGGGAACTCGTCCGCCGGGTAGGAGTCCAGGAGCTTGCGCCAGGCGGCGAACGTCTCGAACAGCTCGGGCTGGGCCACGTAGGGGACGCCGGGGCCCACCGGCGGCATGTCGGGCAGGAGGTCGGGCAGGTCGGCGGCCTTGAAGAGGCCGAGCGCCACGTCCACGCGGATCCCGGCCACCCCGCGGTCGAGCCAGAAGCGCAGCACCTCCTCGAAGTACAGGGGGACGTCGGAGCAGCGCCAGTTGAAGTCGGGCTGGGTGGAGTCCCACAGGTGCAGGTACCACTGCCCGTCCTCCACCTGCGTCCAGGCGGGGCCGCCGAACATGGAGTACCAGTTGTTGGGCGGTGACCCGTCGGGCTTCCCGTCGCGGAAGATGAACCGTTCCCGCTCGGGGCTCCCCGGTCCGGCCGCCAGCGCCGCCTGGAACCACTCGTGCCGACTGGAGCAGTGGTTGGGGACGATGTCGATGATCACGCGGATGCCGTGGTCGGCGGCGGCGCCGACGAGCGCGTCGAAGTCCTCCAGCGTGCCGAAGCGGGGATCGACGGCGCGGTAGTCGATCACGTCGTAGCCGCCGTCGGCCAGCGGGGAGGGGTAGAAGGGGTTGAGCCAGATCGCGTCCACCCCGAGGTCCGCCAGGTAGGGCAGGCGGGAGCGCACCCCGGCCAGGTCGCCCTGCCCGTCGCCGTCACCGTCGGAGAAGCTCCGCGGATAAACCTGGTAGACGACGGCGTCTCGCCACCATCTGTCGCCTGCGGTCACTGTGTTCTCCTCACGAACGAGAGCAGGAAGTCCTACCTGCGGCGGGGAGGATCGGCCGGCGGGACCGGCGCGGAAGACCCGATGGAGATTTTCGGACAGGGGAGCCGCCCGGTGTGGGGGCGGCGCTCCACGCTCAGGAAGAAGGATGACCCACGACCGGGCCTCCCGGCCCGTGAGGTGGGTCACCGAACTCCGTCCGGATGCCCGGCGGGGGCACCGGCGTGGAGGGTGCGGTCGGACGTGCACGCCTCGCGCGATGGGAACCTATCAGCCACTGATCATGTTTTCCAGGCAAAGCCCCCGATCCTAGGGCAGGAGATGCCTGTCGTAGGCGGTGGCCACCGCCGCGGCCCGGTCCTTGACCCCGAGCTTCGCGTAGATGTGGGTGAGATGGGTCTTGACCGTGGCCTCGCTGATGAAGAGCTCGGTGGCGATCTCGGGGTTGCTGGTGCCGCGGGCCACCAGGCGCAGGACCTCCAGTTCGCGGGCGGTCAGGGACCTGTCGCGGGGGTCGCGTACGCGGGAGACCAGGCGGGACGCGATGGCCGGGGACAGGACGGTGCGTCCCTCGGCGGCGGCGCGCACGGCGGTGAACAGCTCGTCGCGGGGGGCGTCCTTGAGCAGGTAGCCGGTGGCGCCGGCCTCGATCGCCGGGATCGTGTCGGCGTCGGTGTCGTAGGTGGTGAGGACGAGGACCTTGCAGGGCAGGCCGCGGCGGGTCAGCTCGGTGATGGCCTCCACCCCGCCGCCGCCCGGCATCCGCAGGTCCATGAGGACGACGTCGGGGCGCAGCCGGTCGGCGAGGGCCACGGCCTCGCGGCCGTCGGCGGCCTCGGCCAGCACCGTGAAGCCGGTGGTCGCCGCGAACATGCCGCGCAGGCCGTCCCGGACGACGGGATGGTCGTCGACGATCAGCAGGGTGATGTCAGCCATGGCGGATCAACGGTACGCGGGCGGAGACGGCCGTGCCCCGGCCGGGTCCGGACTCGATCTCCAGGGTGCCGGCGACGCGCGCGGCGCGTTCGCGCATGGCGGTCAGGCCGAAGCCGCCGGAGGGGCGGGTGAAGCCGCGGCCGTCGTCGCGGATGTCGAGGGTCACCTCGTCGTCCATGTAGGAGAGGGTCACGCCGATGCGGCCGGCGTGCGCGTGGCGGACGGCGTTGGCGAGGGCCTCCTGGGCGATGCGCAGGAGGGCGGCCTCGATCTCGTCGTGCAAGGGTTCCACCGTTCCGGTGATGGTGAGGAGGGCCCGGCCGTCGGTGACCTTCTCCAGGGCCACGGGCAGCGTGTCGTGCTCCAGGTGGGTGGGCGCGAGGTCCTGGACCGAGCGGCGCGCCTCGCGCAGGCTCGCGCGGGCGAGGTCGATGGCGCGGCGGACGTGCTCGCTCTCCTCGGCGGCCTGGAGCTGGGTGACGATGCCCGTCAGTCCCTGGGCGAGGGTGTCGTGGATCTCGGCGGCCAGGCGGCGGCGCTCGTCGTTGACGCCGGCCTCGCGGGCCTGGACGAGCAGCTGGGCCTGGAGTCCGGCGTTCTCGGCGAGGGCCTGCTCCAGGCGGGTGTTGGTCCGTTCGAGTTCGGCGATGACCTCCGCCTGGACGCGGGCGTGCTCGGCCTCCCGGTCGGCGAGGTTGCCGAAGATGAAGACGAGCGCGACGTTCAGGGTCAGGAGGCCGCCGAAGGCGGCCACCTGGCCGAGGCTCTTCGGCGGGAGCCCGCCCGACTGGGCGCCCGACATGATGACCGCCGTGACGAACAGTCCGGCCATGACCGGGCGGCGGGCCAGGTACCGCTGGGCGTCGAAGTACCCGAGGACGGCGTAGACGCAGTAGAAGGGGTTCAGCCAGGACAGGACGAAGGCGAGGGCGGTGCGGGTCCAGTAGTAGACGGGACCCGGGATCCGGGCGGCGACGTGCAGGAGCTGGAAGGCCAGCGCGGTGAGGACGAGGGGTACCGCCGTCCGCTGTTCCGCGGGCGACATGACCTCCTCCCGGATGGGCAGCGCCAGCAGGGTCGCGAGGAACAGCAGGCCGAACGGCCCCCAGCGGTAGAACCGCTCCCACTGCTCCTGGATCGTCGCCATGCGACATTCTCCCCTATTCCCACCGGAACCAGCGCACGGCGGCGGCGATCAGCACGGCCGCCCAGGCGGCGGTGACGCCCAGGTGCGTCCAGTCGGGCCAGCCGCCCTCGGCGGCCCGGCCGAGGGCCTGGGAGGCGGCGCCGAACGGGAGGTACTCGACGACGCTCCGCAGCGGGCCGGGCATGGCCTGGACCGGGACCCAGACGCCCGCCAGGAACATCATCGGGAAGAAGACGATCGAGCCGAGCACGGTGGTGGCCTTGGTGGTGGGGGCGACCGCGGTGACCGCGGCGCCCATCGCGAGCGCGCCGAGGGCGCCGAGCAGGAGCGCCAGCAGGTAGCCGGGAGGGTGGCCGGGCAGCGCCACGTCGAAGGCGATCCGGCCGACGGCGACGACCAGCAGCGCCGAGACCAGGGCGGCCGCGAAGTGCAGGGCGATCTGCGCGGCCAGCAGCGAGGCGGGCCGTACGGGCGTGGTGGACATGCGGCGCAGGATGCCGCGCTCGCGGTAGCCGGACAGGACCGGCGGCAGCGCCTGGATTCCGGCCATGATCATGGCGAGCAGCACGTTGACCGGGACGTACAGGTCGATGACCCGGCTCCCGCCGAGGTCGGGGTCCGGCTCCCGGAACGAGGGGATCAGGCCGAGGATCGTCAGCAGGACGGTGGGGAAGCCGACGATCCAGAACAGGCTGAACGGTTCGCGGAGGAAGAGCCGCAGCTCGGCCCGCAGGACGGCGGTGGACGCGGACACGTCAGTCCTCCTGGTCTTCGGTGAGCTGGAGGAAGGCGTCGTCCAGTGTGGAGTCGACGACCCGCAGCTGGTGGGCGGTGATCTGGTGGCGGGCGAGCAGGGAGATGACCGCGTTGACGGTCGTGTCGGTGCCGTGGACGGTTACACGGCCGTCGCGGCGTTCGAAGGTGGTGGCCTCGGGCAGGCCGGTCAGCTCGCCGTCGTCGAGGGGCCGGGACGGCGCGAACGAGATCACGGTGCTGCCGGCGCTGCGGCGGATCAGGCCGGCGGGGGTGTCCAGGGCGGCGACGCGGCCCTGCCGGAACACCGCGATCCGGTCGCAGAGCCGCTGGGCCTCCTCCATGAAGTGCGTGACGAGCAGGACGGTGACGCCGGAGTCGCGGATCTCCTCGATCAGCTTCCAGGTGTCGCGGCGGGCGCGCGGGTCGAGGCCGGTGGTCAGCTCGTCCAGGACGACGACCCGGGGGCGGCCGACCAGGGCCAGGGCGATGAACAGGCGCTGCTTCTGGCCGCCGGACAGCCGGCCGAAGCGGGTGGTGAGCTTGCCGGTGAGACCGAGGCGTTCGGCGAGCTCGCGCCAGTCGGCCGGGTCCGGGTAGAAGGCGCTGTACAGCTCCAGGGCCTCCCGGACGGTCAGCTTCTCCTGGAGCTCGCTCTCCTGGAGCTGGACGCCGAGGATCCCGGTGAGCTCGTCGCGGTCGCCGCGCGGGTCGAGACCGGCGACGCGGACGGCGCCGGCGTCGGGCTCGCGCAGGCCCTCCACGCACTCGACGGTCGTGGTCTTGCCGGCGCCGTTCGGGCCGAGGATCCCGAAGACCTCCCCCTCCTCGACGGCGAACGCGACGCCGTCCACCACGGGACGGCCGCCGTAGGCCTTGCGCAGGCCGTTGACTTCGATGATGGGCATGGTCCGAGGATCGCCCCGGACGGCGCCCGGCCACATCGGCCAGGGCGCTCGTCCTGCCATCCGCCGATCGGTTGATGCCGCCCTACGACGGGAGCGCGACACCCGGGGAGCCGGTCCGCGTCAGACCGTCAGGACGACCTTGCCGGTGACGCGGCCGGTCTCGCCGCGCTCGTGCGCCCCGGCCGCGTCCGCCAGCGGGAACACCGAGTCGATCGCGACGCGCAGCCGTCCCGCCTCGACCAGGGCCGCGACCTGCTTCATGGACGCGTGGTCGGCCTCGACGAGCATCTCCTCGGCGCGGACCCCGTACCGGTCCACGTCGAGGTCCCTGACGTGGTTCACGATCGAGACGAGGACGCCGCCCCTGCGCAGCGTCCGCAGCGAGCGCGGCCCGTACTCGCCGCCGACGGCGTCCAGCACGACGTCCACGTCCCGCACGACCTCGGCGAAGTCGGCCGTCGTGTAGTCGACCACCTCGTCGGCGCCCAGCCCGCGGACGAAGTCGTGCTTGGGCGCGCTGGCGGTGCCGACGACGTACGCGCCGCGCGCCTTGGCGATCTGCACCGCCAGGTGGCCGACCCCGCCCGCGGCGGCGTGGACCAGCACCCGTTGCCCCCGCCGCAGTCCGGCGGTGTCCACCAGCGCCTGCCAGGCGGTGAGCGCGGCCAGGGGGATGGCCGCGGCCCGCACGTGGTCGATGCCCGCGGGCTTGCGCACCAGGTGGCGGGCCGCCGAGACCGCGTACTCGGCGTGCGCTCCGTTCCCGTACGGGTACTTCAGCATGCCGAACACCTCGTCGCCCGGCCGGTGGATCGTCACGCCCAGCCCGACGGACTCCACCACCCCCGACAGCTCCCAGCCGAGCACGAACGGCGGCTCGCCCAGGATCAGGCCCGTGGCGCGGTGGATCCAGTCGGTCGGGTTGACTCCCGCCGCGCGCACCCTGACCAGCACCTCGCCGGGGCCGGGCACGGGTCGCTCCGTCTCGACCACCTTCAACACCTCGGGTCCGCCGAGAACGTCCTGGCTGACGGCCTGCATGTCACTCCCCCTCCGCAACGCCGGAAACCGTGTCCCACGGATTCACCCGGATATCGTCGCGACCACCCGGACACCCGCACGAGTGTCCGGAACGACATGATGTGTACAATTCCGGACGTGAGCACAGTCGCGGTGGCCGTCGCCGACGGGATCCTGCATTTCGAGCTGGCCCTGGCCTACGAACTCTTCAGTTCCCCACCGCCGGTCTCGGTCGAGGACTGGTACGAGCCCGTCATCTGCGGGGCGGGCGCCGTGCGGGCCGACGGCCGCTTCCTCCTCGAACCCGACGGCGGCCTCGACCGGCTCGCGCTGGCCGACACCGTGATCGTCCCCGGCTGGGCCGACGTCGACACGGACCCGCCCGCGGACCTCGTGGACGCCGTACGCGCGGCCCACGAGGCCGGAGCACGGGTGGCCTCCCTCTGCACGGGCGCGTTCGTGCTGGCCGCCGCCGGTCTGCTGGAGGGGCTGCGCGCCACCACGCACTGGGCGCACACCGAGGCGCTGGCCGCCCGCCATCCGCGGATCGAGGTCGACCCGGACGTGCTCTACGTCGACAACGGCAGCGTGCTCACCTCCGCGGGCAAGGCCGCCGCGATGGACCTGTGCCTGCACCTGGTCCGCCGCGACCACGGCTCGGTGGTCGCCAACGCGGTCGCCCGGAGGCTGGTCGTCCCGCCGCACCGGCCCGGGGGGCAGGCCCAGTTCGTCGCCACCCCGGTTCCCGAACGGCACGACCACCCCCTGAGCGATCTGCTCGCCTGGGCGGCCCGGCGCCTGGACCAGCCGTTGACGGTGGAGGACCTGGCCCGCCAGGCGAACATGAGCTCGCGCCACCTCGGCCGCCACTTCCGGTCGATGACGGGGACCACGCCGCTGCAGTGGCTGCTGACCCAGCGGATCCGCCGGGCCCAGGAACTCCTGGAGACCACCGACGACAGCGTGGACGCCATCGCCGAGGCCACCGGCATGGGCACCGCGACCACGCTCCGCCGTCACTTCAACCGCACCGTCGGCGTGCCCCCCGACTCCTACCGCCGCACCTTCCGCCGCCGGCGCGCCGGCGGCTCCCCGGACGGCACCGGCGACGTCCTCCCCGCCTGACCGCCCCGCCGCGGCGTCCGGCCCTCAGAGGTTCTCGACGAAGCGTTCCACCTTGGCGATGGGCCCGGCGACCACGATGATGTCGCCGTACTGGAGGACGGTGTCCACGGTGGCGTAGGTGAACGGCTCCCCGGTCGCCTTGACGCACACCACCGTCACCCCGTGCTTGGAGCGCAGCCGGGTCCGGCCGAGCGGCACCCCCACGATCTCCTTCGGCGGGCGGGTCTTGACCAGCGCGAAGTCCTCGTCCACCTCGACGTAGTCGAGCATCCGGCCGCTGACCAGGTGCGCGACGCGTTCGCCCATGTCGTGCTCGGGCAGCACGATGTGGTGGGCGCCGACGCGTTCCAGGATGCGCTTGTGCTGCTGGGTGACGGCCTTGGCCCAGATGTCCTCGACGTCGAGCTCGACCAGCAGCGAGGTGGCCAGGATGCTGGCCTCCAGGTCGCCGCCGATCGCCACCACCGCGCGGTAGAAGTTCTCGACGCCCAGTTCGCGGAGGGCCGCCAGGTCGGTGGCGTCGGCGACGGCGATCTGGGTGAGCCGCCCGGCCAGCGCCTGGACGGTCTTGGGGCGGTGGTCGATGGCCAGCACCTCGGTGCCGCGCGCGGCCAGCTCCAGGGCCAGGGCGCTGCCGAACCGGCCCATGCCGATCACCACGACGGGGTCGTTCCTGCGGTCAGCCAACGATCGGCCTCTCCTCCGGTAGCTCGTAACGGCGAGCGCGGTCGCGCAGCGCGAGCGCGGTCGCCAGCGTCAGGGGCCCGGTGCGGCCCACGAACATCAGCACGACCAGCAGCACGTGCCCGGCGGGCGGCAGGTCGTCGGTGATGCCGGTGGACAGCCCGACGGTCGCGAACGCCGACACGGTCTCGAACAGCACCTGGTCCAGCGAGTGGGGGGTCATCGCCAGCAGCACGAACGTCGCGCCGACCACCAGCCCCACCGCCAGCAGCACGACCGCCATGGCCTGCCGCTGGGTGGCCTCGGCGACCCGGCGGTACCCGATGTTGACATGCGGCTCGCCGCGCATCTCGGCCCACAGCACGAACGCCAGCAGCCCGAACGTGGTCACCTTGATCCCGCCCGCGGTGCCCGCGCTGCCCCCGCCGATGAACATCAGCACGTCGGTGACCAGCCAGCTCTCCGAACGCATCTGGGACACGTCGATGCTGTTGAAGCCGCCGCTGCGCGGCATGACGGCCGCCGTCAGCCCCGCCAGCCAGCGGTCGGGCACCGCCATCGCGCCCAGGGTCCGCGGGTTGCCCCACTCGACGGCGGTGAGCACCAGCGTGCCGCCGGCCAGCAGCACCGAGGAGGTGAGCAGGGTGATGCGGGTGAGCATCGACCAGGTGCGCGGCCGCCGCCAGTTGCGGGCCAGCTCGAACCAGACCGGGAAGCCCAGCCCGCCGACCATCGTCGCGGCGCAGATCGCCAGGATCATCCACTCGTCGCCCGCGAACCGCACGAGGCTGTCGTGCCACAGCGCGAACCCGGCGTTGTTGAACGCCGACACCGAGTGGAAGGCCCCCAGGTAGACGGCGCGGCCGAACGGCTCGCCGTACCCCAGGACCAGCCGCGCGGTCAGCACCGCCGCCACGACCGTCTCGCAGACCGCGCTGAACGCCACCACGCGCAGCACCACGTGCCGCACGTCCGCCGCCCCCAGCGTCTTGGTCTCGGTCTGCGCCGCCAGCCGGGCGCGCAACCCGATCCGGCCCGACAGCAGCAGGGCGAACAGGGTGGCCAGCGTCATCAGCCCCAGCCCGCCCACCTGCATCAGGCACATGATCACGATCTCACCGAACACCGACCAGTGCGCCTCGGTGTGCACGGTGACCAGCCCGGTCAGGCACACCGCCGACGTCGCGGTGAACAGGGCGTCCAGGAAACGCGCCGGTTCGGGGTCGGTGCTGGCGGCCGGCAGCGACAGCAACAGCGTCCCGGCCAGGATCGCCAGCCCGAACCCGGTGACCACCACCTGCGCGGGGTGCTGGAAGCGCCCCAGCAGGGCCGACCCCCGCAGCCTCGACCACCTCGGCCGCGCGGAACGCGGCACGGCCTGCCTCACCCGCACCCGCGCCCCTCCCGTCCGGTCCGCCGCCGGCTCCGGTCACGTCCCGGACTGCCCCCGTGCGGCGCTCCCCCATTTGATCAGCATGAAAAGCCCACGGAACAGGAAACCGCAGAAATCACGCACCTCAAACCCGGACCGCCCCCGACGGCGGCAGCAGGCACCCCCGAGCCAGCGAGCAACCGCACGACCCCGGACGCACCAGCGGCAACCTCCAGGTCGCACCGCCCCCAACCACAAACGAGCCGAAGGCGAAGCCCGTTCCTGGCGGACGCAGGCCAGGGGGCGGTGGATTGCCCGCCGCAGCCGAAGCTGAACGCCCCCACAGCGGCCCGCAAAGAACGGGACGTCTTCGGCGTTTGGCAGGGGCGAGACGGTCATGGATGCGGGATGGCTGGGCGGATCGGCGGTAAGGGGTCGTGTGGATGTATGCCGGGCCTCCTCGACGCGGGTCAGGCCGGACGGGTGGCGCCGACGCATCGGCGTTCGCGGTAGGGGTTGCCGGTGAGCTTGGCGATGCGGACCACGTCGCCGGTCTGAGGGGTGTGCAACATGCAGCCGCCGTCCGTGTACACGCCGACGTGGTGGATCGATTCAGGGCAGCCTTGGAGGCTTGGGGGTCAGTGGCTGTCGAGACGTGGTCAGCCGGGTTGGATCCGATGGCCGCCGACGAAGGCGGCTCGTACGGTGTCGCCGGTCAGGGTGTCCAGGGCCTCCTGAAGCGGGACATGCAGCAGGCAGAGATCGGCGACGGCTCCGACTCGCACGCGGCGTGGCACTCCGGGGTGCTCGGGTTCGCCGGTGAACAGGTCCAACGCCGCACGACGCCCGACGGTCTCCCTCCCCTCACGCTCGACGGCCGCTCGCATGACCGACCAGGGGTCCGGCGTCCCGAAGGGGGCGTCCGTCCCGGCGGCGACCGGGACGCCCGCCGCTGCGAGGGACCGGCACCGGTAGAGGTGCGGGCGGTCGTCGGGGTCGACGTCCGTCCTGTACTCGCGGCCGCGTTCTACGGGAAAGTGCGGCTGCGTCACGACGGTCACGCCGAGCCGACGCAGCCACGGAACGGTCTCCAGCGGGATGACCGATCCGTGCTCGATCCGATCGCCCTTGACCGGCCCGGCCTGGTCGAGGGCGAGCAGGGTCACCAGGAGCTGGACCCGTGTCGCACAGTGCACGGCCACCGTTCGGGGTCGGGCCGCCGCCATCCGTGCCGCCAGCTCTTCCGGAGCGGGCAGCGTCGCGTCGTCGAGCATCATCTTGACCGGCCCGCCCCTGTTCATCACGACGAGTCGCTGGGGCAGGGCCGACAGCATGCCGACGAGCCCGTCCGCCGGGCGCGGGTCGGCGTTGGTGAACCCGGTGATCCCGAGTGCCGCCGCGCGGCGGCCCACCCCTTCCAGGTCCAGCCGCACGGGCGGTGCGAAGGAGCGCAGCCGCTCGTCCTCCCGCCAGAACCGCCCGTCTCCGGTGAGTCCGGCCGCGCGCAGCGCCGCGCTGTTCCACACCCACAGCGCACCGGTGCGATGCTGGACGCGCACCGGCCGGTCGGGCACGAGCTCGTCGAGCACCCACCGGTCGAGCCCACCCGCGACGCTCTCGTGATAGCCGACCGCTCGCACCCACTCCCCTGGGTCGCCGCTGCGCAGGGCCTTCGCGAATCCCGCCCTGTCTCCGACGTCCGCGGGCCCTACCCGGACGGAGGCGGCCAGGGCCGCCAGGGCCATCAGGTGCACGTGATGATCGTGGAGTCCGGGGATCAGGGCACCGCCCCGCCCGTCCAGGTCGGCACGTCCGGGCAGCCCGTCGGCGATCTCGGCGATCCGCCCCGCCGCGAGCCGCACGTCCACGCGTCCGTGCCCCTCGACCTCCACGTTCCGCATCAGCATGGCGCGCCCCGGGCCACCGTCGCGGCGCAGCCGGCCATCGAGACGGCGACCAGTTCGCCGCCGCCGCGGGCGAGAGAGCGTGCTGCGGCATGGGCGGCGAAGACCCCGGTGACCGGGTCGGCGATCGCGTCGCCCAGGAAGACCGGTCCACCGTTCCCGTCGAGTCCGGTCAGTCCTCCGGCCACCGCCGCGTCGTCGCCGAAGGCGACGCGGTCGTCCTCGCGGCCGTATCCGGTGATGCTCACCCAGACGCGCCCCGGACGCTCGGCGAGGAACCGTTCGGCGTGGATGCCCAGCCGCCGGAGCGCCCTTGGTCTGGAGGCCTCGATGACGACGTCGGCCTCGGCGACGATCTCAGCGAGCCGTCCGGAGCCGAAGTCCACCATCACGCTCTCATGCCCGTCGTGCAGCCACCGGTAGAAGGCGGGCTGCCCCGAACGCGCGCCGTCGGGCCTGGTCGTGCTCTCCACTTTCGTCACCCGCGCCCCGGCCAGGCCCAGCAGGCGCGCGCACAGCGGTCCCGCCCACAGCGCCGACAGATCGATGACGCGCAGACCGGTGAGATCACGAGCACGGAGCCCTCCGAACCGCTCGCTTCGGACCGGAACAGGCTCATCGAACGCGGAGCGGAGTCCCGCCGCTGCCATCCCGAGCATCTGAGCGCCCTCGGCGACCTCGGCGGCCGTGACCCGCCGCGCTGCTTCACGCAGCGCCTGAACCGTCTGCCCGGCGGCCCCGAGAATCGCGAGGAGGGCGGGCACGGCGGTCAGATCGTCGGACCGTGCCAGGTTCACGGCGGCCCAGCCGTCGCTGGTCGGAAGGAGGTGGCAGGAGCCGCCCGCCGAGGTCCGAACGGGGAGGTCACGACCGGCGAGGCGGGCCCGGAGGAAGAGAACGGTCGGCAGGTCGATCCGCACACCGGTGATCGCGGTGAAGTCCGCCGCGACCTCGGCGAGCGGGCCGAGGAACGGTTCGACCGACTCCACCCAGCGCGCGATGGTCGTGCCCGTGCGTCCGCCCGGTCCGGAGCAAGGCGTGTCCGGCGTCAATGGACGAGGGTCACGTGCACGGCGTCCTGCCCGGGGACTCTGCGCTGGAGCAGGTCGAGGCCGTACTCGACGGTCTCCAGCGAGACGTGTTCGCCGGCCATCACACGGCCGATGTCCGGGCGGTCGCCCAGCAGGCGGACGGACTGCGGCATGCTGGCCCTGGTGGGGCCGGCGCAGCCGACGACGCGCAGCATCTTGAGCACGATCAGGTCGGTGACCAGCTTGGGGTTGGGAGTCAATCCCTTCAGTCCGGCAAGCCCGACCCGGCCGCCGACGCGGGCCAGTTCGAGCGCGGCGGTCGTGGTGTGAGGCGAGGGCGAGACGTCCAGCACGACATCGGCCATGTCCCCCTCCGTGAGCTCGGCGACGGCTGCGATGACGTCGGTCTCGGAGGCGTCGACCGTGTCGTGCGCGCCCAGTTCGCGGGCCGTCCTCAGGCGCAGCCCGTCTCCGGCCGCCCCGGTGACGATCACCTGGGCGGCGCCGTAGGCCAGGGCCGCGGCGGCGCAGAGAAGGCCCTGGTGACCGGGCCCTTGGACGACGACCCGGTCGCCGGGCACGACCCGCAGCATGTCGATCCAGTTCAGCGCGTTGGCCAGCGGTTCGAAGACGGTCAGCTCGGCGGGCGTCAGACCGGGCGGGGCCTTCATCACCTGGCTGCCCGGAAGCAGGCCCATGTACTGGCCGTATCCGCCCCACGGGCCTCCGTTCGCGTCCGTGGGGAAGGTGTAGCCATAGACCCTGATGTTGCCGCACGGTCCGCCGCCCATGCAGCCCTTGCAGCGCCCACAGGACACCACCTCGCTGACACAGACCAGGTCACCGGCCTCGACGCCCCAGTCCGCGGCGGCCTCGGGAGTGATCTCGTGGATCGTCCCCACGATCTCGTGCCCGGGCACGACGGGCGACACCTCTCCGGGCACGTGCTTGTGCCCGTGGAACTGCGCGACGTCACTGCCGCACATCCCCGACGCCGCGACCTTGAGTACGGCGCCGCCCCGCGGCGGACTCGGCATCGGGAACTCGCGGATCTCGCACCCGCCCTTCCCGTCGAACACGGCGGCCTGCACCCGCTGGCTCATCGCGGTGACCTCCCGCTCTGGGGTCATTGGATCGGACAGGGGATCGACACGGTTCCCGAGTCTCGGGCGAACTCGGGCATGACCTTCTCAGCGAAGATCTCCAGATCGCGCGTGACCTGGTCGGGCGGCGGCACGCCCTGCTGATCGGAGAGGAGGACGACGCCGGTGTGCTCGCCGGGTCGGGCGTGGAGCCACGCCATGATGTCCTGCTCGGCCCACCGGTCGCTTGGCCTCGGCGCTCTCCTCGTTCGCCCAGCCCGCTCCAGGGATCCGCAGGTTCATGAGGACGGCGAAGCGCACGCTCGGCTCCAGGGATGAGGAGTCGAATATTCGACCACGAGTATCGGATAAGTGAAACGACCGTAGGCATGTCACGATCTCTTGGTCAAGCGCTTGGCTGAACAAATCGCCGTCAGACCGGCCGAAAGCCGCCCAGCACCCGGGTCACGCCCTCGGCGGCCCGGACGATGCGCATGCCGATCCCCTCGATCGCGGCTCCGGTCAGCCGCTCGAACGGATGCACCACCAGTTCCATGGCGACCCGGCCCTGCCCGTCGAACACCGGCGCCGCCAGTACGCCCACCGGGTAGCTGCCGTCCCCGGTGAGCTCGACCGGCAGGTAGTCGATGGACGTCAGCTCAGCGAGCAGGCCCCGCAGCAGCGGCCGCACGGCGTCGGACAGCTGTTCCTCCTCGAACTCGCCCAGTACGCGGATGAGCCGTGCGGACGGATCGGACAGGCGTTCCACCGTGTACCCGCGCTCCCGTATGGCGGCGAGCACAGCCCGGATGCGCGGGGTCACGACACCGTCGCCGGACGGCGACCGGGCGGCCCACGCCGCCTGCTCCGCCGCGGACGACCATGCGACGAATCCGGGCCCGAAGGGCGGCGCGAACGGGACCTGCCGGCCGGCATGCGCGTGGACCGGAGTCTCGTGCTCCGGCGGATAGACGATCTCACGGGTGACCAGGGAACCGTCGGCGATGACGACCGCCGAAGCGGGATACCCGCAGTCGGCGGCGAGCTCGGACAGGACGGTGCGCAGGAACCCGGCCGGAGGCTCCCCTCCGTCGACGGACCTGGCCAGGGACAGGAACGCCGGCCCGAGCGCGTACCGCCGGTTCAGCGGGTCCCTGACCGCCCAGCCGGCCTCGACCAGTCCGCCCAGCACGGCATGGGCCGTCGCGTGGCTGAGCCGCAGCCGCTTGACCACTTCGGACGCGAGGAGGCCCTGCTCCGGCCCACCGGCCAGCAACTCCATGACGGCCACGACCCGCCGCGTCGGCGGCGACGTCCCACGACCGTCCACTCGCTACCACCCGTTCATGCGCTCTTGAGTATTCGACACCTTATGACTCTGTCGGGCTCGGCCGGATCGGAGAGACGAGGCGCCTCCGGCGCGGCGTCCAAGCCGTCGGACAGCCGAGGGAAGAGCGTCTGTCCTCGACCGTCGCGAAGCCGAGCTTGCGGTGGCCCGGCTGGTGAAGGTGCTCGGCCCGCAGCCGGGTACCCGCAGGACTCCCGCAGCGGCCGAGCGTGTCCTCTCCCAGAACTCGTACGCGCAAGCAACGTCACCGAGCTTTTGATGCCCCGGCTCCCCCGCCCGGGATTTCGACAGGGTTCTGCTTATAGGCTCTCAACCACTGCGGAGACCCGGGAAGGGGGACAAGGTGGCGGTGCCTGGACCGGAGAGCGCGCCTGCCCCGCCCAAGGGACGCAAGCGGCGCAGGGCCGGACTGGACGCCGCAGCGGTCACGGCCGCGGCCGTGGAACTGGTCGACACCGAGGGCCTCGACGCGCTCACCATGACGAACCTCGCACGCCGCCTCGGCGTGACGCAGCCCGCGCTCTACGCACACGTGGAGAACCTGGCCGCGATCCAGAGGGCGGTCGGCCTGTACGGCATGCGGCAGATGAGCGAGGAACTGCGCACGTCCGTGCTCGGCCGGTCAGGAGACGAGGCGCTGTGGGCGCTGGCCGAGACGTACCGGGCTTACGTGCGCCGCCACCCGGACCGCTACGCGCTGCAACTGCGCGCCCCGCGAACACCCGAGTATCACGAGGCGGGAGAACGCGCGGCCGAGGCCGTGCGCGCGGTACTGCGCTCGTACGGGCTCCCTCCCGAGGAGGTTCCTCTCGCGCACCACTTCCTGCGCGCGTCGATCTCGGGGTTCGTCAGCGCCGACCTGCACAAGCGCGAGGGCGGCGCCCCCGACGACACCGACGCGGGCTTCCAGTACTTCCTGGAGAACTTCGCGGACATGCTGCGCCGCCGCGCCGCCGCCGGGCGCTGATCTTCACCCGTTCGCCCTCGGAAGCCCTTGCACGCGCTCCTGTTTATAGCTATTAAGTAAATAACAATAGCCTCTCAATCTAGGAGCGCCATGGACGAGGCGACCGGTGGAGACCCGTTCGGGTTGCGCGATGCCAACGCGCTGGTGGTCGGCGGCGCGTCCGGGCTCGGGAGGGCCGTGACCGAGCGGCTGGTCGAGGCGGGTTGCCGCGTCACCGTGGCCGACGTCGCCGACGAGCCGGGCGAGCGCCTGACCAAGGATCTCGCCGAACGAGGCGGCGAGGTCGTCTACCGGCACGCCGACGCCCGCCGCGGGGACGAGGTCGACGCCGCCGTGGCCGCGGCGCGCGCCGAGTTCGGGCCGCTGGAGGTCGCGGTCAACGTGGTCGGCAATCCCGGCGGGATCGCCGGGGTCAAGCCCTTCCTGGACATGACCGAGGACGACCTTCGAGCGCGCTGGGAACTGAACTTCCTCAGCACCTTCCTGTGCTGCCGGTCCGAGGCCCTGGCGATGATCGGAGACGGCGTCGCGGGGCGGATCGTCAACTTCGGCTCCTCCAGCGGGATGGTGGGAGCGCCGAACGTCAGCGGCTACGGCGCGGCGAAGGCCGGGGTGATCCACTTCACCAAGTCCGCCGCCATGGAGCTGGCCCGGTACGGCATCAGGGTCAACTGCGTGGTCCCCGGCACCCATGTCAGCCCGTCCCAGCGCCCGGTGACCGACGAGAGGATCGCCGAGTTCCGAAGGCGCGCGGCCGAGGCGCCCGTGCTCCGCAGGCTCGGCGAGCCGCGGGAGACGGCGGGTGTCGCGCTCTTCCTCGCCTCCGAGCTGTCCGGTTACATGACCGGCCACTCCGTCGTCTCCGACGGCGGGGTGGTCCACACGACCGCCAGGCCGCCGGTGGGCATGGACCGCGAAGCCCAGGCGGTACGCGCGCTGCGGGAAAGGGCGGAGGGCTGACCGGCCATGACCGACATGGAGATCATCGACGCGCACACCCACGTGCTGCGGTCCGAGGAGCACGGCCGGGAGGCCTTCGGTTACTTCCTCAGCCGCAACCCGCGTTCCGGACACCCGGCCGAGCCGGTCGCCTACGGCACCGTCGACGAACTGCGGCTCATGATGGGGCGCAACGCGGTGTCCCGCGCGAACATCCTCATGTTCACCTGGTCCGGCCAGTACTGGCGCGACGGGCGGTACACCCTGCCGGACGGAGGCCCACGGCGGGCCGCCGCCGCGGAGGAACTGCGGCGGCGCATCGTGGAGCGGATCCGCGACAACAACGCCTGGGCCGCCCGGACGGTCGCCCGGCACCCCGAGCTCACCTATTTCTGCGGCGTCGACGCGGTCCTCATGGACGAGCAGACGATGCTGACCGAGGTCCAGACGCGGATCGCCGACGGCGCGAGCGGAGTCAAGATCGTCCCGCGTGACATGCGCATCCGCGGCGACGACCCGCGCCTGCGTCCGCTCTTCGACTGGTGCATGTCGCGGGGCGTGCCCGTCCTCACCGAGTCGTCCGGTCACAAGGGCGCCTTCGGGCAGCCCGCGGGTTTCGCGAAGGCGCTGGCCGACTTCCCCAGGCTGACGCTGGTGTTCGCGCACTGCGGGCACGACCCCGTCTTCGGTGAGGGCGCCGACGCCGAGGTCGTCGAACTGGCACACCGCTACGACAACGTGTGCGCGGACCTGTCGCTACGGCTGCTGGAGGTCGCCGACGGGAAGGTGACCGCCGGGCAGATGGCCGCCCACATCCGCCGTATCGGTGTCGACCGGGTGCTGTACGGCAGCAATTACGTCCTGGCCGAGTTGCTCCAGCAGGTGGAGGGGGCGGGTCGCCCGCAACTGGCCCGTACGGAGAGCCAGCTGCGGGCGTTTCTGGAACTGCCGCTCGCCGACGAGGAGAAGGCCGCGGTGGCCGCCGGGAACTTCCGGCGCATCACCGGCGGATGACCTCGTCCGGCGGCCCGTCGCGCGGCGGGGCTCCCGTGTCCTCCCGTCAGACCGTGCGCAGTCGGCTCGGGTCGATCTCTCCGGGCTGCCAGCCCTCGATCTCGCGCCTCCCGTCCAGGGAACGGACGCTCAGACCGAGCTCGACGACCAGGGACAGGCTGCCGGTGACCCGCCCGGTCAGCCGGTCCGGGTCCCCGGTCAGCAGGGCGAGGGCCGCCTCCACGAAGGTCTCCATGGGTTCGGTGGCGTGCGCGGGCAGATCGGCGACGGCGGCCGCGTGGTCCGTGCGCACCGCTCCCTCGGGGGCCAGGGCGTTGACCGCGACGCCGCGTCCGTGCAGGTCCATGGCCGCGCCGGTGGTCATGCGGTCCACCATGGCCTTGGTGCCGCCGTACAGGCAGGCTCCGCCGGACCGGTTCGGTCCGTAGGGCGGTCCGATGCGGTGCCGCGCCTGCGCCGAGGTGATGTTGAGGATCCAGCCCGCACCGTCCCGGACCATGCCGGGGACGACCGCGCGGGCCAGGTCCCATGCGGCCCAGACGTTGACCTCCACCGCCTCGCGGAACGCCTCCTCGGTCATCTGGTCGAAGGCGAGGTCGAACACGCGCGGTGCGGCGGCGTTGTTGACCAGCAGCGTGACCGGGAGCCCGAAATGCTCCTCGGCCTCTCGCACGGCCCGGTGCCGCCCTTCCCCGGACCGGATGTCGGCGGGGATCGCGAGCGCGGTTCCGCCGGCCTCGGCGGCGAGCGCGACGGTCTCGGTCAGGGAGCCCGGGTAACGGCCGTCGCCGGGGCATGCGGTGCGGCTGACCGCGGCCACTCTGGCCCCTTCCGCCGCCAGCCGGACGGCCAGGGCCTGACCGATGCCGCGGCTGGCTCCTGTGATGAGTGCGAGCCTGCCCGCACAGGGAAGGGTCACGGGATCCTCCTCGGGTCCGGGCGGAAGAAGGGCGCGCGGACCTCACCGGCGACGGTGCTGAACCGCAACGGGACGAACCGCGCTCGCACGCGTGCTCCGACGGCGAGGTCGGAGGGGCGTGCGTCGATCAGGCGGGTGACGAGCCGGACGCCGGGCGCGCCGTCGATCGTGACGACCGCGGCGACGAAGGGCACCTGGTCGGCGAAGGCGGGCAGGAACGCGTGGTGCACGACGCTCCAGGAGAACAGTGTTCCGGCGGGCTCGACGCTCGTCCAGGTGAGGCCGGAACCACCGCACCCGGGACAGCGGGGTTCGGGGTACCAGCAGAACCGGTCGCACGCGCCGCACAGCGGGAACGCCAGCCGGTCCCGGGCCGCCGCCTTCCAGAATCCGCCGGTGAGCGGCTCGCCCGGATCGGGAAGCGGGAACGCGGGGGCCGTCATCGCGCCCTCCGCAGGACGAGAGCGCTGGCCTGCGGTCCGGTGTAGCCGCCGTAAACCGCGATCTCCGCGCTCGCCACCTGCGCGCCGGCCTGGCCGCGCAACTGCCGGACCAACTCGGTGACATGGGCGATGCCCAGCACATAGGAATGCGACAGCAGACCTCCGTGGGTGTTGGTCGGGATGCCTCCGGCGTCGTGGGCCAACGCCCCGCTCCCGGCCAGGGGACCGGCCTCGCCCTTCCCGCAGAACCCCAGGTCCTCGATCTGCATCAGCGTCACGATCGTGAACGGGTCGTAGACGGCGAGGACATCGACGTCGACGGGCCTGATCCCCGCCATCGCGAACGCGGCAGGACCGGCGAACACCTGCGGCGTGGTCGTGAACGCCGGTTGCTGTGCCCAGTGCCCCCCGGTGCGGCTCGTCCCCAAGCCCACCCCGGCGACCTCGACCACCGGGGCCCGCAGGTCCCGGGCGCGCTCGGGAGTCGTCATGACGTAGGCGGCGGCGCCATCGGAGATCAGGGAACAGTCCTCCTTGCGGAACGGCTCGGCCACCGGCGGCGAGGCCAGGTAGTCCCGCAGGTCCAGGCGCCGGTCGCGCATCACCGCCGAGGGGGTGAGGTTCGCGTGCCGGCGGGTGGTGACGGCCACGCTGCCGAGCTGCTCGACGGTCGTGCCGAACTCGTGCATGTGCCGCCGGGCGATCGTGGCGAAGTAGACCGGTTGGGGGAACCAGCCGAACGGGACCTCCAGCTGCCTCTTGGTGATCTTCTGGGCGTGGCTCTGACCGGGGCCGCCGGTCATCGATGACCGCTGGGTGGCCCAGGCCACGGCGAAGCTGTTGAGGATGTGGCGTGCCGACCCGTCCGCCAGCGCCCGAGCGGCGGCGTGGGGGGCGGTGCCCGCCCAGACCATGCCGCCGCCCAGGGGGGACTCCCAGAGCGGACCCGTGCTCCCGAACCGGGCGCGGAAGGCGTCGGCGTGCAGTTGGCCGGGGAAGGCCGGGTGCGCCATGACCCCATCGATGTCGGCCGGGGTGAGTCCCGCGTCGGCGATCGCGGCGGCCGCCGCCTCACCGGCCATCTCGGTGGGGGTGCGGCCGGAGGCCCTGCTGTGTGCGGCCTCGCCGATCCCGACGATGGCCACGCCCCCGGCCAGCCCGCCGAGGGGTTCGGCACGCCCCCAGTCCAGGGTCCGGTTCATTCGCGCCCCCGCAGCGTTTCGCCGATGACGCCCCGGGCGCGCAGCTCCGCCACGTCGTCCGGGGTGAGGCCGAGCAGGCCGGTGAGGATCTCGGTGTTGTGCTGACCGAGGGTGGGAGCGGGCCGGGTGAGCCAGGGCCGGCCGGCTCGCCGTGCGGATCTGAAGGGCGGACCGGGCAGGTCGAGCGGGCCCGCGACCGGGTGGACGAGGCGCTCGAGGAACCGGCGGTGTTCCAGCTGGGGGTTCGTCGACGCCTCGGAAGGCGTGAGCACGGGGGCGGCTCGGATTCCCTGGGCGAGGAGGAGGGCGACCGTCTCGTCCCGGTCGCGGTCCCGCAACAGTGCCGAGAGCTCCTCGTCGATGAGGTCGTGGTCGTCGTCGCGCCCGACCCGTGGTGTCCAGCCGAGCACGGCGGCCAGGTCTCGCCATTGCTCGTCGGTGTCGACGCTGATGGCGATCCACTGTTCCTCTCCCGCGCAGGCGTAGACACCCCGCGGGACGGCGCGGGCGTCGCGGTTGCCGGTCCGGGTGCGGACCGTTCCGGTGGCGGAGGCCTCGACGATGGCCTCGGCGGCCACGTTGAGGACCGCCTCGATCATCGGTGCCTCCACGAGAAGCCCCGTTCCCGTGGTGGCGCGTTCGTCCAGGGCGACCAGCGTGGCGAGCGCGGCGTGCACGCCGGCGATCGGATCGCCGGCCTTGGGGAGCATGGGCGGAAGGTCCGGCTCCCCCGTGATCCACGCCAGTCCGGAGACCTGCTCCATGGTCTGGGCGAAGCCGGGCTTGTCCCGCCAGGGGCCGTCCAGGCCGAACGCGGGCATGCGGACGACGACCAGCCGGGGGTTGCGGGCGTGCAGCCGGTCGGGCGTGAGCCCGAGCTGGTCCAGGACCCGAGGCGTGAAGTTCTCGATCAGAACATCGCTGTTCTCGATGAGGCGTTGCAGCAGGTCGTGCCCTTCCGGGCGGGTCAGGTCCAGGGTGATCCCGCGCTTGCCGGTGTTGGCGCCGTGGAAGATCGGCCCGTACTCCCACCACTCGTCGGCCTCGGGCCGGACGGTGGTGAAGCGCATGGGGTCGGGGCGGCCCGCGGACTCGACCTTGATGACCTCGGCGCCGAGGGCGGCCAGCAGGTGGGTCGCGGACGGGCCGGCCCAGAAGGCCGTCAGGTCGACGACGCGGACCCCCCGAAGATCGACGAAGCGGGGCCGGCCGGTGCGCGCGGCCGGAGACGCGCCCCGCGGAACCGGACCGCGCGTCAGCCGGTAGGGGGTGCGAGGCCGCAGGAATCCTTCCGGATGCGGAACGAGGACACCGCGTTCGCGAAAGTGCTCGATCTCCGGCAGGGCGTCGGGGCCGACCACCGGAGCGGCCGGAACGCGCAGGGCATCGGCGAGTTCGAGGATCTCGGCGACCGTGCGGGGCGTGGTCCAGGCATGGACCGCCTCCAGGAACTCGGCACGGCGTCGCCGCCTCCCCGCCGCGGTCGCCAGCTCGCCGTCGCCGAGAAGGTCGGGCCGCTCGATCATGACGAGGAAGTTCTGGAACTGCTGGGCCGTGATAGTGCAGAACCCGACGAAGCCATCCTTGGCCGGTTCGACCGAGGGCAGCTCCACCGAACGGACGGGGCCTTCCCGGTCCGGCGCGCCGAGCTGGTGGAAGAGGTGACCATAGGTGTTCTGGGTGAGCAGCATCGCCTCCAGCATCGAAACGTCGAGGTGGTCGCCGGCACTGGCCGTGAGCGCCGCGACGGCCGCGTATCCGGCGGCGGCGTACTCCCCCAGCCGCCCTCCCGCGCAGACCGGTCCCCTGTCGGGCAGTCCTCGTGACGCCGTCGAACCGCACCACGCCTGGAGGGTGAACTCGTCGGCCGGCAGCCGCGACCACGGCCCGGTGCGTCCGAACGGGGAGATGGAGACCACGAGCAGGTCGGGGTGGGCGGAACGGACAGGGGTGAGGTCCAGTCCGGTGTCCTCGACGAGCACGTTCTTTCCGGCGGCGTGTGTCGCGACCGTGTGGCCGTCGATCGGCTGCGGACCGACCGATCGTTTGCCGGCGTGCAGGTGGTGGTGGAACGCCGAACCCGGGTTCTCATGAGCGATCCTGGTCACCGCGGCCCCCGCGTCGGCGAGCAGCTTGCCGCAGTAGCCGCCCGCGACGGTGTGGGAGACCTCAAGGACGTTGAGCTTCATGACGGGAGCGGGAGCCTGTACAGACGTGCGGCGTTGTCCTGCATGACCCCGCGGACCACACCGGGGGCGAGTTGGGAGACGGCGGCGCCGGCGACGTCGAGGCTGTCGGGGTACAGGCAGGTCGGGTGGGGGAAGTCGGTCTCGAACAGGACGTTCTCCGGCCCCACGCGGTCGATGGTGTGGGCGATGTCGTCGTTCTCGAACCAGAAGCAGGCGTGGATCTGCCGCCGGAAGTACTCGGCCGGCGACAGGGTGAGGTGGTCCATGCTGCCGGGCGTGGTCTCGCCGAGCTGGTGTTCGAGGGCCTCCAGGAAGAACGGGATCCAGCCGATGCCGCTCTCCACTGACACGATCTTCAGTCGGGGGTGCCGTTCGAGTACGCCCGAATAGATGAAGTTGGCCAGGACCCGGGCGTTGGTGAGGTACATCATCGCCGAGCCGACCGCCAGCTTCTGGTCCGGTCCGAGGCCGGGCCAGGGCGAGGACCCGAACCAGCTGAGGCTGTCATGAGCGGCGCCGATGTGGAAGTTGACCGGCATGTCCAGTCCCGCGCATGCCTCCCACAGCGGGTCCCAGGCCCGGTCGGAGAAGTCGGGCAGCCCGGCCTCCTGGGGATCGCTGGTCGTGTTGACGCCGCGCAGCCCGAGCGCGTGCATGCGCCGCACCTCGTTCACCGAGGCGTCGACGTCCCACCACGGGATCAGCCCCATGGGGAACAGCCGCTGACCGGACGCCTCCTGCAGCTCCGCCATCGCGTCGTTGTAGAGGGTCGCGCACAGGAGCTTGAGCGTGGGATCGGCGATGGCACCGAAGCGCTGCCCGCCGAAGCCCGCGGTGTTGGGGTAGATGATGTGGGCCCACACACCGAGCCGGTCCATGAGTTCGAGGCGCGCCCGGACGTCGTAGGCGGCGGGGGTGATGTCGTCGAACGTCCAGTCGATGAAGTCGGTGCCCCGGCTTCGTTCCCCGTCCCTGGTTACCACGCCCGAGGCGCCGGCCCGGCCGAGCACGGCGCCGTCGACGACCCATTGCGGGCCGTTGTCGCCGTTGACGACCCGGGGAACCCGGTCCTCGAAGCCCCTGGGGGCCCGGGAGGTCCACATGTCGTGCGGCTCGGTGATGTGGGTGTCGGCGTCCACGATCCGGAGTTCCCGCAGGAGCTCGGGGGTTTTGTTTGACGGCATGTTCGATGGTGCCTTTCCGGGAAGGGGGCGGTTCAGCCCTGGAACTCGGGGATGACCTTGGTGGCGAACAGCTCCAGGTTGCGCTTGACCGTGTCGAGCGGCAGCACCCCCTGCTGTCCCTGCATGAACAGGCCGAACCACTCCAGGTCGGGCATCCGGTCCAGCATCCGCTGGATGCCGCGTTTCACGTCGTCCGGGCCGCCGATCAGCGCCATCTCCACCTCGGACATGCGCTTGAAGTCGCCCTTCTCCGGGCTGATCGGCGTGTACCGGTCGTCCTCCCTGGTGCGAAGGACTTCCAGGTAGCCGAACGGGCCGAAGAAGGAGGCGAAGTCCTTCTGCATGCCCTTGCCATAGATGGACACCGCCTCTTCGCGGCTGCCCGCCATGCCCACCATCTTGAGGATGCCGGTGTGCTCGCCGAGCTTGTAGTCCTTGCCCTGCTTGGCGCATTCGTCCTGGTAGAGCTTGGCCTTGGCGGCGTGCTCGTCCGGGTTGGGCGTGAACATCCAGGGCAGGATGCCCTCCTGCGCCGCCCGGATGACCGACCGGTCCGAGACGGTGAACGGCTGCCACAGTTCGGGGTGCGGGTTCTGGTAGGGCTTGGGGCAGACCGAGACCGCCCGGACGACGCCGTCGTCGTCGATCTCGCCGGGGGCGCCGAAGGTGCGGGTCCACTCGGCGGCGGGCCAGCCCTCGATGCCGCCGTACGGGCTGGGGATCTCGTAGTCCAGCACGTCGCTGCGGTAGCGGAGGGTGTCGTTCTCCCACGCCATCTTCATGATCTTCAGCACCTCGCCGAAGACGTCGAAGTTGCGGTCGTCGGACCTGGAGCCGTCGGACCGGGCCGCTCCGGCGTGCCAGCGCTGGCCCAGGACGTTCATCCAGCGGTTCTGGTAACCGCGGGCCACGCCCAGGCGCAGTCGGCCTTTGGAGAAGTGGTCCAGCAGCGCCACGTCCTCGGCGGCGCGGATCGGGTCCCAGGCGGGCAGCACCAGGCCGAGGGGGGCCAGCAGGATGCGTTCGGTGCGGGCGGCCAGGTCGGTGAGGAACATCAGCGGGTTGACCGAGAACTCGAAGCCCTCGGAGTGGAAGTGGTGCTCGGTCATCATCAGGGCGTCGAAGCCGACGCGGTCGGCGTGCACGGCGATCTCGCGCACCTCGTGCAGCAGCTGCTGGTACGACTCCACATCACGCCCGATGGGCCGCTTGGCCTTGGCGTTCTCCTCGGCCGCCCAGCCCGATCCAGGGATCTGCGGGTTCATGAAGATGGCGAATTTCATTGCTGTTCTCCTCGGATCAGAGGGCGATGAGGACGCGCACGATCACCGGGTCCGCTCCGCCGTCACGTCGGTGACCCCAAGGGCTTCCCGAACTCCCGCGGCGGTGCCGCGCGCATCGTCCCCATGCCGCCGTGGCCTCCTCCGGGCCTTGTCCGACTCCCGTCCCAGTGATACTTATCTCTACTTAGAGACTATAAGCAAGAGCTGAATACCAAAAAGAAGGGCCGGGCGATGACGGAACCGCGACGCGTCACCTACTCCGCCGCCGTGTACGACCACCACGAGATCGACGCTGTGGCCGGGGTGCTCACCGAGGGGCAGAACGGGCTGCGGATCGGCCCGCACGTCGCCGAGATGGAGCGGCTGGTGGCCGGGCTGTTCGGCAAGAGGCGCGGCGTGATGGTGAGCTCGGGCTCGGCGGCGCTGTTCCTCGCCGTGGAACTGCTGGACCTTCCCGCCGGATCCGAGGTCATCACCTCGCCCCTGACGTTCTCCACGGACCTGTCGGCTCTGGTGCGCGCCGGCCTGGTCCCCGTCTTCGTCGACGTCGAACCCGACACCTTCAACATCGACGTCAGCCGGATCGAGGAGATGGTCACCGCCCGGACCCGGGCGATCCTGGTCCCCAACCTCGCCGGCAACGCGCCGGACTGGGACGAGATCCGGGACGTCGCGGACCGGCACGGGCTCCGGGTGGTCGAGGATTCCTGCGACGCCCTGGGCGCCACCCTGCGGGGCACTCCGACCGGGCTGCGCTCCGACATCTCCGTGACGAGCTTCTCGCTGTCGCACATCGTCACCGCGGCCGGCCAGGGCGGAATGGTCCTGCTCGACGATGCCGACCTGGCCGATCGCTGCCTTGCGCTGCGCGGCTGGGGCCGCCGCTCGGAGGTGCGGCTCTACGGCTCCGGGCAGGGGGCCGAACGCGCCTTCCGCACCGACCTCGACGGCGTCCGCTACGACGACATGTTCATCTTCGACGAGCTCGGCTGGAACTTCCTGCCCACCGAGCTGTGCGCGGCCTTCGGCGTCCAACAGGTGCACAGGCTTCCCGAGAACGTTGCGCGCCGCCAGCGCAATTTCGCCCTCTACACCGAGGCGCTCGCCCGGCACCCGGAGTTCTTCGTCCCGCCGCGCCAGACCGACGGCCTGGACACCGCCTGGCTCTGCTACTGCTTCCTCATCCGCCCGGACGCCGGGTTCGACCGCGCCGACCTACAGGCGTTCCTCGAACCGCGCGGCGTCGACACCCGCACGGTCTGGACGGGCAACGCGGCCCGCCAGCCCTTCCTGAAGAACGTCACGTTCCGGCAGCCGGACTCCGGCCTGCCGAACGCCGACGCGGTGCTGGAGCGAGGCGTGCTCATCTCCTGCAGCCATGGGCTCACCGACGAGCAGATCGCCTACGTCGGCGACCAGATCGACGCCTTCGTGGCCGGCAGGCGCTGAGATGGCCGGGCGCCCGTCATGGCTGGAACGAGGCGCGGACGGCCTGCGCGAAGCGGCTCAGCAGGTCGCCGAACTCGGTGACATCGCGGTCGGGCCAGTCCTTCAGGACCTCCCCGAGCATCGCCACGCTGGTCTCGTTGAGCCGGTCCATGGCGCGGTGCCCCGCCGGGGTCAAGGTGATGGAGACCGCGCGCAGGTCCCCCGGTTCCGTCGTCCGTTCGACGAGCCCGCCGGCCACCATGCGCGCCAGGACCTTGCTCACGTTGGAGGCGCTGGTGTGCGTCAGCTGCGCCAGGGAGGACGGGCGGGCGGTGCCGCCCGCACGCTTGAGCTCCAGCAGGAGGGTCATGGTCGCGGCGTCGACGTCCACCCCGGCGCGCTCGATGATCAGGTCCTGCATCCCCACCGCGGTCCACCGGCCGAGGATCAGGCCGAACGCCTCGAGGATCTGAACCAGGCCCGGCTCCGGACCGGTCGGTGAAGTCATGGCCGCCGAACTCTTCCCTCGGGCACGAGCGGGACATTAAAGTGTCGATTCGACATAGTTTCCATCCGACAGCATATCAGAGGCGCTGACCGAAGACCGCTCAGCGGGAGCGTGACGTCGCCCACGGGCCGGAGCCTAACCGGCCTCGGATCCGCACCCCGGTCACCGCCCGAACTCCCTGCCCGAACCGTAGACGGACGGATCTGGATGTATCTGGAGTACACCCCCGAGCAGATCGCCCTCCGCGACGAGCTGCGCGCCTACTTCGACCGGCTGATGACACCGGAGAGACGCCATGCCCTACGCGACGGCTACTCGGTGCCGGAGGCCACCACCGTCTACCGCGAGGTGGTCCGCCAGCTCGGCAAGGACGGCTGGCTGGGAATCGGGTGGCCCCGGGAGCTCGGCGGCCAGGGCCGCACCATGACGGAACAGGCGATCTTCGCCGAGGAGGCCGCCCGGTTCAGCGTGCCCACGCCGCTGCTGACGATCAACAGCGTCGGCCCGGCCATCGCGGCGTACGGCACCGAGGAGCAGAAGGCCACCCTGCTTCCCGCGATCCTGGCCGGGGAGGCCCACTTCGCCATCGGCTACTCCGAGCCGGAAGCCGGCACGGACCTCGCCTCACTGCGGACCCGGGCCGTCCGGGACGGCGACTCCTACGTCATCAACGGCCAGAAGCTGTGGACCGGGATGATGGAGGCCGCCGACTACATCTGGCTCGCCGCGCGCACCGATCCGAAGGCTCCCCGGCACCAGGGCATCTCGGTGTTCCTGATACCGCGTCACACCCGGGGCATCCATTCCACCCGGTTGCGCACCCTCGGGGACCATTCGGTCGCATCCGTCGCGTTCGACGAGGTCAGGGTGCCACTGGACGCCTGCATCGGCGGTGAGAACAAGGGCTGGGCCCTGATCACCGGTCAGCTCAACTTCGAACGGATCGCGCTGGTGCCCTCGGCGGGGCTCGCCGCCCAGCTCGAACGCGCGATCGCCTGGGCCGCCGATGAGACGTCACCGGGCGGCGAACGCCTCCTCGACCGGCCCTCGGCGCGGATGGCGCTGGCGCGGGCCCGCGCCAAGGTGGAATTCCTGAGGCTGCTCAACGCCAAGGCGGCCGCCGCCGTCGACGCCGAGCGGCTCGCCCCGGCCACCGCCTCCGCCGCCAAGGTGTTCGGCAGCCAGCTCCATGTCGAGCTGAACGACGCCCTCCTGGAGCTGGCCGGGCGCCGCGGCTACCTGACCCGCGGCGCCCCCGGCGCGGTCCTGGACGGCGGACCCGCCAAGGCGTTCCGGTCCGTGCACGTCATGACCTTCACCGGTGGCGCCAACGAGATCCAGCGCGACCTCATCGCGCAGCTCGGCCTCGGCCTCCCCCGTACCGGACGTTAGGAGAGCAGAAGGATGGACTTCACCTTCGACGAGGACCAGGAAAGCCTGAGGGAACTGGCGAGGGAGATCCTCGGCGGTTCCACGGAGGACGACCGTCGGTGGCGAGACCTGGCCCGGTCGGGACTCCTCGGTATCGCCCTTCCCGAGGAGCTGGGCGGATCGGGAGGGTCCTTCGTCGAATTCTGCCTGGTCGTGGAGGCCGTAGGCGCGTCCGGCGCACGGGCGCCGCTGATCGACGGCGTCCTTCTCGGGGCGGCCCCCGTCGCCGTCTTCGGCACGACCGAGCAGAGGTCCCGGTTGATCCCGCCCGTCTGTGAGGGAACGGCGCTGATCCCCGGAGCACTCGGCGAGGGGCGGGTGCGGGTGACGGACGACGGCGGCTGGAGCCTCACCGGAACCCGGCCCTTCGTTCCCCTGGCCGACACCGCCGAGCGGGTCCTCGTCGCCGCTGACGATGCCGAGGGCCGAACCGGACTGTTCCTTGTCGACCCGTTCGCCGACCGGGTGGAGCTTCAGCGGCAGGACACCTTCACGGGTCGGCCCGAGTTCCTCATGCGGTTCGATTCCGCGCCGGTCCCCCCGGAGGACGTGCTGCGCGTCCCGGGTGAGGGCGCCGAGGTACTCGACTGGCTGCTCCCGCGCGTCACGACGGCCTTGTGCGTGCATCAGCTCGGGTGCGGCCAGGCGGCGCTCGACCTGACCGCCGCGCACCTGCGCACCCGCGAGCAGTTCGGCCGCCCCCTCGGCGCGTTCCAGGCCGCCAGCCAGCGCATCGCCGACGCCTACATCGATGTGGAGGGGCAGCGGCTGACCGCGTGGCAGGCGGCATGGCGTCTGGCCGAGGGGATGGACGCCGCCGAGGCCGTGGCCATCGCCGCCTGGTGGGCCTGTGACGCGGGCCCCCGGGTCCTGCACAGCGCCCAGCATCTGCACGGCGGGTTGAGCACGGACCTGGACTATCCGCTGCACCGCTTCGTCCTGGAGGGCAAGCGCAACGAACTGATCCTCGGTGGCGCCTCCGCCGCGCTGCTCGAACTCGGCGGCATCCTGGCCGGGAGCGCGTCATGAGCGCCGGAGCGCCCCTGGCCGGGCTGCGTGTCGTGGAGATGTCCCGCACGCTCGCCGGAGCGTACGCGGGCAAGTTGTTCGCCGACTGCGGCGCCCGGGTGACCCTGATCGAACCCGCCGGAGGTCATCCGCTCCGCAACGGCTCGAAGGCCCTGTTCTCCTTCCTGTCCTCCCACAAGCGCACCGCGGGGGAGGACAGCGCCGAGGAGCTGATCGGCCGGGCCGACATCCTGATCCGGGAGCTGGACGAACCGGGCGACGGCCCCACCGCACCGGTGACCGTCGAGATCTCCCCGTGGGGCCGCGGCGGCCCGTGGTCCGGGCGGGGAAGGCCGTGGACGGATTTCACCCTGCAGGCCGAGAGCGGATCCCTGCGGCTGCGCGGCCTGCCGGACTCCTACCCGCTGATGGCCGGAGGCCGCCCCGCCGAGTGGGTCGCGGGGGCGCTCGCGGCGAGCGGCGCGCTGGCCGCCGTCACCGGAGCCGGCACCGCTCGTCTCGATGTGGCGCTCCTGGACGTGCACACCTACGTCACGAACCTGTTCGTCGACGCGGGCGCGGCGCTGCGGGAGGAGACGCGGGAACCGGCGGTCATGCGGCACCGGCTCAGCCCCTCCGTGGAACCGGTGTCCGACGGCTGGGTGGGCTTCAACCTCGCGTCCGCGCAGAACCTGCAGGACTTCATGGTGCTGGTCGAACGGCCGGACCTGCTGGAAGACGAGGAGCTCTCCACCCACTACGGCCGCTACCGGCGCGCCGAGGAGTGGAACGAGATCGTGCGGAGCTGGACCCGGCGGCATTCCCTCCGGGACGTCCTCGAACGGACGGCGCTGTTCCGGATCCCGTCCTCACCGGTTCACAACGGGGCCACCGTCGTCCAGGACGAGCACATGGTCGAACGGGGTTTCTTCATCACCGGGGGCACGGGTACCCCCCGCCCCGACGTGCCCTTCCTGATCGACGGCAGGAGGCCCCGGCCCGACGAGGCGGCAGCCGCGTCAGAACCGGCGCGCCCACGGACGCGCACCGGCACCGGCAGGCCCCTGACCGGGCTGCGCGTACTGGACCTGGGCACATGGTGGGCGGGTTCGTTCGCCGCCACCCTGCTCGGCTCCCTGGGCGCCGACGTGCTGAAGGTCGAGTCGACCCGGCGGGTGGACGGAGCCCGGCTCCTCCAGGGGGACCCACGGCGGGAGTCGTGGTGGGAACGGGGACCCTTCTTCCTGGGGGCCAACCACAACAAGCGCTCGATCACACTCGACCTCACCGATCCCGAGGGCTTGGAGCTGCTCGAACGCCTGATCGCGGACGCCGACGTCCTGCTGGAGAACTTCGCCCCGCGCGTACTGGACGACCTCGGCCTCGGCTGGCCGAGAGTGCACGCCCTCAACCCCACGCTCGTCATGCTCCGGATGCCCGCGTTCGGGTTGACCGGCCCGCTGCGCGACAGGGTCGGCTACGCCCAGACCGTCGAGCAGTACGCGGGCCTGTGCTGGGTGACCGGCTACCCGGACGGCCCACCCACCAACCCCAACGGCCCCGCAGACCCCATGGGAGGCGCCAACGCGGTCTTCGCCCTGCTCGCGGCCTTGCGCAGGCGAGCGGAGACCGGGCAGGGCCTGCTCGTCGAGGCTCCCCTGGTCGAGGCGGCCCTGACCATGGCGGCCGAGCAGGTGCTCGAGGCCGGTGCCACCGGGTGTGTGATCGGCCGCGACGGCAACCGATCCCCCGGCGTGGCGCCCCAGGGCGCTTACCCCTGCTCGGGCACCGAGTGCTGGGTGGCGATCTCCGTGGTGACCGACGAGCACTGGGCCGCCCTGCGGGACCTGGCCGATGTGCCGCGCTGGCGTGAGGATCCCGCGCTCGGAACGTATGCGGGCCGCAAAGCCCAGGAGGACGAACTCGACCGAGAACTGGCCGAGTGGACCCGCGACCGGGATGCCGCGGAACTCGTCAGCGCGCTGCTGGCCCGCGGTGTACCGGCCGCGGAGCTCACCGATCCCCGGTTCGTCCACGAACATCCCCAGCTCGCCGCGCGCGGCCTCTTCGAGGAGATCGAGCACCCGGTGGCCGGGCGCGTCGCCCTCCCCGTCGTCCCCTATCGCCACTCCGGCATCGACCGCTGGTCGGTCCTGCCGCCCCCCACTCTCGGCCAGCACAACCACGAGGTGCTGGAGGAGGAACTCGCGCTCCCACCCCGGCGGCTGCGGGAACTCGCCGCCCGCGGCGTCATCGGCACCCGCCCCGATCACCTGTGACCCTCGAGGAGACCCGCGCCATGAACTCCCTTCCCGCCCAGCCGTTGGCCGGCGGCTTCAGCTGGCCCGAATGCCCGCGCTGGCACGCGGGCCGGTTCCACTTCTCCGACATGTACAACCACCGCGTCGTCGCGCTCGACGCGGCGGGCCGACCCGAAACGGTCGCCGACCTGAGCGGGCGGGACGGGCTGGACGGCGCCGAGGTCGTGCCCGCGGGGACCGGTCACCTGCCTGACGGGCGCCTCCTCGTGGTCTCGATGTTCGAGAAGGTCGTGCTGGTCGTCACCGAAGGGGCGGACGGAAAGGCGGAGGTCTACGCCGACCTCCGGGATCTGGCCGCCGGCCCCGTCAACGACATGGTCGTCACCGCGTCCGGACGCGCCTACGTGACCCAGCTCGGATTCGACCTGTGGGCGCAGGAGCAACCGGCCCCCTCCCCCATCCTCATCGTGGAGCCCGGCGGTGCCGCCCGCGCCGCCACCGGCACCGAGCACCTGATGGGGGCCAACGGCATCGCGCTCACCGAGGACGGCAGGACGCTCGTCACCGCCGAGGCGTTCGCCAACCGCCTGACCGCCTTCGACGTCGGGACCGACGGCGAGCTGTCCGGCGGACGGGTCTTCGCCGACATCGGGGACCTGCCCGACGGGATGTGCCTCGACGCGGAGGGCGCGGCATGGACGGCCCTGCCGGTGACCGGCCGCGCGATCCGCGTGGCCGACGGCGGACAGGTCCTCGCCGAGGTGACGGTCCCCCGGTCCGAGGCCGGATCGAGCACCGCGTGCGTCCTCGGCGGAGACGACCGCCGCACCCTCTTCCTGGCCTGCGGCGTCGAGGTCTTCGACTTCCAGCGGTCGCGGGACGGCGCGCAGGGCTCGATCTGGCAGGCCCGTGTCGAGGTGCCGGGCGGCGGGACCCGGCCCTGAGACCGGCCATGACACCCGGAGGAGGGCGACGATGAACAGTCCGCTGGACGGCGTACGCGTCGTGGAGCTGGCCGGGCAGGGTCCCGTCCCGTTCGCCGGCATGATGCTGGCGGACCTGGGGGCCGACGTGATCCAGGTAGTCCGGCCCGACGCGACCGGACCGACCGATCACCGCACCGACGTTCTCGGTCGAGGGCGCAGGTCCGTCGCCCTCGACCTGAAGGATCCGCGTGCCGGTGACGCGGTGCTCGCGCTGCTCGACCGGTCCAGCGTGCTCATCGAGGGCTTCCGCCCCGGAGTGGCCGAACGGCTGGGGCTCGGGCCGGAGACATGCCTGGCCAGGAACCCCGCCCTGGTGTACGGGCGCGTCACCGGCTGGGGCCGCGAAGGCCCGTACGCGCAGACCGCCGGGCATGACCTGAACTACCTGGCGCTGACCGGCGCCCTGCACGCAATCGGCACGCGGGGCGGGCCTCCCGTCCCGCCGTTGAACCTGGTCGCCGACTACGGCGGAGGCGGGATGCTGCTGGCGTTCGGAGTCGTCAGCGCGCTGCTCGGCGTCGAGCGGACGGGCGAGGGCCAGGTCGTGGACGCCGCGATGGTCGACGGCGTGGCCGCCATGATGGCCATGTTCTACCCGCTGGTCGCGACAGGCGGGTGGGCGCAGGAACGCGGCACCAACCTCCTCGACTCGGGCGCGCACTTCTACGCCGTCTACGAGACCTCCGACGGGCGCTACGTGTCGGTCGCCGCGATCGAGCCCCGCTTCTACGGCGCGCTCCTCGACGGCCTCGGACTCGACCCCGCCGGTCTCCCGGACCAGATGGACGCGTCCTGCTGGCCCTCGATGAAAAGACGGTTCGCCGAGATCTTCCGCACCCGGACCCGCGACGAGTGGCGCGGCGTCCTGGAGCATTCCGACACCTGCTTCGCCCCGGTGCTCGCCCCGCTGGAGGCACTCGCCCATCCCCACCACCTGGCCCGCCGGACCTTCCAGAACGTCAACGGCGTTCCCCACCCCGCGCCCGCGCCGAGATTCGGCGACGCGGGGCCCCGGCCCGTCCCGCCGCCCGCTCCCCGCCCCGGCGAGCACACGGCGGAGGTGCTGGCCGAGGCCGGCCTGTCTCCAGCGGAGATCCAGGCTCTGACCACCCCCCAGGGAGCCCACCATGCTCGACTTCACTGACCGCGTCGTCATCGTGACCGGCGCCGGGCGCGGCATCGGCCGGGCCTACGCACGGCTGCTGGCCGACCGCGGCGCCGCCGTCGTGGTCAACGATCTCGGCGGTGACACCGACGGCCGCCACGCCTCCGGCGGTCCCGCCGCCTCCGTCGTGGCCGAGATCGAGGCGGCCGGGGGCACGGCCGTGGCGAGCGCCGACTCGGTCGCCGACCCCGAGGGCGCCGCGGCCATCGTCGCGACCGCCGTGGCGCGGTTCGGCCGCGTCGACGCCGTCATCAACAACGCGGGGATCTACCGGCTCGGCCGGTTCGAGGAGCTGGCTCTCGAGGTGTTCCAGGACTTCATCGACGTCCACTACACCGGCAGCCTGCTGGTCTCCCGTGCGGCCTGGCCCCACCTGACCGCCTCCGGGCACGGACGGATCGTCAACACCGTCTCCGCCGCCATGACCGGCCAGCCGGACATGGCGCACTACGGTGCGGCCAAAGGCGCGATCTACGGGCTGACCCGCAACCTCGCCATCGCGGGCGCGCCCCACGGCGTCAAGGTCAACGCCGTCGCGCCCGGCGCCGGGACCCGGATGCTGCGGCTGGCGGCCCCCGCCCTGCCGCCCGGCACCGTCGAGTTCATGGACGAGCACATGCCTCCGGAGATGGTCGCGCCGGTGGGCGCCTACCTGGCCCATGCCGACTGCGCGGTCACCGGAGAGGTCTTCAACGCCGCGGGCGGCCACGTCTCCCGCATGGTCGTGGTCAACACCCCCGGGATCCAGGACCCGAAGCTGACCCCGGAGACCGTCGCCGAGCGCATCGGCGAGATCACCGCACTCGACGACGCCCAGCCCGCCGAGCTGCCCCTCCCCGCCTGATCCGGACCCGGCCCGGTCCCCGCCCCGACCTCAGGAGTTCCGATGACAGCCGACTTCCCCTTCGGGCCGGTCACCCCGGCGGAAGGCCAAGCGATCATGCGTGCCGTTCGCGCCGACCGGCCGATGACGAAGGTCTCGTTCGCCTACGGCGGCGACGCCTGGGTGGTCCACCGGCACGACGCGTGCCGGAGGTTGCTCGAGGACCGGCGGTTCGTCCGCAAGCCGTTCGCCGACGGACGCCCCGTCCCCTACCCCTTCGAGTTCCCCGAGTTCCTCACCAAGACCCTGCAGTTCATGGACCCGCCCGACCACACGCGCCTGCGCCGGCTCGTCACCAAGGCGTTCACCATGCGCAGAGTCGAACGGCTGAGGCCGTCCACGCAGGCGCTCGCCGACCGGCTCGTCGACGCGATGGTGGCCGACGGCGCCAGGACCGCCGATCTCGTGGGGTCCTACGCGCTGCCGCTGCCCATCCAGGTCATCGGGGACCTGCTGGGCGTGCCCTCGGAAGGACGAGCGAACTTCGTCCAGTGGAGCCACGCCCTGCTGTCCACCTCCGGAATGGAGATGGACGAGGTCGTCGGGCACACGACGGCCCTGTACGGGTACCTGGCGGAGCTCATGGCCGCCAGACGCGCCGAGCCGCGGGACGATCTGCTCAGCGCGCTGGCGGCCGCCCGCGACGCCGACGACCGGCTCACCGACGCCGAGATCGTGGAGATCGCCATGCTGCTGGTGCTCGGCGGCTTCGACAACACGGCCAACTTCATGGAGCAGGGCGTGCTGGCGCTGCTGCTGAACCCCGACCAGCGCGCCGTCCTGGCCGAGGACGTCGACGGCCGGATCACGCGCGCGGTCGAGGAGCTGCTCCGCCACGCCGGCATGGTGATCGACCAGCCCGTCACCGGGGCGGCGGGCCTAGTCCCGTTCGTCGCCGACGAGGACGTCGAACTCGCCGACGTGCTCATCCGCAGGGGCGAGGCCGTGATGGTCGATGTGAGCACGGCCAACCACGACGAACAAGCCTTCGACACCCCCGACCGGTTCGACGTGCGACGCCCGCGCAACCAGCACCTCACCTTCAGCCACGGGCTGCACCGATGCCTGGGCGCCTCCTTGGCGCAGATGGAGCTGCAGGTCGGCATCGGCACCCTCTTCAAGCGGCTGCCGGGTCTGGCCCTCGCCGGTGACCCCGTCTACCTGGAAGGCGTTCTCACCGGCGGAATGACCGAATTCCCCGTCACATGGTGACCTCCAAGGAGGACGAGCAGGCATGATTCGCACCCTCGGTGAGTTCGAGGCCGCCTACCGAAAGGGTCTCGGCGTTCCCTTGCCCCCTCGGCCCTGGCGCACGGTCTCCGAAGAATGGCTCCAGCGGTTCGGCGACGGCGTGGGCGACCACAACCCGCTTTTCCGCGATCCCGGCTACGCCGAGCAGGCCCGCTACGGGACGCTGGTGGCCTCCCCGGCCTTCCTGTTCTCCATCGAGTTCGGGGCCAACGCCGCGATATGGGGCCACATCCCCGAGGAAGAGGTGGCCACCAAGGATCTCACCCTGCTCTACCTCGGGTCCGAGATCGAGTGGCACCGCCCGATCTGGCTCGGGGACCGGGTGCGGGGCGTCGAAACGCCCGTGGAGATCAGACGCACGTCGATGCCGCAGCTCGGAGAGGCGTGCGTCTGCGTCGGGCGCACCGAGTACTGGAACTCGCGCCAGGAACTGATCGCCACCATGCGGACCAACATGCTGCGCTTCCCCAACCCGGGGCGAGGCGTCGAGTCGGCCCCGGTCACCGGAGCGGAGCGCAGGATCGCGCCCGACCCGCTCGTCTGGGAACGCCGAAGGCGCGGCGGAGCACCGCTCTTCTGGGAGGACGTCAAGGAGGGCGAGCCGGTCCCGGACCTGCCGAAGGGCACCTACACCACCACCGAGCTGTATCTGTTCGCGCACGCCGTCCTGAGCACCCGGCGTTCCCGCCACGTCGACGAGGGCACCATCGACATGGGCGCCGGCGGCCGGGCCGACCCGGAGTACGCCCGCAGCAACCGCGCGCAGGCCGCCAGCTTCGACTACGGGCCGCAGCGGATCTGCTGGCTGATCCAGGCGGTGACCGACTGGATGGGCGACCATGGCACGCTGCTCCGGCTGGACTCCCGGTTGCGCCGGCCCAACCTCGTCGGCGACACCAACACCGTGCGGGGCTCGGTCGCGCGTGTGCACCGGGACGGCGACGACCTGCTGGCCGAGATCGACGTCGAGAACGTCAACCAGGCGGGCACGGTCACGGCGAACGGGCGGGCCACGGTCCGGCTCCCCGCCCAGGGCACCGATCTCGCCCCTCCCTTCCCCCGGACGGGTGAACACCGTCCCGGCATGTACGGCTGACCGCACACCACGAAGGAACTCGGAGGACCACAGATGCGACTTCGTCCGGGATCACGGCTGCGCGCCGCCGCGTCCACGGCTGAGATCATCGTTGTCCGGGCGCCGGACGACGAGGTCGACCTGCGCTGCGGAGGCGCCCCCATGCTCGACCACGACGAGCCCGCGCCGACGGCGATCGCCGAAGGCGGGGACGACCTGCTCATCGGCAAGCGCTACAGCGACGCCTCGGGGTCCCTGGAAGTACTGGTGACCAAGGGCGGCCGCGGCGCGCTGACCGTCGGCGACGAACCGCTGGCCATCAAGGCCGCCAAGGCACTCCCCTCCTCGGACTAGCGCCCATGAACATCGTCACCCTCCTTGAGATGGCGGCCTCCGCGGACCCCGGCCGGATCGCGCTCGGCGACGCCGTGACCGGCTTCTCCTACCGCGCCCTGCTGGACGCCACGACCCGGCTCGCCGGTCTGTGGGAGACCGGACCGCCCGGCGTCGTCTACGCGACCGTCGCCGACCCCGTCCTGCCGATCGCGCTGTTCGCCGCCGCATGGACGGGACGTCCGTTCGCGCCGGTCAGTTACCGCCTCGCCGACGGCCCGCTGCGCGCCGTGCTGCGCGGCCGCTCGCCGGGCCACGTGATCGCCGACGGACATCCCGCGGACCTGGCCAGGGCCGAGGACGGGCTCCGCGTCTCCACCCCGGACGAGACGATGGGCGCACTCCGCTCCGCGGAGCCGACCACGCGGCCCGCGACGGCGGGCCAGGACGAGCCCTGCGTGCTCCTGCACACCAGCGGGACGACCGGGGCCCCCAAGGTCGCCGTACTGCGGCACCGCCACCTGACCTCCTACGTTCTGGGCTCGGTGGAGTTCCTGTCCGCGGGGACTGACGAGGCCACGCTCATCAGCGTTCCGCCGTACCACATCGCAGGCGTCGCCGGTCTGCTCACCGCTCTGTACTCGGGCCGCCGCATCGTGCAGTTGCCGAACTTCGACGCGGAGGAGTGGGTCCGGCTGGCGGGCGAGCAGCGTGTCACCCACGCCATGGTCGTACCGACGATGCTGGCGCGCATCGTCGCCGTACTCGAACGCGGGAGGCGGAGCCTGCCAAATCTGAGGCACCTGTCCTACGGCGGCGGGCGGATGCCGACACCGGTCATCGAGCGCGCGCTGAACCTGCTCCCCCATGTCGGCTTCGTCAACGGCTACGGCCTGACCGAGACGACCTCGTCGGTCGCGGTGCTCGGCCCGGACGACCACCGCCGGGCCCTGGCCGCGGACGACCCGGTGATCCGGCGCAGGCTCGGCTCCGTCGGCCGGCCACTGCCCGCCGTCGAACTGGTCGTCCGCGACGGCGACGGCAGGGAGCTTCCCCCCGGCGTCCGCGGTGAACTGTGGGTCCGGGGCCCCCAGATCTCCGGAGAGTACTCCCACGGCACCGTCACCGACGCCGACGGCTGGTTCCGCACGCGCGACGGCGGCTGGATCGACGACGAAGGCTACGTGTTCGTCGAGGGACGCCTTGACGACGTCATCGTCCGGGGCGGGGAGAACCTGTCACCGGGAGAGATCGAGGACGTCCTGCTCCAGCATCCCGCCGTGGCCGAGGCGGCCGTCGTCGGTGTACCGGATGAGCAGTGGGGCGAGGCCGTCGCCGCAGTGATCGTCGCCCGCCCGGGAACGGAGCCGTCCGCGGGCGAGCTGCGGGCGTGGGTCGGCGAGCGCCTTCGGTCGAGCAGGGTCCCCGCGCGCTTCGCCTTCTGCTCCGCCCTGCCCCGCAACGACCTGGGGAAGCTGCTGCGACGCGACCTGAGGCGCTGGTTCGCCGACGCCGCGCGCTGACCGGGCAAGGGTGACGAACGTGCTGGCGAAGGAGCTCCTGGACCGTCTCAACGCCCCTCAAGCCACGACTCCTGACGGTCTACCGGCCGAGCCTTGGCTGACGCTCGATCTGTCGGCGGTCCCCACAGCGGGCGTGGACGTATCCGTGTTCGAGCGTTCGACGGCGAGCGCGCCCATCGTCATCGGAGTGCTCGACGATGCTCCCACCCGAGCGGCCGTGTCGCTGATGCGGGCGTGCACGGTGACGCTGTCCACCCGGCCACGGCCGGAGCCCCAGGTCGTGACCGTTGGCGACCTGGCCGTCGCGCTCGACAGGCTGACCTCGGCGATCCAGGCACACCCGGTCGCCGCCATCAGTCTGGGAAGGCTTCTCCGTCTTCAGGCCCGGCTGCCCGTCCAGGACGCCCTCGTCGCGGAGTCCGCCCACTATTCGTTCCTGCTCGCCGGAACGGAGTTCGCGACCTGGCTGGCGGGCAGGGGCGACCGCCGGTCGCAAGAGACGGCCGACCCCGTCGAGGTGACGCTTGAGCAGGGTGTACTCCGCATCACTCTGTCGCGCCCGGCCCGCCGCAACGCCTTCAACGCCGCCATGCGCGAGGCGCTCTGCGACGCACTGGCGGCAGCGGCCGGCGATCCGACGCTCAGGGTGGAGATATCCGGCCGCGGGCCGGACTTCTGTGCGGGCGGCGACCTGGACGAGTTCGGCACGAGCCGCGACCCCGCCGTCGCTCATCTGCTCCGCACGACCCGTTCGGCCGGGCTGGCGCTCGATCGCGTCGCCCGCCGCACGACCGCCTTCCTCCACGGCAACTGCATAGGGGCCGGGATCGAGGTCCCCGCTTTCGCCGGACGGGTCGTGGCACGGCCCGATGCGCGCATCCGGTTGCCCGAGCTGAGCATGGGGCTCGTTCCCGGCGCCGGCGGCACCGTGAGCCTGACCCGCCGCATCGGCCGTTGGCGCACCGCGTGGCTGGCGCTGACCGGGGAGACCCTGAGCCCGTCCACGGCGCTGGACTGGGGTCTGATCGATGAGGTGCGGCCATGACCGCGCGAGCCGGGTCACGACCCGCTGTCGAGCGCCTCCGGGACCATCGCCTCGAAGAAGGCGAGCATCGCCGCCTCCATGTCGACCGACGGATCGATGAGCCACTGCAGCTGCACGCCGTCCCACGCGCCGATGAGCAACCTGCTCAGCATGCGGGGATCACGGGAACCGTCGATACGGCCGACCTCCTGGTCGTAGGCGAACCCCTTGGCAAGCGATTCGGCCTTCCTCCGGTACCTCTCGATGAACCAGTCGTGAGCGGGATGTTCCGGGGCCGACGACTCGGCGGCCAGAATCGCCAGGACCCTGAGCAGCTCCGGCCGTTCGAGGTTGGAGCGCACCCTCCCCATGGTGGCCAGGGCGACCCCGCGCTCGACGCAGTCGGCCTCGAAGTCGAAGGCCACGAAACCCGTGCCGACGGTCTGGTCCGCGCGCTCCAGAACCGCTTCGAGAAGCTCGTACTTGGTGCCGAAGTGATGGACGATGCTGGTGAGGCTCAGATTGAGCTGACGCGCGATGTCCCGCAACGATCCACCGCGGTACCCGCTGGCCGCGAACACGGTCGTGGCCGCCTCGAGAATCTCCTGCCTCCGTTGCGCCGACTTCGCGTACGGGCCTCGAACACGAGTGGGCCTGGTCGCGCTCATGCCTGAGACCTTAGCGCGCCACTCGCGGCCTCCCGGGACCGGTCATCGCGGCTGGACACCCGGAACCGTCGACCCAACGTAACGACCAAGAGACGCTCCGCCTCGTCATGAGCGATTCACCCCGGGAAAATGTAGCAGGTGTTCGGATTTCGTTGTACCGTCACCTCACCCCGGCAGGGCCTCGCGAGGAGGCCGCACTCACTCCCACCCCAGGAGACCGACGTGAACGGATCCGAACCGATCAGCAGGCGACGGTTGCTCACGGGCGCGGCGGCCGCCGCCGGTGGCGCCGCGGCAACGTCCCTGCTCGGCGCGTGCAACGCGGGCTCGTCCGGCGGGTCCGGCGGCAAGGTGACCCTCACCGTGATGTTCAGCGCCGCCGACCTGCCCAAGGAGTCCATCGCGGACTTCGAGGCGAAGAACCCCGGGATCAAGATCAATCTCCTGGAGTTCGACGCGACCCGGCTCAACGCGATGCTCGCCTCGGGCAACCCGCCGGACATCACGATCGGCGCCGCCGTGGGCAGCGCGAACACCAATGCGCGTGGCCTCGCGACCGACCTGACCCCCTACCTGGAGAAGAGCCGGGTGTTGAGGAAGGAGGACCTGCAGCCCGTCAACAACAGCTTCCGCTGGGACGGCCGCAGGATCGGCCAAGGCGCGTACCACGGCATCGTCAAGGACTGGAGCCAGGACGCGACGCTCTGGTACAACACGGCGCTGTTCGACCAGGCGAAGGTTCCGTACCTGAGCGACTCCCAGCCCACCGACTACGACGAGCTGCTGGCCATCGCCAAGCGGCTGACGGTCAGGCAGGGCGGCAGGACGAAGGTGTTCGGCCTCGGCGTCGAATGGGCCTGGACCCTGTACGGTCCGATCGCGACGATGATCCTCCAGCAGGGCGCGCAGCTGTACAACGGCGACCTGACCGAGGTCGACCTCACCACGGCCGCCGCGCGCCGCGCCTTCGGCTGGTTCGTCGACTTCGGCCGGTCGGGCGTCGGCCCGACGTCGCTGAACCCGCTGCCGGACGGCTCCGACCAGTCCACCTTCAGCGCCGAGCGGATGGCGATCACGCAGGACGGCTACTTCTTCGGCGGCAACTTCGTCAAGGACAAGGCGCTGAGCGGCCGCGTCCGGATGGCGCCCGCTCCGATCATGGGCGACAAGCGCGTGAGCCCCTGCTACTCCGGCCAGGGGGCATGGATCCCGGTCAAGGCCAAGCACAAGGACGAGGCCTGGAAGTTCATGGAGTACTACATGGCCGGACCGCCCGCCGAGACGCGGGCCAAGAGCGGGTGGGGGCTCCCGTCGCTGAAGTCGCTGCTTCCGAAGCTGCCGCAGGACCTGCCCTACCAGAAGCAGGCCTACTCCGTCGCCCAGCGCGAACTCCAGTACCTGGCGCCCCTGCCGGACTCGCCGTACATCACGGTGGACGGGTGGAACGTCACCCTCGACAAGCACCTGCAGCGAGCGATCAAGAACCAGCAGTCCGTCGACGCCGCCTGCGCCTCGGTCACGACCGAGATCAACAGGTTGCTGAAGCAGGGCAAGGAACGGATCGGCTGAGACAGATGGCACGCAACGGCTGGTCCCGCTACCCGCGGAGGCATTTCTACCTGTTCGTCGGGCCGTGGGTGGCAGGCTTCCTCTTCCTGACCGCCGCACCGCTGCTGTACGCGTTCGCCGTCAGCCTGACCAATTTCGATGGCAGCTCGCCGCGGTGGCGCTGGATCGGGTTCCGCAACTACGTCGAGCTGTTCGGCGACCAGGCCGCCCAGGCGGCGCTCGTCAGAACGATCGGATACACCGCGATGGTGGTTCCGCTCAGCGTCGCCGGTTCGCTCGGTCTGGCCATGCTGCTGAACCGCCGGCTGAAGGCGGTGGGGTTCTGGCGCACCGTCTTCTTCCTGCCGTCGATCGTTCCCATGGTCGCCACGGCCATCATGTGGAAGCTCATCCTGAACCGGGATTCCGGCATCATGAACGCCGTCCTCGGCGTCGCCGGAATCCGTCCGATCAGCTGGCTGGTCGATCCGGTGGCCTTCTACGCCCTCGTCATCCTCACGTTGTGGGGCCTGGGCGGCGGCATGGTCATCATGCTCGCCGCGCTGCAGGGGGTGCCCGCCGAACTCGAGGAGGCGGCTCGGGTGGACGGCGCCAGCCGCTGGAGCGTGTTCCGGCACGTCACGTTGCCGATGATCTCCCCGGTCGTGTACTTCCAGGTGATCACCGGCGTCATCACGACCCTCCAGATCGTCATCCAGCCGTTGCTGCTGGCCGAGACCAGCAGCATCTCCACCGTCGGCCAGGTGCCGCAGAGCACGCGCCTTTACATGGTGCAGGTGTACCAGGATTTCTTCCTCCACAACCGCTTCGGGTACGGCTCGGCCATGCTGTGGGTCTTCTTCCTTGTCATCCTCGCTTTCACCTTGCTGGTACAGCGGTCGAGCCGACTGTGGGTCCATTACGAGGTCGACAGCGATGCGGACCGTTAGGAGCCGTCCGATGGACATCGGCAAAACCCGTCCGATCGCCGCGGCCAGGACCGCCACAGGCCGCGGAACGCTGCGCGGGCCGCGCAGGCCACGTCCTGGGAACGGCGCGGCCTACGTTCTCCTCATGGCGCTGTCCGTGGTCTTCGCCGGACCGTTCCTCTGGCTGCTGCTGGCGGCGCTCAAGACCCGCGAGGAATGGGTCGCGGTGCCCGGCAGCGTCCTGCCCGACCAGGTTCAGTGGAGCAACTTCACCCAAGCGCTGACGGACGTGAACTTCGCCGCCTACGCCATGAACTCGTTGTTCCTCTCCACGACCTATGCGTTCCTCATCACCCTGTCCAGCGCGGCGGTCGGATTCGGATTCGCCCGGCTGCGGGCCCCGGGCAAGCGGGCGATGTTCCTCGTGGTGCTGTCCACGATGATGCTGCCGCAGGTCCTGACGATCCTGCCGACCTATGTGATGTTCTCCCGGCTGGGACTGGTGAACACCTACTGGCCGTGGGTCCTGTGGGGGCTGGCCGCGTCCCCCTACCTGGTGTTCCTGTTCCGGCAGTTCTTCGCGGCGATCCCCCGTGAGCTGGAGGATGCCGCGATCATCGACGGCTGCGGCTGGCCGCGCATCTTCGTCAGGATCTTCCTGCCGCTGTCCCGCCCCGTGCTGATCACCGCGTTCCTGCTCTCGTTCACCTGGAGCTGGGGTGACTACATCGCTCCCGCCCTGCTGCTCGACGTCGACCACACGACGCTGTCGGTGGCCATCACGTCCTGGTACAAGGACCCGCACGGCAACGGGATACCGACGGTGCAGGCCGCCGCGGCCACCCTCTACATCATGCCCGTGCTCCTGATCTTCTTCTTCGCCCAGCGCCACTTCGTCCGGAGCGTGGTCGGATCCGCGGTCAAGGGATGAGAAGCCCCAGAGCGCCGGGCGCGCACCCCGTCGGCTCCGTTTCGAACCAGACGAAGGACGCGGCATCGTGACCGACATCGACAAGCTCGTCGCCCGCATGGACCTCGACCAGAAGACAGGCCAGATCCATGGGGTCGTTCCCATGGATCTGGTCGACCAGGCCAAGCTCTCGGGCCCTCCCGCGCCGACGCCGGAACTGCCGACGGGATTCCTGTACGAGATCGAGCGCCTTCCCCTGGTGCGCCCGCACGGGGTCGGGCATCTGTCGCTGGGCTGGCAGCTCAGCCAGGACCTCGAACAGCTCACCCGCGACATCGCCCGGTTCCAGGAGATCGCGCGGGACCTGAACCCGTTCGGCATCGGCGTCCTGGTCCACGCCGAGGGCGTCAACGGCCTGGTCCACCCGCAGGGCCACCAGTTCCCCACCGCCTGGGGGCAGGCGGCGAGCTG
>NZ_BCQR01000064.1 GCF_001552175.1 Actinomadura kijaniata NBRC 14229
GCCCGCGCCGAGCGCGCCGACGACCTCCGGCGGCGCCCCCGGCTGCGCGCGGGGCGTCACGACCGCGACCTCGTGCCCCTCCTCCCGCAGCGCCTCGCCCAGCAGCCGGGTGTAGGTGCCGATGCCGTCGCGGGCGGGCGGGTAGGGGCTGACGAACAGGACCCTCATGGCCAGAACCGCCCGGAGATCTGGGCGGCGATCGACTCCCACGAGTACTCGACCACCCACGGGTCGCCGGGCCAGGGGTCCGCGCCGTCCAGCGCGTCCTGGGCCGCCAGGGCGGTGCCGAGGGCCAGGGCCAGCGCCGCCGGGTCGTGCTCGCAGACCAGGCCGCGCTGGGACCGGGTCACCAGGTGCTGTGCCAGGTTGTCGGAGGCCGAGGTGGTCACCACCGGCAGCCCGCAGGCCAGCGCCTCCAGGACCGCGATGCCGAACCCCTCGCGCTCGGACGGGAAGGCGAACACCCGTCCGGCCTTCAGCAGCGAGTACAGGTCCTTCTGCTCGCGCACGTCGTGCCGGAAGTCCACCGCGTGCGCGATCCCGAGCCGCGCGGCCTGCTCGTGCAGGGCCTGCTCCTCGGGGCCGGTGCCGATGACGCGGCAGGTCACGGGCCTGCCCTCGGCGTGCAGGAGGGCGACGGCGTCCAGCAGCATGTCCAGCCGCTTGTGCACCATCAGGCGGCTCACCACGACCAGGTCCGTTGTGTCGGGGTCCGGGGAGGAGGCCCGGACCGCGGACAGGTCGATCCCGTTGGGGGCGACCATGATGGAGGCGCCGGGGCCCAGGTAGCGGGTCAGCCGGTCGGCGGTCTGCGGGGACGCGGCGATGATGTGGTCGGGCAGGCGCATCGACATGCGCTCCACCCACCAGGCGAGCCGGCCGCCCCAGCCCAGGTAGTCCCGCCAGTACTCGGGTCCCCACACCTCGTGCCAGGTGGCGATCAGCGGCTTGCGGCGCACGGTGGCCACCAGGCGCAGCGTGAACAGCTGGAACTGGGGGATGTGGTCGACCTTGAGGATGTCGAACCGGCGGCGCAGCAGCACCAGGCAGGCCAGCGCGAAGACGAGGGCCTGCCGGAACGAGCGGCGGCGGCCCCGGTACAGCAGGCGGTACCGGGTGATGCCGTGCAGGGTGACGGCGCCCTCGGTGAGCCTGGGCGGGCCGTCCCACCAGCGCATCGTGTACACGTGGACGTCGGCGTCCACCGCCATCAGCCGCGACAGCTCGTGGTAGCGGATCTCCCGGCCGCCGAAGCTGTAGGGATGGACCGCGTCGGTGACCAGCGCCACCCGTGGGCGGGCGCTCATCCCTGCCTGCTTCCGATGTCGTTGACGCACTCGGCCTGGTAGGCGATGGCCCGCCGGTCGTCCAGCCGGACCTCCACCCGCAGCGTCCCCGGACGGCACATCACGCGGGGCCGGGTGGTGATGGTGGCGTCCTCGTCCGGGGCCAGGACGGTCTGGCCGCCGTCCAGCCGCTGGACGGCGTTCTGCGCGGCGCCGCCCTGGGCGGTGCCCGCCCCGGGGGCGGCGTTCTGCGCGGTGGCGGTCACCGACCAGGTGTAGGTGCGCCGCTGGTCGGTGGCGTTGTGGATGCTGAACGCCAGCGGCAGCTCCGACCCGCCGACCAGCACGCGCTGGAGCTGTCCCGGGTCGGTGAAGGCCAGCTCGCTGTAGTGCTCGGTGGCGCCGACCAGGCCGGCCGACTCCAGCAGCGACCGGCCGGGCGGCGTCTGGACCAGCCCGCCCACGGCGACGACGAAGGCCAGCAGGATCAGGTAGGGGCGCCGGCGCACGAGGGGACGGCCCGGTCGGGCGGGGGCGGCGGGTTCCGGGTCGGAGCCTCGGCGGGATCCGGGGGAGGGGGGCCTGCCCGTCTCGTGCGGGGGACCCGCGTGGTGGTGAGACAAGTCACTTCCATGGCTGGGGGACATTTCCGAGGCGGGGGTGAAGGGAAGTATGCCCGATATGTGAAGTGACGGGGACGGCTGGTGGGGCAAGAGGGGATGAGATCTCAGATATTGAAAAATTTCACCCGAGGAGGCGGGTCCGCCCAAGCTGATCAGGAATTTTTCACAGCGGATGTAAACCTCTGAGGCGTCTCGCGCGTCGTGTTCGTACCGCGACGTGTTCGAAAGGGAAAGCCCCCGTGTTCCAGAGGGAACGCGAGGGCTTCGCCAGGCGGTCGGACGCCGCCGGTCAGGCGCGGTAGACGCGCACCCAGTCCACCGACATGTACGCCGGGAAGCGGGTCGTCCGGTCGGGCTTTCCGGGCCAGTTGTTCCCGACCTGCAGGTTGAGGATCAGATAGAAGGGCTTGTCGAACGGCCACCCCTTGTACGCCTTCATCTGCGCGTAGGGCTTGCCGTCCATCCACCACACGATCCGCCAGGGCGTCCAGTCCACGCCGTAGGTGTGGTACTCGGCCGACACCGGCTTCCTCAGCTTCAGATGCCCCGCCCCCACCCTGCGGTTGGCGTGCGCGAAGCCCTGGACGAGCTTGGGGTACTTGCCGGAGATCTCCACCACGTCGATCTCGCCGTAGGGCTTGCCCCGCTTCTGCATCCAGAAGGCGGGCCACATGCCGCTGCCGGTGGGCAGCTTGGCGCGCACGGCGAACCGGCCGTAGCGCTGTTCGAACTTGCCGATCGTCTGGATGCGCCCGGAGGTGTAGCCGCACCGGCCGTTCCAGCACTTCAGCTTGGACGAGGCCGGCGTCTTCCGGGCGGCGATGACCAGCTGGCCCCGGCCGTTCTGCCGGCTGGCCTCGGGGACGTAGTACTGGCGCGCCTGGTGGCCCCAGCCGCGCACGCCGTTGCCGGTCAGCGCCGTCCAGGCGGAGGACGGCTTGCCGCGGCCGTTGAACTCGTCGCGCCAGGACAGCTTCCAGTCGACCTTCGGCAGCGTGATCCTCGGCGCGGCCGCCTTGCCGCTGATGCCGGTGTTGCGCGTCTTCCGGGGCTCCTCCTCGCCCAGGCCGACCGCCGCCACCATCGTGGTGGCGGCGATGATGCCGCTGACCGAGCCCGCAGCGATCCAGATGCGTCGTCGGCTCCGGAGCGGAGGGACGGACGGTGCTGTCATGTCGATGTCCTTGGCCATGGGCGGGTGCCCGAGACGGAATGGGGCGGCGGGGGAAGTCCGACCTTATGGGGAGGGAGTGGTTTTTGCGAACCTTCGGCCGATGACGGTGGGCCCGCACGGGCGCGCGTCGTACCGTGACGGCGTGGAGAGCACATCGTCGCCGGGCGGGGACCGGGCGCCCACCCGGCGGGAGCGGCTGGTGGACGCGGGGGCCGTCGTGCTGGTCACCGCCGTGGTGGCGCTGATGGTCCGGGAGACCCGGGAGGCGGGCGCGGTGCCGCCCGACGCGCGGGCGTACCTGCTGGCCTTCCTGATGGCGCTGCCGATCCTGGCGCACCGGCGGCGGCCGGTCGCGGCGCTGATGCTGTCGAGCCTGATGCTGTTCGTGTACTACGCCAGCGGCTATCCGGGGATCTCGCCGACGATCGCGCAGGCCCTCCCGATCTACTCGGCGGTGGTGGCCGGGCACCTGCGCTGGGCGGTGGGCGTGACCCTGGGGTTCTACACGATCGGCTACGTGATGGTGGTCGTGGAGAAGCACCTCTCGCCGATGCTGGCGCTGGCGGAGTTCCTCTCCCACATCGGGCTGGGGGTCACGGTGATCCTGCTGGCCGAGGTGGTGCGCAGCCGCCGCGCGCTGGCCGCCGAGACCCGCGAGCGGCTGCGGCTGGCCGCCGAGGAACGCGACCGCGAGAGCGCCCGCCGCGTCGCCGAGGACCGGGTGCGCATCGCCCGCGAGCTGCACGACACGCTCGCCCACAGCATGGCGACCATCACCGTGCAGGCGGGCGGCGCCCTGCACGTGCTCGGCGAGGCGGACGGCGACGGCCGGGCGGACGAGCGGGTCCGTCCCGCGCTCGCCGCGATCCGCGAGACCAGCAAGGACGCGCTGCGGCAGCTGCGGGCCACGCTCGGGGTGCTGCGGTCGGGCGCCGACCTCGGCCCGGCGTTCGGCCTGGACCGGCTGCCCGCGCTGGCCGAGGCGGTGCGGGCGGCGGGCGTCCCGGTCGAGGTGACGGTCACCGGGCGGGCCGCGCCGGTCGATCCTCCCGTCGACCACGCCGCCTACCGCATACTGCAGGAGTCGCTCACCAACGTGCTGCGGCACGCGGGCCCCGACGTGCGCGCCCGCGTGACCGTCGCCCACCGGAAGGACGGGATCGCCCTGGAGATCGTTGACGACGGGGCCGGCGGGACGCCCGGGGGCGGGCACGGGCTGACCGGCATGCGCGAGCGCGTGGCCGCGCTGGGCGGGACGTTCGAGGCCGGGCCGCGTCCGGAGGGCGGGTTCGCGGTCCGCGCGGTCCTGCCGGGCGGCGCGGACGGTCCGGAGGGCGCGGCGTGATCCGGGTGGTGCTGGCCGACGACCAGGCGCTGGTGCGGGCGGGGTTCCGGCTGCTGCTGGACTCGGCCGACGACATCGAGGTGGTGGGGGAGGCCGAGCACGGCGGCCGGGCCGTCGCGCTCGCCCGGGAGCTGCGGCCCGACGTGCTGCTGATGGACCTGCGGATGCCCGAGGTGGACGGGCTGACCGCGATCGGCCGGATCTCCGCCGACCCGGCGCTGGCCGGGGTCCGCGTGGTGGTGCTGACCACCTACACCGAGGACGAGAACGTGTTCCGCGCGCTGCGCGCGGGCGCGGCCGGGTTCCTGGTCAAGGACATCGAGCCGGTGGACCTGCTGAACGCGGTGCGGGTCGTCGCCGAGGGCGCGTCGCTGCTCGCGCCCTCGGTCACCCGCGCGGTCGTGGAGGCGTTCGTCGGACGGGCGCCGGCCGGGGAGCCGCCGGGTCCGGGACGGCGTCCCGAGGTCGCCGGGCTCACCGCGCGGGAACGCGAGGTGGTGCGGCTGGTCGGCCGCGGCCTGTCCAACGAGGAGATCGCCGGCCACCTGGTCATCAGCCCGCTCACCGCCAAGACGCACGTCAGCCGGGTGATGGGCAAGCTCGGCGTGCGCGACCGGGCGCAGCTGGTGGTGTTCGCCTACGAGTCGGGTCTGGTCACCCCCGGGAACGGCCCCGCCCGCCCCTGAGCCCGCCCCCGAGCCCGCCCCTGAGCCCGCTGGTCCCTCCCCGGCGCCTCATCCCTGGGAACGGGCGTTGATGATCGCGTCGCGCAGGAGCTGGGGGGTGGGCGCCTCCACCAGGCGCGGCCCGTTCGCCGACGGCACCAGCGCCCACCATGCCCGCGTCGCCTCGCCGTACCAGACGCGTACGCCGGGGAACTGCTCCTGCAGCCCCTGCACGGTGTTCGCGCGGACCGCCGCCTGGTCCCCAGGTCCGGCGGCGCCCCGTTGAGCCGACATGATGTCCACACACCCCCGTACCCCCGCTGGCCTCATCGGTAACAGCGTCCCCAACACCATGAACGTCACGCCTATTCGCACAAGTGTGACCAAAGACACGAAAGCAAACGTAAAGGGGGGTCAACCCTTCCATCGAGCGATGTACGCCCGGGGGAGTACGCGCGCGGACAGGTGACTCCGCGGGTCAGATGTGGGGGCGGGCGCCCGGCGGCCACCCTCGGGGGGACACGTTGAGACTTCTCTCCGAGGTGAGTGATCCATGTCCGTTCCCGATCCCGCCGGAGGGCCGCTGTCGCGGCTCGCCAGGCTCTGTTACCGCCGCCGACGCCTGACCGTCCTGGCCTGGATCGTGGGGACGGTGGCCGTGATGTTCCTCGGCTTCTCCAACGCCGCCGAGCCGCTGAACGACTTCACCGGCGGCAAGTCGGAGTCCGCCCGCGCCCAGGAGGTCCTGGAGAGGCACTTCCCGGGAACCAGCGGCGAGAGCATCATGCTGGTGGTCCGCGCCGACGCCGGGGTGCGGACGCCCGCCGTGCGCGCGGAGGTCGACCGGGCCGTGCGGCGGCTCGCCAGGACCCCGCACGTGACGTCGGTGTCGTCGCCCTACCAGGCGCCCGGCCAGATCTCCCGGGACGGCCGGACCGCGTTCGCCTCCGCGGGCCTGGACGTGTCGGCCGACGACATGCCGACGGCCGAGGTCGTCAAGCTGCTGGACGAGGTGCGCAGGAGCGACGGGCCGGTGCGGCTGGAACTGGGCGGCTCCGCGGTCACCGCCGCCGAGACGCCCGGCGGCGGCCCGTCGGAGGGCGTCGGGGTGCTGGCCGCCGTCGTCATCCTGCTGGTCGCGTTCGGCTCGGTGCTGGCGATGGGCCTGCCGATCCTCACCGCGCTGCTGGCGATCGGCTCCGGACTCGCGCTGATCATGCTGCTGGGGCACCTGCTGCCGGCGCCATCGTTCAGCCCGATCGTCGCGGTGCTGATCGGCCTGGGCGTCGGCATCGACTACGCGCTGTTCATCGTCACCCGCTACCGCGAGTCGCTGGCCGAGGGGGCCGACCCCGAGTCGGCCGTCGTCACCGCGCTCACCACCGCCGGGCGCGCCGTGCTGTTCGCCGGGACCACCGTCGTGATCGCGCTCATGGGACTGCTGGTGATGCGGCAGGACCTGCTGACCGGCGTCGCCACCGCCGCCGGGGTCGCGGTGCTGATGACGATGCTGGCGGCCGTCACGCTGCTGCCCGCGCTGCTCGGGTTCGCCGGTCGCGGCATCGACCGGCTGCGCGTCCCGGGCCTCGGCCGGGCCCGCCGCCCCGCCGCCGAACGCTGGGCCCGCACCGTGCAGCGCCGCCCGCTGCTGGCCGGGCTCGCCGCCGCCGTGGTGCTGCTGACGCTGGCCGCGCCCGCGCTGTCGATGCGGCTCGGCCTGCCCGACGACAGCGTCCAGCCCCGCGACAGCAGCGCCTACGCGTCCCACAAACTGCTGTCGGAGGGCTTCGGCCCCGGGACGGGCGCGCCGCTGGTGGTCGCCGTGCAGGGCGGTGACGCGGCCCCGGTCGCCGAGGCCGTGCGCCGCACGCCGGGCGTGGCGGCGGTGCAGCCGCCGGTGCGCAGCCGGGACGGCGCGGCGTCGATGTTCGTGGCGTTCCCGACGACCGCCGCGCTGGACGAGAGGACCGGTGACCTGGTCCACCGCCTGCGCGACGACGTGGTGCCGTCCGCCACCGGGGGAACGGCCCTGGAGGTGCACATCGGCGGGCCGAACGCCGGATCGATCGACTTCGCCGACGACGTACGGGAGCGGTTGCCGGTGCTGGTCGCGGTCGTGGTCGGGCTGTCGCTGTTCCTGCTGGTCGCGCTGGTCCGGTCGGTGACGGTCGCGTTGCAGGCGGCGGTGATGAACCTGCTGTCGGTCGCCGCCGCCTACGGGGTGCTGACCGCCGTCGTGCAGTGGGGCTGGGGCGGCGGGCTGCTCGGCTTCCCCACCGACATGCCGGTGGCGACGTGGGTGCCGCTGATGATGTTCCCGATCCTGTTCGGGCTGTCGATGGACTACGAGGTGTTCCTCGTCTCGCGGATCCGCGAGCTGTACGAGCGGGGCGTGGAGACCCGCGAGGCCGTCGCGCAGGGCCTGGCCCGCACCGCCCGCGTCATCACCGCCGCCGCGGCGATCATGGTGATGGTGTTCCTGTCGGTGCTGCTCGGCGCGGACATCGCGGTCAAGCAGATGGGCCTCGGCATGGCCGTGGCGATCGTCATCGACGCGACGGTCGTCCGCATGGTGCTGGTCCCGGCGCTGATGGAGCTGTTCGGCCGGGCCAACTGGTGGCTGCCGGGCCCGCTGGCGCGGATCCTGCCCGCCCGGCTGGCCGCCGAGCCACCGGTGGACGAGCGCGTGCCGGTGCGGTCGTGACGGCGCGCTCATGACGGCGCGGTCCGGCCGGGGACGCGAGGGCGTCCCCGGCCGGACCGCGTCCGGACGTCGTCAGTGCGTGTTGATGCCGTCGAACATCACCTTGAGGTAGTGGTCGGCGAGGCCCTGGGAGTCCAGCCGCCCGCCCGGCCGGAACCAGCGGACCGCCACCCACACCGTGTCGCGGATCATCCGGTAGGTGAGCTTGGGGTCGATGTCGGGGCGGAACAGGCCCTGCTCCTGGCCGGCCTTGATGGTGTCCACCCACATCCGCTCCACCTCGTCCTCGGACCTGGTGAGGTAGGCGAAGCGCTCCACGCTCTTGAGGTGGTTCCAGTCGTTCTGCATGACCGTGATCGCCGCGCGGTGCGGCTCCAGCGTGCCGAACGCGATGCGGACCAGCCCGGCGATGGTCTCGCGCGGGTCCTTGCCCTCGTCGATGACCTTCCGGTACGCCGACATGATCTCGTTGAAGAAGCCCGCGAGGATCTCGTCGACGATCGACTCCTTGGAGTCGAAGTGGTGGTACAGGCTGCCGGAGAGGATGCCGGCCTCGTCGGCGATGTTGCGCACGGTGGTGGCCTGGTAGCCCTTCTCGGCGAACAGCTCGGCCGCGAGCCGCACCAGGTGCTCGCGCCGTTCCGAGGCCAGGGCGGCCGAACCCTTGCCGCGGCGGCGGGCTCCGCCCTCACCCGTGGCACGGTTTCTGGGGCGTCCGGAGTTCGCGCTCGTGGTCGTCACCCTCTCATTATGCTGGGTGCGCCCAACCGCTTGTTCAAATGGGCGCGTCACCCTCAGGGTACGCGCACTATCAAGCGCTTGTTCGAAGAACGCCGGACCCGGCGTGTCCCGTCCCGCATAGGCTCGGGCGCATGTCCGACGTGATCGTGTTCGACCTGTACGGGGTGATCGCCCGCACCCAGACCGACGAGGCCCGCCGGGAGATCGAGACCCGGGCCGGCCTGGCGGAGGCGGGCGTGCCCGCCCCGGCGTTCTGGGACGCCTACTGGGACCGGCGCCCCGCCTACGACGCGGGCCAGTCCAGCGCCGACTACTGGGCGGCCGTCGCCGGCCGGCTGGGGATCACGATCCCCGACGTCCCCGCCCTGGTCGAGGCCGACCTGAACAGCTGGACCGACGTGGACGACGCGATGGTCGCGCTGGTGGGCGAGCTGGCCGACCAGGGCCGCACGCTCGGGCTGCTGTCCAACATCATCACCGATCTGATCCCGCGTTTCGAGGCCCGGCACGGCTCCTGGCTGCGCCGGTTCGCGGCCCTCACCTACTCCTGCCGGATCGGCGTCGCCAAGCCCGACCCCCGCGCCTACCTGATCTGCGCCGAGCGCCTCGGCGCCGCCCCCGCCGACATCGTCTTCTTCGACGACAACGCCGCGAACGTGGCGGCCGCCCGCGCCGTCGGCATGCGCGCCGAGGTCTTCACCTCCCCCGAGGGGGTCCGCGCGGCCGTGGGCGCCTGGGACGGTACTAACATGATCGTCCGTGACGACCGCGGTATCCGATGATCTGCCCGTTCCCGCCGGCCTGCTCGGCACCGGCTGCCCGCTGTGCGGCGGCCGCGTGCGGGAGGTCCGCCCGGCGGGCGACGGGCTTGTGGCGCTGGGCCCCTGCGGCTGCGTCGTCGAGGAGTGAGGAAGGCCCCCGCCGCAACGGTGGGGGCCCCTTCGCGCACGGGACTGGGGCCTGTTTCGAAGTGGACCCCGGCCACGCACGCGAGCGCGTTACCTGACCTGCGGGCCCGACGCCGAAGGCGAGGGCCCGCAGGTCAGATCGCGAAGCGATGCCGCGCTCGCCAAGACCTGGTCAGGCGCGAGCCCCGGGCGAGCGCCGTGGGCCAGGGCTTTGAAACGCGGACTAGCAGCGGGTGCCGCCGTCACGGACCAGCTTCACCGTGTAGGAGTACTTCTTGTAGTGGAGGGTGTGCTCCGACCAGCAGCGCTTGCCGCTGACGTCCACCCCGGCGGTGCCCTTCCTCTTCCAGCGCGTGAGGGTGTGCAGCTTGCGGTCCTTCATCGCGCGGAAGCGCAGCTTCACCGACACGCGGCAGTCGTTCTTCGAGCCCCGGTAGAGCCGGGTGTGGGTGGCCATGTAGGTCCAGCCGGGACCGACCACGCCGCCGATGTTGCGGTGGTACGCCTCGGCGTGGCACGGGCCGAGCTGGAAGAACGTGTCGTAGTACTTGTTGGTGAAGGTGATCTTCCGCTTCGGGGGCTTGGCCGCGGCCTGGACCCGCGGCTCGGCCGTGACCTGAGCCGTGGCCCGCGCCTCGGCCGGGGCGACGGCGGCCGACGCGGTGGCGGGCGCGGCCAGCGACACGGCGGCCGTGGCCGCCAACGCCGGCACGACCACGCGGGACAGGGACGGAACGGGCATCGGTGCTCCTCCGGAGGCTCGATGACGGCGGAAACCCCCCACGATCATGAAGGACGCGGACCGCGCGCCGGAAGCCCCCCGCGGGAGAATTCACCGGCCCCTCACCCGCCGATCGCGGGATGATCGCCGCCGGGTCACGGCGGACCCGGCGGCGCGGGGATGATGGGTGCATGGCGGAGGCAGGGGGCGCGTGGCGGCTGGAGGCCGCGGCGGGGTTCTACCGGGGACGCGGCGAGATCGCCCGGTACGCGCGTGCCGAGCTGCGGTTCCTGCGGTGGGAGATCGACCGGGGCGTGCTGGACGAGCGCTCGGGAAGCCCGTGGTGGCGGGCGGTCAACGACCGGCTGCTGCGGGACAGGGCCGAGGCCGCGCTCGTCCGGGAGGACGGCGGGGAACCGCCGTCGGCGGGCGCGCGCGCCTGGGCCGCGTTCCTGGCCGGACCGTCGCCGGAACGCTGGTACCGCGCGCACAACTCCAGTGTCGTGGCCGGTTACCTGGAGAACGAGGACCTCGCCGCCGCCGAGCTCCCCGCCGAACGACTGATGATCAACGTGACCCTGTCGCGGGTCCTCTACGCGCACGCGATGGTCGCCGTGCCGCGCCTGGCGCTGGGGCCGCTGGCCGCGCTCGGCCCCCGGCTGGGCGATCCGCGCACCGGGTCGGTCGGGATGTTCCTGGACCTGCGGAACGTCTTCCCGCAGCACTACCCCCTGGACGGCTGGAGCACCGGGCAGGTCATGGACCTGGAGGGACGGCGCGCCCGGATGCTGGACCACGGGGTCATCAAGCCGAGGCTGCGGGAGCTGTACGCGTTCTCGGCGCGGGCCCTGGACGAGCCGAGGCTCGTCGGCCTGCTGAACGGGGACATCCCCTCCTACGCGCGACCGGACATCGACCGCTCCCGGTGGCACCGACGGCGTCTCCTGCACGGCCTCGCCACGCTCGTCACCGCCCCCGGCCGCTGACCGCGTCCGCCGCCGCCCCGCCGCCGCCCCGCCGCCGCCCCGCCGCCGACCGGGCGCGGCAGGCTGTCGGCGGCGACGCGGTCCGGGGAGGGGCGGGTCAGCCGAAGACGCCACTGTAGGCGTTCAGCGCCGGCTGCCCGCCCAGGTGGGCGTACAGGACGTTCGAGCCGCGCGGGATGTCGCCACCGCGGACCAGCCCGATCAGGCCCGCCATCGACTTGCCCTCGTAGACCGGGTCGATGATCATGCCTTCGAGGGAGCCGGACAGCCGGATCGCCTCCATGGTCGAGTCGACCGGGACGCCGTACCGCTCGCCCGCCCAGTCCTCCAGCAGCACGATCTCGTCGTCGCGCAGGTCGCGGCCCAGACCGATGAGGTCGGCGGTGTTACGGGCGATCCTCGCGACCTGCGCGCGGGTCTCGGCGGGCTTGGCGGAGGCGTCGATGCCCAGCACGCGGCGGGGGCGGTCCTGGCCCGCGAAGCCCGCGACCATCCCGGCCTGGGTGCTGCCGGTCACGCTGCACACCACGATCGTGTCGAAGAAGACCCCCAGCTCCTCCTCCTGGGCGCGGACCTCCTCGGCCCAGCGGGCGAAGCCGAGGCCGCCCAGCGGGTGGTCGGACGCCCCGGCGGGGATCGCGTACGGGGTGCCGCCGGCCGCGCGCACCTCGTCCAGGGCCCGCTCCCAGCTCTCCTTGACGTCGATGCCGAAGCCCGCGTCCACCAGCCGCACGTCGGCGCCCATGATCCGGGACAGCAGGATGTTGCCGACCTTGTCGTAGACCGGGTCCGGCCAGTCCACCCAGCTCTCCTGGACCAGGACCGCCCCCAGGCCGAGGCGGGCGGCCGCGGCGGCGACCTGCCGGGTGTGGTTGGACTGGATGCCGCCGATGCTGACCAGGGTGTCGGCGCCCTGCCTCAACGCGTCGGCGACCAGGTACTCCAGCTTGCGGGTCTTGTTGCCGCCGTAGGCGAGACCGCTGTTGCAGTCCTCCCGCTTGGCCCAGACGCGGGGGCCTCCCAGGTGCGCGCTGAGGCGGTCCAGCGGATGGATCGGGCTCGGACCGAACAGCAGGGGATGGCGGTCGAAGTCGGCCAGGGACATGGGCGCTCCCGGAGGGTCGGAGGTCAGTCGCCGGACAGGGGTCCGTCGAGCAGGGGGAGGAGGGTCCGCCAGTTGTCGCGGGCCGCGGCCGCCGCGGCCTCGGCGTCCCCGGCCTCGCACAGCGCGACGATCGTGTCGTGCTGCGCGACCGACGCCCGGCCGCACAGCGAGGAGAAGCGGAGCCGTTCCACCCGCCGCAGGACCGGCGTGAACTGCTCCAGGACGGTCGCGACGGCCTGGTTGGCGCTGGCGGTCACCGGGACGCCGTGGAAGCGGTCGTCGGCGTCGACCGCCCGCTCGGCGTCGCCGTCGCGCAGGGCGGCGGCGAAGTCGGCGTTGGCCGCCCGCATGGCGTCGAGCTCGGCGTCCGACAGGTGCGGGACGGCCTCGCGGACCGCCACCTCGTGCATCGCCGCCACGACCGCGACCGCCGACCGCGTCGCGCGCAGGTCCAGCGGGCTGACGATCGTGTGGCGGCCCGGCCGGGTCCGCACCAGCCCCGCCTGCTCCAGCCGGGCCAGGGCCTCCCGGATCGGCGTGCGGCTCACCCCGAGCCAGTCGACCAGCTCGGCGTCCACCAGGCGTTCGCCGGGGGCGAGGGTGCCGTCGACGATGGCGTCGCGGAGGGCGCGGTAGGCGTTGTCGCGCAGGAGGGACCGGGGGATCGTGGCACGGCTCCGGGGAACTGGCATGCAATATATTGCATGCCACAGATCGGGTCTCTGTCAAGAAATGAACGTGTTGTCTAATAGGGGGACCCCGCTTCCGATCCCGATCGCCCGGGGGTGACCGGCGATGCGCGTTCGCGAAGGCGTCCGGACGGCTGCGAGCGGCGGCCGTTTCCTCCTCGACCTGTGGCTGGTCGCCCGGCCCGCGCTGTGGCTGGTGTCGCTGGTGCCGTTCTACGTGGGGCACCTGCTGGCCACCCGGTGGCTGATCGCCGGGCAGGACGTGTGCGTGCCGCCCGGCCGGGGCTGCCCGGAGGCCCTGGCGCCCGTGCTGACCGGGCTGGTGGTGTGGGGTCCGCTGGTCTGGCTGGCGGTGCTGGCGATCAACGACGCCCGCGACCTGGAGGGCGACCGCCGCAACCCCCGCAAGGACGACGCCCCGCTGGCCGGGGGCCGGATGTCGGCGCGGGCGGCGACGGTGGTCGCGCATGTCGCGGCGGTCGCGGCACTGGCGGTGGCGTGGACGGTGCGGCCCGCTTTCACGCTGGTCACGTTGGGGTTCCTGGTGCTGGGCTGGCTCTACAGCGTTCCGCCGGTGCGGCTGAAGGACCGGCCGGGGTTCGACGTGGCGACCAACGCGGTGGCCGTCGGCGGGTGCGCGCCGGTGGCCGGGTGGACGGTGGTCCGGCCGATCGACGGGTTCCCGTGGGTGATGGCGGTGCTCGGGGTGCTGGTCGCGGTCGCGCTCTACGTCCCGACGGCGGTGACCGACTACCGGGCGGACCTGGCCAGCGGCTACACCACGATCGCGGTGCGGCTCGGCCCGCGCGCGGCCTACCGGATCGGCCTGACGGCGTGGACGGCGGCCTGCGCGCTGACGGTGCTGCTGGCGGCCCGGGGACAGGTCTTCCCGCACCGGGTGCTGTGGCCCCAGGCGATCAGCGCGCCGATCCTGGTCGCCGCCTACCACCGCCTCCTCGGCCGAGCCCGCGAACCCGCCGAGATCGTCCACGGGATCATCACCGTGAGCTGGATCTTCCTGATCCCGTGCGGGATTTTTGCCCTGGCCTATACCAATGTCCTGTAGCGCCGGAATCGGCATATGACGGGTAATTACTCCTACTGGAGGCAGTCGAGGGCCGGGTGGGGGCCGAACCATGAACGTCTACGGGCAGCCGCCGAGGCACGGACCGCCGCCAAGGCCACCTCGGCGGAGCAGCGGGCTGGCCGTCGCGGGGGTGGTCCTGGGGATCCTGGGCCTCCTCACCCTGGGGGCCACCTCCCTGGCCGGCGCCGTTCTCAGCCACCTCGCCCTCAACCGGATCGAAAGGACCGGCGGAGGCGGACGCAACCAGGCGATCACCGGGATCGCGCTGGGCTGGATCGGCGTGGTCGTCCTCGTCCTCGCCGTCAGCTTCTCCCTGCGGAGCGTGGTCCACCGGGACGCCGCCCGCATGGCGGAGCAGCAGGTCCCGGCACCCGCCGCGCCGTCCACCCCGGCGTCCACGACTAAGGAGCCTACGGAGGAGCCGACGAAGGAGCCCACGAGCGAGGAGCCGACCGAGGAGCCCACGAGCGAGGAGCCGACCGAGGAGCCCACGACCGAACGACCGCCCGACGGCGAGTTCGGCGACGGGACCTACAGGGTCGGCAGCGAGATCAAGCCCGGCACGTACCGCACCGACGGTGAGAGCGACCTCGGCGGCTGCTACGTGGCCCGCAAGAACAGCGCCACCGACGAGCTCGGCTCCATCAACGACAACCAGATCGTCCAGGGACAGGGCTACGTGACCGTCAAGCCGAGCGACAAGTACGTCCAGTTCAGCGGCGGCTGCACCTGGAAGCGGCGGTAGTCCGTCACTTCGCGGGTGGGAGTTCGTCGCCGGCTTCGGCGGCTTCGGTGAGGCGGGCGCGGAGGGTGTCGACCAGGGCGTCGCTCTGGGCGGTGAGGCGTTCGATCGCCGGGACGGCCAGGTCGTCGCGGACGGTGTCGGCCAGCAGCTCGTCGTACTCGTGGGCGTGCTCGGTCAGCGCCTCCAGCTGCCGGTGGGCGCGCAGGGCCTCGTCGGCGGCGCGGGTGCGTTCGGCGTAGCGTTCCAACGCCTCCACGCGCCGCGTCACCGCCTCCACCGACAGGTCCAGCTTCTCCTGCAACGGCCTCAGCGCCGCCTTCACCTCCGGCAGCGTGGCCTCGCCCTGCTCGGCGCGCAGCCTGGACTGGCGGGCCAGCACCTGGGCGATCTCCCACTCCTGGCGGGGGAGGGTGACGGCGTTGTCGACCGAGTCGAGCATGCCCTCCCGGTTGACCTCCGAGTCGCGCACGGTGTCGATCGCGCGCTGCACGCGGCCCAGCAGCGCGCGGGCGTCCTCGTCGAGCTGCTCGGGCATCAGGTAGCGGTCGCGGCGGCGGTCCAGCTCGCGGGCGCGTTGCAGGTCCAGCGACACCGACGGGGTGCCGAGCGCGATCAGCGTGGCCATCATCGCCATGCCGAGCAGCCACAGCGTCCCCAGGAACACCGATCCGGCGAGCCCGACGCCGAGCACCGCCAGCGGCGCCAGCCACACCAGCGGGCGGCGGCGCGCCACCGCCCGGTCCAGCTCCTGCCGCAGGGTGGGGTCGGCGACCGGGCGCGGCTCGGCCGGGCCCTCCTGGTCCGCGCGGGCGGGCGCGACGCGCTCCCAGTGGCTGCCGATGTGCGTCTCGAACGCGAAGTCGCTCGGCGCGATCTCGATCTCGGTGGGACCGGCGGGCAGCGGCCAGGACCCCACCGGATCACCGCCGCCGGGGCCGGTGAACCGCACCCACCAGCCGCCCTTGCCCTCCGCGCACCGGTACCGGCCCGGCGCGACGTCGATGCCGACGAAGAACGTTCCGACTCCTGGAATGGAGTTGCCCCAGGCACCACTGGTCACCGGCGACCTCCGAACCCGACCTCTCCCGCCGTGTTCCCTCGCGCCCCCGCGAACGGGGCCCACCCCGCGGACTCCGTCCCGTACCCGTACCGACGTCCGAGGAGCGGCAAGAGTTGCGTACCCACATCCCGAGGGGGGAAGTCACCCGCCGGGGGAGAGATTGGGCGGTCTTCTCCCGTGGTGGGCGGGGGCGGGACGGGCCATGGACGTGCCGGTGGAATACTCCTGGCGTGCGACCTGACTACGACCCTCTTGACGATCCGCCCTGGGCGATGCAGCTGGTGGTGCGCGCGGAGAAGGCGTCCCCGCCCTCCCACCGCGCGGTGTGCGAGGCCGCCGCGACGGCGGTGGTGGAGCTGCTGGCCGACCCGCGCGCCGCCGATCCCGAGGGGGAGTGGGCCGAGGCGGTCCGGCAGTGGGAGTCGCGGCGCATCCGCAAGGTCACGCGGCGGGCGCGGGGCGTGCGCTGGCCCGAGGCCCAGCGGGTGCCGGGCGTGACGGTGGACGTGAACGGCGCCGAGGTGCGCGCGCTCGTTCCCGGCCCGGTGGCGGAGGTCCCGCCGCAGATCGCCAAGCTCCAGGTCGCGGGCCTGGACCTGCCCGACGACGAGGAGCCCAAGCCCGCCCCCGAGCCGCCCTACGCCGCCCTCGCCCTCAACCCCGGCGTCTCCATCACCACGGGCAAGGCGGCGGCGCAGTGCGGCCACGCGGCCCAGCTCCTGCTGCGCCAGGGCGCGGTACCGGACGTGACGGCGTGGATCGAGGGCGGCCTGCGCGTCCATCTGGTGCGCGACATCGCCTGGGGCCGGTGCGTGGAGCACGCGACGGTCGCGGTCCGCGACGGCGGCTTCACCGAGGTCCCGCCCGGGACGATGACCGCCATCGCCTGGATCGTCCGCTGACGTAACCTTCGCCGCCCTGCCGGACCTGAACAGGTGTGAGGACGGGCGGGGCGGCGGGAGCGTCGATGGCAGATGATCGGGAAGAACGGTTCAGCGCGCTGTTCCGGCGGCATCACACGCGGGTGACGGCGTACGTGCTGCGCCGGACCGACGACGCGGGCCGCGCCGACGACGTGGTGGCCGAGACGTTCGCGGCGGCCTGGCGGCACATCGACCGGCTGCCGGAGGAGCCGCTGCCGTGGCTGTTCCGGACGGCGGGCAACTGCCTGGCCAACGACCGGCGCTCCCGGCGGCGGCAGGCCCGGATGATCGGCAGCCTCGCCGGGCTGGGCGCGACCAGCGTGGCCGACCACGCGGTCGACGTCGCCGAGAGCGCCCGGCTGCGGGACGCGCTGGCCGCGCTGCCGCCCCGCGACCGGGAGGCGCTGCTGCTGGTGGCGTGGGAGGGCCTGGACCAACGGTCGGCGGCCGAGGCGCTGGGCTGCTCGGTGACGGCGTTCAAGGTGCGCCTGCACCGGGCGCGCAGGCGGTTCGCCGCTCTGCTGGAGTCCACGCCGTCCGTCGAGACCCGAACGGAGGCACACCGGTGAACGTTCCCGACGCGCTCGAACGACTGGCCCGCGCGAACCCCGTCCCCACGGACGGCCTGGGCGACACCGCCGAGACGCCGAGGGCCCGCGCCCTGCGGGCGGACATCCTCGCCACACGCCCCCGCCGCCGTCGCCTCCGTCTCCTCGTGGCGGTCCCGCTGACGGCGGCCGTCGCGGTGGTGACGGCGCTGGCCGTGCTGTGGCCCGAGCCGATCCCGAGGCAGACGGTCGTGACCGGTGGAGAGGCGCGTGCGGTGCTGCTGGCCGCCGCCCAGCGTGCCGCGCAGCCCGAGAGGACGGGCCGCTACTGGCACACCAGGGGCGAGGTCTCGCAGCTCGTGCACCGCGACCACGACGGCAACCGCTACACGCTGCTGGCGACCACCCCCACCGAGTCGTGGCACCCTGTCGACCGCCGCGAGGACGGTGTCTTCAGCGTCGACGTCGGCGGTTCGAAGGTCCAGCCGCTGACCCCCGCCGACGCCGCCGCCTACCGGCGCGACGGCTCCCCCCAGCCGGGCGACATGAACCCGGACACCGGACTGGACCTCACGTCGCCGCCCTCGGGGCCGGGACTGCCGGGCGATCCCGTCTACGAGGGGAGGGCCGAGGAGCTTCCCACCGACCCGGCGCGGATGCGGTGGGCGATGCTGGAGGAGGTCCGCACCTGGCGCGGACTGCCCGACCATCCCGAGGCGTGGCTGTTCCGCGAAGGGGCCAGGCTGTTGGGGGCGCAGGGGCGGCCCCTGCCCGCGTCCACCCGCGTGGCGCTGTTCCGGATGCTGGCGAGCCTGCCGGGCACGCGCAGCCTGGGGACGGTGCGCGATCCGGCCGGGCGGCCCGCGCTCGCCGTCGCGCTGACCGAACGCACCGGCGACCTCGGCACGCTGGAGTGGCAGCTGTTCCTCAGCCCGTCGCGGGACATGCTGATGGCGACCCGGGCGGTCGTCGTCGAGCCCGGCGACGACAACCGGCGCGCGCGGCCCGGCTCCCCGCAGTACCAGAGCGTCGTGAAGCAGGCAGGCTGGACGGACCGGCGGCCGGGAACGTGAAGGGCGCGGGAGTCTCCTCCCGCGCCCCTCGCCGTCAGACCGTCACGGCAGCGTCACCGCGACGGGCGTGATGCCCGCCTTGCGGATCAGCGCCGGGACGCGGCCCGCGAACGGGTGCTGGTCGGCCGTCAGGCCCTGCGGGTTGTCGATGACGTAGCGGACGACGTCGCCGTGGCGCTGTTCGGTCCACTTCGCTCCGAGGGAACGCAGCACGCCCGCCGCCCGCGCCGCGTCGGCCGCCTTCACCGACACGCGGATCGGGGCCGTGAACCGCGGCAGCGACCGCGCCTGCCGGGCCTGCGCCGAGCCGGGGGCCGGGGCGGCGAGCGCCGCGGCGCGGGCCGCCGGGTCCGGGCCGGTGATCGCGTTGAGCAGCAGCTTGGCGGTGCCGTCGGTGAGGGCGCGGAAGTTCGGCTCGGCCGCGAACAGGACCGTGCGCCCCCTGCCGACCTTCTCGTCGGTGGCGGCGGCGGTGCCGCCCAGCTCGGCCGCGCCCTTCTCGAACCCGGAGACGAACCAGTCCGGCGAGTCCACCGCGGGGTAGGCGACCGCGACCCTGGCCGGGTCGGACTGCCGCATCACCAGGTCGTAGGCGTAGAACGACCAGGCCGTGGGGCCGACGTTCCTCGCCAGCGGGCTCCTGGGGTCGACCTTCACGCGGAACAGCGTGCCGGGGACGTCGGAGGTCGGCTCGGCCAGCGTGCTGGTGGTCAGGCCGAGGCGGGCGGCCAGGACCGCGCCGCCCTGCCAGCCGACGTAGCGGCCGCCGTCCTGCGTCCACTTCTGGAGGGCGGCGCGCCCGGCCTCGCCGAGGCCGTCGTAGGCGCCGTCGGCCGGGCCGTTGGGCACCAGGAGCACCTGCGCGCCGTTCAGCCTGCCCGCGGCGACGTCGGCCGGGGACAGCACGGTGAACGGCATCCGCCACTCGCGGTCCAGCTTGTGCCGCAGCCACCCGGCCGACTGGCGGACGGTGGAGTTGGTGGCGGACGGGGCCAGCTCCAGGATCGCGATCCTCGGCGCCTTGCCGGGCCCGGCCGGCCGCTCGGCGGGCAGCGTGGGCAGCGGCGCCGTGCGCGGCTTCAGGTCGGCGCCGGACGAGCCGCCCGACACGTTGCCCAGCAGCGGCATGCTCCACGCCGTCACGTCGTAGAAGTAGGGGAACGGAGTGTAGGAGTCCTCGTTCAGCATGGCCTGGATCCAGTGCTTCTGACCCTGGGCCATGGAGACGTGGTAGGTCCCGGCAGGCAGCGTCGCCCTACCGGCGGGGCGGCCGTACTCCTTGTAGTCCGGCACGGTCACCGGCCGGACCAGGCGGTCCACCCGCACGCCCATCCGCTGGAGGCGCCGCACGATCGTGCGGACCTCGGCGCGCTTGGCCGGGTCGTCGGCGCGCAGGAAGTAGTGCAGCACCTTGCGGTCGGGCACCGGCCGGTCCACCTGGTTGGGCGGGTTGTAGACCTGGTTGGGCTCCAGCTTCCCGGCCCTGCCCTGCCGGTAGGCGTCCACGGCCATCTGGTGCCACTGCGTGAGGATCCGCTCCCGGTTGGCGGCGGCCGCCGACAGCGACACCCACTGGGTGAGGTACTGCTCGCGCACCTTCTCGGGGTAGGGGCTGGCGCTGCCCTTCTCGAACGTCATCCCGGCCGCGTGGAACCCGGTGGTCGGGACCGTGTCGCCGTACCCCTGGTAGAACAGGTCGTAGGTGTCGCGGTTGAAGAAGTCGATGCCCTGGCGCGTGAACTCCTTGATCATCGACGCGCCGTACACGTCGTTGATCCAGCCGATCGCCTGCTCGGGCGTCTCGTGGTAGATCGGGTCGGCGTTGGGCGGGAAGAAGTACGACGTGCCGCCCATCTCGTGCGCGTCGATGAAGAGCACCGGCGGGAACTTGCTCAGCATCGACAGCTTGCCGTCGGTCTCCGGCTGCGTGCGCGCGAACCAGTCGCGGTTCATGTCGAAGCCGTAGGCGTTGTGCCGGAGGTTGGCCTCGCGCCCGTCGGGGTTCTGCACCGGCAGGACGACGACCAGCGCGTTGTCCAGGATCTTCGTCGCGGCGCAGTCGGAACGGTCGCCCAGGTCGCGCAGCGTGCGCAGGGCCGCGTCGGTGCCGCTGGGCTCGTTGCCGTGGACGTTGCCGCTCACCCACAGGATCGGGATCCCGCGCCGCGCCAGCCTCTCGGTGATCTTCGCGGGGGTGTGCGGGTTCCGCAGCAGCGCGGCCTCGGCGCGCACCCGGCCGAGCCCGGCCTTGGTGAGCAGCTCGGGGCGGCCGACGATCGCGTACTTGAGGGGGCGGCCCTGGGCCGAGGTGGCGAGGGTGCCGGAGACGACGCGCTCGCTCCTGGCGGCGACGGTCTCCAGGTACCGGTCGGACTCGGCGGCGGTGACCTTGCGCTCGCCGAACTCGATGCCGAGGACGTCCTTGGGGGAGGGGACCTTGCCCCGGTACACCGGGGTGGTCTGGGTGGGGTCGCAGGTGGCGGGGGCCGGGGCCGCCTGGGCGGCGGACGTGGCCGGAACCACCAGGGACGCGGACAGCAGCGCTGACCACGCGAGGCTACGGGCTCTCATGGGCCCCAAAAGTGTCACCGGCCCAAACGTTCACCAATGGCAACTTGTGCCAATAACCCGCCCGGCGTTGATCGTTTCCGTTGGTTGACGCGAACCCGCCGGGGTTCCCTGGTGAAGGGGGCTACCGCCGGGACGGTGAACGTGGTTCGGTGCGGGGACGGAGCGTTTTTCCGAGGACCGCCCGGGGAGGCAGCCATGCGCGCCGCGCTGACCACCAAGGACAACACCATGGTCGTGACCGAGGTGCCCGACCCGGTGCCGCTCGACGGGCAGCTGCTGGTGCGCACGCTGGCCTGCGGCATCTGCGGTTCGGACCTGCACGCGCTGGCCGACCCGGAGGCGTTCATGGAGACCACCCGGCGCTCCGGCGGCACCCCCTACGACCCGCGCGACGGGCTGGTGTTCGGTCACGAGTTCGCCGCCGAGATCGTCGAGTACGGTCCCGGCACCCAGCGCGCGCTGCCGGTCGGGACGGTGGTGTGCGGGCCGCCGATCGGGATCGGCCCGCAGGGCGCGGGGATCGTCGGGTACGCGCCGATGTTCCCCGGTGGCTACGGCGAGTACATGATCCTCAACGAGGGCCTGACGATGGCCGTGCCGAACGGCCTGGACCCGAAGGCCGCCGCGCTCACCGAGCCGTTCGCGGTCGCCACCCGCGCCGTGGACCGCAGCGGGATCGGCGCGGACGACGTCGCGGTGGTGCTCGGCCTCGGCCCGATCGGGCTCGGCGTGGTCGCCGCGCTCCGGGCGCGCGGCCACGGGCCCGTGCTGGCCGTGGACTTCTCTGCCCGGCGGCGCGCGCTCGCCGCGGGCCTGGGCGCGGACGAGGTGATCGATCCGGCCGTCGCCTCGCCCTACGACCGGTGGGCCGACCTGGACGTGCCGGTCGGGACCGTGGACCGGATGGCGGCCGAGCTGCTCGGCGTCCCGGCGCGCGGCGCGGTCATCTTCGAGTGCGTCGGGGTGCCCGGCGTCCTGCAGCAGGTCATCGAGGGCGCGCCCGCCGGGGCGACGGTCATGGTGGTGGGGGTGTGCATGCAGTCCGACCGGATCGAACCGGGCGTGGCCGTGACCAAGGAGCTGACGCTGCGCGGGACGTTCGGGGCCTACCCGGCCGAGTACGGCGCGACGCTGCACGCCATCGCCGAGGGGCGGATCGACGCCGGGTCCATCATCACCGGGACGGTCGGCCTGGACGGGGTCGCGGGGGCGTTCGCGGACCTGGCGCGGCCGGAGGAGCACGCGAAGATCGTCGTGGTCCCCTGAGCGGTCAGGGGGTGGGGCCCTGCGGCGGCTGCTGCCGGTTCTGCTGGGTGCGCTGCCAGCGTTCCAGCGCCGCCAGCGCGAACTCCTGCGTCCGGGTGAGACCGCCGCCCGGCGCGTCGCCCCCGGCCCGCGGCGCCGCGGACGCGGCCGGACGCCGGCCCACCCGCGCCCTGACGCTCAGCCCGTAGGACACGAACAGCAGCACCGCGAACCCGGCCAGGTACGCGCCGTGCTCCAGCAGGGCCAGCCACTCGCCCTTGACCAGGTCCAGCACGGCGAACACGCCGAAGCCCGCCATCCAGCCCGCCAGCGCGGGCAGGAACCACACGTCCCGGCGGCGCAGCAGCCCGGCCAGCGCGACCAGCACCAGCAGCAGCTCGACGACCTTCACCGCCACCAGCGCCGGAACCGCCAGGCCCGACCCCACGTAGTCGGCGAACCACGCGCGCCGGTCGCTCCAGCCGATCGCCGTGGCGGCCAGCGTCGTCACCCCGTAGGCGGTCAGGAACACGCCCACCGGGTAGTGCCAGCGGTGCCAGTTCCGGCCGCCCGAACCGGTGCCGGGCCCCGGCTCCGGCTGCCGCGGCGGCTCCGGCGGGGCGGGCGGGGTGGGGAGGGGGTCCCCCGCGGTGGCCTCGGAACCGGGCCGCTTCGGCAGCGGCATGTCCGGACGGGTCAGCCCCGGCGTCTTGTCCCGGCCCGCCCCCGCGCTCCCGGTCATCGTCTCCCCAATCCGCCCTGAAAGCCGTTATGTGGGCAAGATATCCCGGATGGGGTCCCGCATGCGCTGCGCCGGTCCGCCACGCCCGGCAGGCGCCGTCGCGCGCTTTCGCCCCACCCCCCTTCCAAGGGGTGTTCCGGTGCTCTGACCTGCCCGAAGTGCTTGCGGAGCGGTCGTCGAACGGGGAGGCTGAGTCCTCGTCGGGCCATGCGGAATCCAGGGGGAGCGACCGAGGATGACGCCTGACGATACGGGAACGGCCGCGTTGCCGAAGACGCGGCTCGAATATCTGGAAGAGCTCGGCGACGAGCTGGCGAAACGGGGACTGAGGGTGAGGCTCACCCTTCCCCGGCTACAGGAGCCGAGCCTGCACGTCATGAATCCGGACGCCTCCGTCCTCACGGAGAACATCCTGGCCGAGGAGGGGGCGGACGGCTGGTGGTACTGGTGGTCGTGGGCCGAGAGGATCGCGCCCGCCCGCGACGTCGCCCTCGCGGCCGACCGGGTCGCGCGGGTGCTCGCCGCCCGCTGAAACATTGATCATGCGGACGCCCGGCACACCGGCGCCCTCCGCATGATCACCCCTGGCCGCCGCGCGCGTTCGCCGCTCACCGCTGACGAACGCGTCCGTCGTCCCCCGGGCTTCGCCGGAGCCGCTGGCCGCACGACCGGGCGCGGGTCCGACACGCGTCCTGCCTGGCGGATGAATGTTGAGTCCGGAAACATTCTCCCCTTCCGGACGGGGTATCGATCAGAGTGCGTCACCTGGTCGGGAAGCCGAAGAGATGATCTTCTCCCAGGTGGGGGCGTGTTACGTGATTGTTACTGCGGACAACAAATAGACCCCGTTGAAGGTCTGGCGTCCAACGCGAAGCCGACATAAGTTGCGGGGCACAACATTCACCCACCCCGAACGGCCGCACCGCGGCCGACCCTGAAAGGACCCGGCCATGCGCAAGGGGATCCTCGGCCTGACCGCTCTGACGGCCGCCGCCGCGCTCACGCTCACCGCCTGCGGCGGCGACGACTCCGGCTCCGGTTCCGGCGGCGGCGACGCCAAGGCCAAAGGCAAGATCGGCGTGATCCTGCCCGACACCAAGTCCTCGGTCCGCTACGAGAGCTTCGACCGTCCGTACCTGGAGCAGGCTTTCAAGGCCGCCGGCGTCCAGTACGACATCCAGAACGCCGAGGGCTCGACCCAGCGCTTCCAGACCATCGCCGACCAGATGATCACCAGCGGCGCCACCGTGCTGGTGCTGGACGGCCTGGACTCCGACTCGGCCGCCGCCGTGCAGCGCAAGGCGCAGCAGCAGGGCGTCAAGACCATCGACTACGACCGCCTCGCCCTCGGCGGCGTCAGCGACTACTACGTCTCCTTCGACAACGTGAAGGTCGGCGAGGAGCTGGGCAAGGGCCTGCAGAAGTGCCTGGGCGACAAAGACGCCAACATCGTCTACCTGAACGGCGCGCCCACCGACAACAACGCCACCCTGTTCTCCCAGGGCGCGCACGGCGTCCTGGACAAGGTCGCCAGGTACAAGAAGGTCGCCGAGCAGGCCGTGCCCGACTGGGACAACCAGAAGGCCGCCACGATCTTCGAGCAGATGTGGACCCAGCAGAACGGCAAGATCGACGGCGTGCTCGCCGCCAACGACGGCCTCGGCAACGCCGCGGTGTCGATCCTGAAGAAGAACAACGCCGCCGGCAAGGTCGCGGTCACCGGCCAGGACGCCACCGTGCAGGGCCTGCAGAACATCCTCGACGGCACCCAGTGCATGACGGTCTACAAGCCGGTCAAGCAGGAGGCCGACGCCGCCGCCAAGCTCGCGCTCGCCGTCCTCAACGGCCAGAAGCCCGAGACCAACGGCACCACCAAGGACTCCAAGGGCAACCGCGACGTCCCCTCGGTGCTGCTCACCCCGATCGGCATCACCAAGGAGAACATCAAGCAGGTCGTCGACGACGGGTTCGTGAAGAAGGACGAGCTCTGCAAGGGGGCCTACGCCGACAAGTGCAAGGCCGCCGGGATCGGCTGACCCCGCGTCACCGTTCCAGCAGATCCCCGTTGACACCGTGGCGGGTCCCCCACCGCTGGGGGGACCCGCCACGGGCCCGACGCCTCCGGAAGGAGCACCGTGACCGACCCCACCCGAGGTCCCGCCGCCGACCGCGACGGTGAACCCGTCCTGAAGATCACCGGGCTGAACAAGAGCTTCGGCGCCGTCCACGTCCTGCACGACGTGGACTTCACCCTGCGCAAGGGTGAGGTGATGGCCCTCGTCGGCGACAACGGCGCGGGCAAGTCCACCCTGATCAAGTGCATCGCGGGCATCCACCCGATCGACTCCGGCACCGTCGAGTTCGAGGGCCGCGAGGTGGAGATCGGCAGCCCGCGGGAGGCGGCCGGGCTCGGCATCGAGGTCGTCTACCAGGACCTCGCGCTGGCCGACAACCTCGACATCGTGCAGAACATGTTCCTCGGCCGCGAGCGCCGCAGGGGCATCGTGCTCGACGAGAACGCCATGGAGCAGGCCGCCCGCGAGACCCTGGCCAAGCTGTCGGTCCGCACCGTCAAGTCCGTGCGCCAGCAGGTGTCCAGCCTGTCGGGCGGGCAGCGGCAGACCGTCGCCATCGCCAAGGCCGCGCTGTGGGACTCCAAGGTGGTCATCCTCGACGAGCCGACCGCCGCGCTCGGCGTCGCCCAGACCCGGCAGGTCCTGGACCTGGTGCGGCGGCTGGCCGACACCGGCCACGCCGTGGTGCTGATCTCGCACAACATGAACGACGTGTTCGAGGTCGCCGACCGCATCACCACCCTGTACCTCGGCCGGGTCGCGGCCGAGGTGAGAAAGGACGACGTCACCCACGGCCAGGTCGTGGAACTCATCACCGCCGGTCGCTCCGGCGACCTCGGACTCGCCCCGGCCACCGCGGCCGAGAGCATGTAGTGGGAGCATCGATGTCCACCGACACCCCCAAGGAGCAGGGGGCCATGAAAAGCGGCCCAGTGCGGATGGCGGACGCCGACTTCGCCGCCGACCGCCGTCAGAACGACATGGCGGGCGCGCTCCGCGACTACTGGGCGCAGGTCCGCTCCGGCGACCTGGGCGCGATCCCGGCCATCCTCGGCATCGTCGCGCTGGTCGCGCTGTTCACGGCGCTGCGCCCGGAGACGTTCCTGACCGACCGCAACATCGCCAACCTGTTCACCCAGGCGCTGCCGGTGACCATCCTGGCGATGGGCCTGGTGTTCGTGCTGCTGCTCGGTGAGATCGACCTGTCGGCCGGCGTCACCAGCGGCGTGTGCGCCGCGGTGATGGCCAAGCTGATCGTCGACTCCGGGCAGCCGTGGTACGTGGCCGTGCTCGGCGCGGTCGTCACCGGCATCGTGATCGGCACCGCGATCGGCTGGCTGGTCGCGGTGATCCGGATCCCCTCGTTCGTGGTGACGCTGGCGCTGTTCCTCGGCCTGCAGGGCATCACGCTGCGGCTGGTCGGCGAGGGCGGCACCGTCCCGGTCCGCGACGACGTCATCGTCGCGCTGGCCAACAAGAACATGCCGGTCGCGCTCGGCTGGGCGCTGGCCGCGGCGTGCGCGGCCGGCTACGCCGCCGTGCAGCTGTGGCGCTGGCGGCAGCAGCACTCGCGCGGCCTGTCGGTCAAGCCGCTCCAGATGGTGGTCGCGCGGGTCGCGGTCGTGGCCGCGGCGCTGCTGGGCGGCACGCTGCTGCTCAGCCAGGACCGCGCGCCCAGCCCGCTGATCACCCTGGCGGGCATCCCGTGGGGCGTGCTGCTGGTGGGCGTGCTGCTGATCGCCTGCACGTTCGTGCTGGGCCGCACCCCCTACGGCCGGCACGTCTACGCCGTCGGCGGCAACGCCGAGGCCGCGCGCCGCGCGGGCGTGAACGTGACCCGCATCCGCATCTCCGTCTTCATGATCGCCTCGACGCTGGCGGCGATCGCCGGCATCGTCGCCGCCTCCCGGCTGAACTCGGTCACCCCGAGCTCGGGCGCCGGCAACGACCTGCTGTACGCGGTCGGCGCGGCCGTGATCGGCGGGACGAGCCTGTTCGGCGGGCGCGGCAAGGCCCGCGACGCGGTGCTGGGCGGCCTGGTCATCGCGATCATCGACAACGGGCTGGGCCTGCTGGGCACCAAGGCCTACCTCAACTTCCTCATCACCGGCAGCGTGCTGCTGCTGGCCGCCAGCATCGACGCGCTGGCCCGGCGGCGGCGTTCGTCCGCCGGAAGATGACGGTCCCGGAGGGATGACGTGACACGGTGGCCCGGTGGTCCGGCGGCGCGCGGCGCCGCCGGGCCGCCGGCTCCGGCTTTCCGGCCCGCGACCGCCGCTGCTACCCTCACCAGCCAGCACCGCACGACCCGAAGCGGCGCGGCGGCACGGTGGGAGAGGGCAGTGACACCGGTCCTGGACCTGCGCGGCATCGACAAGAGTTTCGGCTCGGTCCAGGTGCTGCACGACGTCGACTTCGTCGCCTACCCGGGGGAGGTCACCGCGCTGGTCGGTGACAACGGCGCGGGCAAGACCACGCTGGTCAAGTGCATCGGCGGCGTGCACGACCTCGACCGGGGCGAGTTCTACTTCGACGGCGTCCCGGTGCGGCCGCGCAGTCCCCGCGACGCCAACGCCCTCGGCATCGAGATCGTCCACCAGGACCTCGCGCTGTGCGAGAACCTCGACATCGTCGAGAACATGTTCCTCGGCCGGGAGCGGACCCGGGGCCTGTCGCTCGACTACTCCACGATGGAGGAGGAGGCCACCCGCGTCCTGTCGAACCTGTCGGTCCGCACGATCGGGTCGGTGCGGCGTCCGGTGGCGGCGCTGTCGGGCGGGCAGCGGCAGACCGTCGCGATCGCCCGCGCGGTGCTGTGGGACAGCCGCCTGGTGGTGCTGGACGAGCCCGCCGCCGCGCTCGGCGTCGCCCAGACCCAGCAGGTCCTGGAGCTGGTGCGCCGCCTGGCCGACAAGGGCCTGGCGGTGGTGCTGATCTCGCACAACATGAACGACGTGTTCGCCGTCTCCGACCGCATCGCCGCGCTGTACCTGGGCCGGATGGCCGCGCAGGTCCGCACCTCCGACATCACCCACCGCGAGGTCGTCGAGCTGATCACCGCCGGGCGCAGTGGAAAGCTCGGGCTGCGCGCATGATGAGGGCGGGACCTTCGCAGGAGGACATCCGGCGGCACAATCTGGGCACTTTGCTGCGGTTCGTCCATCTCCGTGGCCCGGCGTCGCGGGCCACGCTCGCCGAGTCGCTGGGCCTCAACCGCAGCACGATCATGGCGCTCACCGCCGACCTCACCGCCGCCGGGCTGGTCCGGGAGGAGCTGCCGCGCCGTCCCGGCCGCCGCGCCGGGCGGCCGTCGCTGGTGGTGCGGCCGGAGTCGACGCGGGTGTACGTGCTGGCGTTCGACGTCGGCGTGGACCGGCTCGCGGTCGCGCGGGTGGGTCTCGGCGGGGAGATCCTGGACCGGCGCGAGACCACCCGGTCGCCCGGCGACCCCGACGGCGCCGAGCTGGTCAACGTGCTGGCGGGCGCGGCCCGCTCGCTGGTCCGCAAGGCCGGGCGCGACGCGGTGTGCGTGGGGGCGGCGCTGGCGTTCCCCGGCGTGGTGCGGCGCGCCGACCACCAGATCATGTTCGGCCCCAACCTGGACGTCGGCGACGTCCCGCTGGGCGAGTCCCTGTCGCGCCGCCTCGGCCTGGGCGTGCCGGTCGCCGTCTGCAACGACGCCGACCTCGGCGCGCTGGCCGAGCACGAGCGCGGCGCGGGCGTCGGCTGCGACGACCTCATCTACCTGCACGGCGACGTCGGCGTCGGCGGCGGCATCATCGTCGGCGGGCGGCTGCTGGGCGGCCAGGAGGGGTTCGGCGGCGAGATCGGCCACATGATGGTCAACCCGAACGGGCGGCCCTGCGCATGTGGCGCGCGCGGCTGCCTGGAGACCGAGGTGGGGGAGCGGACCCTGCTCGCCCACGCCGGGCGCGCCGAGCGGCCCGGCGAGACCGGGCGCGACGCCGTCCGCGCCGTGGTGGACGCCGCCGACCGGGGCGACATCGTGGCGCGCGAGGCGCTGCACCGGGTGGGCAACTGGCTGGGGTTCGGCGTCGCCAACCTGGTCAACATCTTCAACCCGGGGATGGTCGTGTTCGGCGGGACGCTGCGCGACATCTACCTGGGGTCGGCGGCGCAGGTCCGCAGCGTGCTGGCCAGCAGCGCGCTGGCCGCGCCGCGCGAACGCGTGAAGCTGCGCACCTCGGCGCTCGGCGACGACGTCACGCTGGTGGGGGCGGCCGAGTACGCGTTCGCGGAGGTGCTGGCCGACCCGTTGCAGGTGCTGGCGCGGCTGCGCGAACCGGCCGCGACCTGAGGGCTCAGCCCGCGAACCGGCCGTAACCGCCCTTGTAGAACAGCAGCGGCTCGCCCTCGTGGTGCTTGTCCAGGGCCCGCACGCGCGCCACCACGATCACGTGGTCGCCCGCGACGTGCTCCTGCTCGACCGAGACCTCGATCCACGCCAGCGCGCCCTCGATCACGGGGCTGCCGCCGGGCGCGCCGGTCCAGGTGATGTCGGCGAACTTGTCGCCGCCCTTGACCGCGAGCCGCTTGCAGACCTCGATCTGCGGCTCGCTGAGGATGTTGATGCACAGGCGGTCGGCGGCGCGCAGCAGCGGCCAGGTGCTGCTGGTGTGCGCCACGCAGAACGCCACCAGGGGCGGGTCCAGCGAGACCGAGGTGAAGGAGTTGGCGGCCAGGCCCGTGGGGCGCCCGGAGCCGGCGTCGATGCCGGTGATGGCGACCACGCCGGTGGCGAAGCGGCCGAGGACCGAGCGGAAGCGGGCGCTGTCGATGTCGGTCACCGCTGCGCCGTCGGTCACCGGGGCACCGGCCCGGCCCTGGGGGGATGGCTGCATCAGGGGTTTCACTCTCCGGCCCGCGGGGTGTCCGGCCGTGCCGGCTGCGGGCGGGGCCTGGGAGGCCACGGAGGCCGCGGCGGCGTTGTCGGCCATTGACCCGTTCCCTTCTCTTAGCCAAGCGCTTGCTTGGACGATAGGCGGGCGGCCTTCGGGGTGTCAAGCCGCCCCCGGCCCGTCACCGTCCCCCCATCATCTAAAGGCCCTGGTGGGGTGCTTGATTCCGGGAGGGGGCCCAAGTGGGGTGATCTCCGTCCAAAGTCCGGGGTCGGTCTAGGACCGCGGACCGAGGCCGCGCGCCGTTGACGCCGCCGTCCGGCCGCGCCTACGCTCGCGGTCAAGCGCTTGCTCGGGTGACTGGGAGGGCATGTGACGGGCTTCCGCGACCGGACGGCGATCGTCGGGGTCGGCTACACCCCGTTCAGCAGGGACTCGGGGGTATCGACCCTGACGCTGGCGGCCGACGCGATCCTGGCCGCGCTGGACGACGCGGGCCTGACCGTGGACGACGTGGACGCCCTGGCCACGCACCGGGTCGGCGACTCCACGCCGCCGTGGGTGGTCGCGCCCGCGCTGGGAGTCCCCGAGGTGTCCTGGTACCTGGACCAGTTCGGGGGCGGGAGCGTCTCGCACTCGGTGGTCGCGCAGGCGGCGATGGCGGTCGCGTCCGGGGTCGCCGAGACCGTGGTGTGCTACCGGGCGATCAACGCGCGTTCGGAGTTCCGGATGGGCGGCACCGGGCGCGCGCCCGCGCCGGTCTTCGACGCGCAGTACCAGGCCCCCTACGGCTACTTCGCGCCGCCGCAGCAGTTCGCGATGTACGCGCGGGCGCACATGAACGCCTACGGCACCACGCACGAGCAGCTCGGCCGGATCGCGGTCGCGCAGCGGGCGAACGCGGTGAAGAACCCGCGGGCCCTGAAACGCGACCCGATCACGCTGGACGACTACCTGGCCTCGCGCTGGATCGCCGAGCCGCTGCGGCTGCTGGACTGCTGCCTGGAGACCGACGGGGCGTGCGCGGTGGTGGTGACCTCCCGCGAGCGCGCCCGCGACCTGCGGCACCGGCCCGTCCTGGTGTCGGGCGCGGCGTGGGGCGGCGGCGACAGCTTCCTGTCCGGGGCCGGGAGCGGCATGACCGGCACCGACTTCACCGTGACCGAGGCCGCCCGGATCGCGCCGCGCCTGTACGCGATGGCCGGGGTCGGGCCGGGCGACATCGACGTCGCCGAACTGTACGACTGCTTCACCTACTCCGTGCTCGTGCAACTGGAGGACTACGGGTTCTGCGCCAAGGGCGAGGGCGGCCCGTTCGTGGAGTCCGGCGCGACGGCCCTGGACGGGGCGCTGCCGGTCAACACCCACGGAGGGTTCCTGTCCGAGGGCTACGTCCACGGCATCAACCACGTCGCCGAGGCGGTCTCCCAGCTGCGCGGCGCGGCGGGCGACCGCCAGGTGCCGGGCGCGGAGGTCGCGCTGTCCACCGCCCAGCCCGGCTACGTCCTGGCCGGCACGTCCGCGCTGATCCTCAGGAGTGACCCGTGAGCCTCGCCCAGCGTCCGCGTCCCGAGACCGACCGCGACTCCGCGCCCTGGTGGCGGGCCGTGCGGCGGCACGAACTGACCGTGCAGCGCTGCGTGAGCTGCGGAACGCCGCGCTTCCCGGCCCGCGCGGTCTGCAACCGGTGCCGCGGCCGCGAGCACCTCTGGGTGCCGGTGAGCGGAACGGGCCGCGTCTACACCTGGATCGTCAACCACCAGGTCTTCATGCGGTCGATGGCCGACGAGGTGCCCTACACGGTCGTCGCGGTCCGGCTGGACGAGGGCCACGACATGCTGATGTACGGCGACCTGGTCGACGGCGACCCGGCCGAGCTGCACGAGGGCTTCCCGGTGGAGGCGGTCTTCACCGACGTGGACGAGGAGACGACCCTGGTCCGCTGGCGGCCGCGCCCTCGGGATCCGGCAGGGCGCGCGTCGTCTCGTCGAACGTGACGGACAAGAGGCCCACCTCCACGAGTGCACCGATTGTTACAGTGGCCACGATCTGTGATCGTCGGTCTGAGTGGAGGAGGGCACCTTCGTGGTGGAGGCGACCCGGGGATCAGCCGGCGGATGCTCACTCTGACCCTGCGCAACCCAAACAGGACGGCCCGCGCCGCCTACGGCAAGGGCCGGGCCGCTTCGTGAATCCCCTCCTGCACGGCCTGGCCGTCAACCCGTCGTTGCCGCCCGCGCTGCGCGAACGGCTGGTCGCGACCGCGGACCGCGAGCTGGCCTGGGAGCTGGCCGGGCGGGAGGACCTCACCCGTGCTCAGGCCGCCTCGCTGGTCGCGCGGTTTCCGGAGTGCGCCGCCCCGCTGGCCGAGCGCGGGACGCTGACGGCCGACGGCGTCGATCCGGAGGCGTCGCCGGACATCGCGCTCGCCCTCCTCGGCCAAGGACGGGGACGTCCGGAGTGGGCGCGGGTGCTGGTGGCGGACCCGGACGCCGGACGGCGGGAGAAGCTGGCGGAATGTCCCGGCCTGCCGTCTGACGTGGCGGAGACGCTGGCCGCCGATCCGCACGCCGGGGTCCGCGCGGCGGTCGCGGGCAACGCGGCGACGCCTCCGCGGACGCTGGCCGCCCTGGTCACCGGGGAGGGGCTGCCACCGGCGCGGACGTGCCTGGTGTGCGAGCGCGAGGAGATCCCGTTCTTCCACGACCCGTACTGCCCCCGCACCGACTGCGACCTGCCGCCGGGCGCGGCCTGCGACGGCTCGCACGAGTACACGGCGCACGCCCTGCGCATGCGGGCGATCGCCAACCCGGCCACGCCCGCCGGGACCGTCGCCCGTTTCGCCGACGACCCCTCGATGCTGCTCCGCTGCGAGCTGGCGCGGCGCACCGACCTGCCCGCGACGGTCTACGAACGCCTCGCCGCGAGCCCGGAGCCCGGCGTCCGCTCCGACCTCGCCGCCAACCCCGCGATCGGCGAACGCCTGATGCGCGCGCTGGCCGCCGACACCGGCCACGACGTGCGACGCGATCTCGCGCGCAACCCGCGCCTGCCGCTGGACGTCCTGGTCACCCTGGCGGGGACCGTCAAGGCCGGGCCGACACCGTTGCCCCGGATCGCCGCCGCCTCGCCCGCCGAGGTCGCGGAGCTGGCCGCCCATCCGGACGCGGCGGTGCGGATGCCGGTGGCGCGGCGGCGCGACCTGCCGGACGGGATCCGCGACGCGCTCGCCGCCGACCCCGACGCCAAGGTGGCCGACGCCGTCGCGCCGCACCCGGGCCTGCCGGAGGAGCGGCTGCGCGCCATGCTCGAACGGCACGGCGCGCGGGTCGCCGCCGGGATCGCCGCCAACCCCGACGCCCCGGCGGCGCTGCTGGAGGAGCTGGCCCGGCGGCATCCGGTGGCGAAGGCGCTGCGCGAGATCGCCCGCCGTCCCGACGCGACGGCGGCGGCGCTCCTGGCGTGCCTGGCCGACCGGCGGGCCCGGCGGGCCGCCGCCGGGCATCCCGCGTTGCCACCGGACGCGCTGGTCGCGCTGCTCGACGACGCGGACGGGGAGACGGCGACGGCCGCCGCCGCCAACCCGTCACTGCCGTTCGGCGGCGGCGCGGGCGTGGAGGGACGGCTTGTCGATCTTCCCGTTGGCGTTGACGGGGAGTGACCCCACGATGATCACGCGGCGCGGGACCTTGTAGTTGGACATGTGGGCGCGGGCCCAGGCGACGACGGCGTCCGGGTCGGGGTCCGTGCCCGGCGGGGGCACGACGTAGGCCCAGCCCACCTCGCCCTGCCGCTCGTCCGGGACGCCGATCACCGCCGCCTGCGCCACCAGCGGGCAGCGCAGCAGCAGGCCCTCGATCTCGGCGGGGTAGGCGTTGAAGCCCGAGACGATGAACATCTCCTTCTTGCGGTCCACGATCGCCACGTTGCCCGCGTCGTCGACCGTGCCGATGTCGCCGGTGCGCAGCCAGCCGTCGGCGTCCACGGCCTCGGCGGTCCGCTCCGGGTCCCGCCAGTAGCCGCGCATGACGCCGTAGCCGCCGACCAGGATCTCGCCGGGCTCGCCGGGCGGCAGGTCCTTGCCGTCGTCGTCGACGACCCGGACCGTCACGCCGGGCACGGGCCGCCCGGTGGAGGAGGCGATCACCTCGACCGGGTCCTCGGCGCGGGTCATCGACACGACCGTGCCCTCCATCAGCCCGTACGCGTTGATCATGCGTTCCAGGCCGACGCGCTCCACCAGCCGGCGGATCAGCTCGGGCGGGACGGCCGCCGCGCCGCAGATCGCCACCCGCAGCGACGACACGTCGCGGCCGTCCAGCTCGTCCAGGATCTTGAAGAACATCGGCGGCGCGCCCGCCAGGACGCTGATCCGGTCGCGTTCGATCATGTCCATCAGGTCGCCCGGGTCGAACAGCGCGACCGGCATCATCGTGGCGCGGCGCAGCACGCAGGCCAGCAGGCCCGCGTTGATGCCGAAGCCGTGCGAGAACGGCGCGATGATCGGGTACCGGTCGCCCTCCCGGAGCGTGACGATCTCCGCCCAGTCCCAGTAGCCGCGCAGCAGTTGCGCGTGGTACAGCATCACGCCCTTGGGCGCGCCGGTGGTGCCGGACGTCGCCATGATCGAGGCGAGGTCGTCGGGGGAGACCGACCGCGCGCGGTCCTCGGCCGCCTCCGCGGCGACCTCCGCGCCGCGCGCGAGGAAGTCGTCCCAGGCCACGGCGCCGGGACGGGGGGACGCGCCGGTCAGCAGGACCGTGTGCTCCAGCTCCGGCAGGTCCGCGTCCGCGATCATGTCGAGGTAGGAGACGCCCATGAAGCCCTCGGCGACCAGCAGCACCCTCGCGCCGGTCTTGTGGAGCAGTTCGGCGGCCTCGATGCCCTTGAACCGGGTGGACAGCGGCGCGATGACGCCGCCCGCGTCCCAGATCCCGTAGGCGGCGACCACCCACTCGGGGGTGTTGGGGGCCCAGACCGCGACCCGGTCGCCGGGGGCGACGCCGAGGGCGATCAGCGCCCGCGCGGTCCGGTGCGCCCGCCGGGCCAGCTCGGCGAGGGTCAGCCGGGTGTCCCCGGCGACGACGGCCGCCACGTCCGGGTGCCGTTCCGCCTGGTCGCGCAGCATGCGCGGGATCGTTCCCCAGGCGGGTACCGGCTGCAACTCCATCGCGCCTCCTCGCACGGACCGCGCGTCCCGGCCCCCGCGCCGGGACCGGGACGCGCGGGGACCTCCTACGACAGCTCGGAACGGTCGCGGCCCAGGTGGTGGCCGCGGTGGTCGGTGACGACGGGCGGGCGGCGCTCCTCCGACGCCTCCGGCTCGACCACGACCTCGATCGACACGGGGGTGAGGGAGTACAGCGCCTGCGCGATGCGGGACTTCCACATCGGGTTCTTCACCAGGGTGTCGCGGGCGAACGTGACGTGCAGCGCCGCCGCGTCCAGCGTCCCCTCCCGCGTGATCCGCAGCTCCCAGCGGCTCACCCCGTCGATCCTGGAGAGCGCGGCGGCGACCTTCGGCAGGGAGAGCCAGCGGCCGCGCACCAGCACGTGCTCGCCGACCGTGTGCGCCGGGGCGGGAACGCCCCGCTCCCCGCCCGCCAGCCGGACGGCCTGCCCGGTGCGCAGCGCGGCCCCGCCGAGCGTGGAGTGCCAGGTCGGCGTGGTGACCAGTTCGGCGAGGCCCGCGTCGTAGGGGGCCTCCAGCAGGGCGTCCTTGTCGGGCCGGGCCAGGCCGAGCAGTCCGTCGCGGACCGGGGTGAGCACCGCGTCCGACGGCGCGCGCTGCGCGATCGGCACGCCCAGGAACGGGTCGGCGTACAGCTCCCGCACCGACGCCTCGAACTCGGCCGCGAGCTGGGCGGCGGTGTTGGGGGAGGGGATCTCGCCGACCAGCAGGACGTGCCGCAGCTCCAGGTCGAGCGGGTCGATGAGGAACTCCAGGTGCAGCCGCGCCAGCAGGTCCATCGCGCCGGTCGGGGTGGTGACCAGGGCGGTGGCCCGGGTGCGTTCGAGCGCGGTGTGCAGGCGCATCCGGCCGCGCGGCCCGACCGCCGCGGCGGCCTCCGCGACGTCGGCGGCGGCCTGCGCGACCAGCGGGCCGGGGCCGTCGCCGTCGCCGTTCAGCGCGACGACGACGCGGTCGGTCCCGCCGAGCCCGGCGGCGCGCAGCGTCTCGGCGGCCAGCGCGCGGGCGGCGTCCCGGTCGGCGGCCGACAGCGGCGCGACGACGTCGCCCTCGGGGGAGACCAGCAGCAGGCCCCGCGCCGGGCCGCCGGAGGGGAAGTGCGCGCGGGTGATCCAGGACGTCACTGCATGACCTCCGACATGAACAGCTCCATCGAGGCGCAGACCCGGTCGTGGGCCAGCCCGCCCACCTGGGCCTGGAGGATGAGGTCGGTGGCCCCGGCCTCCCTGATCCGCTCCACGGCCTTGCGGGACCCCTCGACGTCGTCGATGACGACCATGGTCTGGTCGCGCAGGACCGCCATCGCCTCCTCCGGCGGCATCCCGACGGCCTGCTGGCCGAGCACGCGGTGGGTGGCGTGCCGGGCGTCGGTGTAGTCGGGCGGGGCGACCAGGTTGACCTGGCGGCGCAGGTACCACAGCACCGGGTCGGCGGCGGTCTCCACGGCCTCCTGCTGGGTCGGCGCGACATACCAGGGGATCATCAGCGCGACCCGGCGGGTGTCGGGGTCGAAGCCGTTGTCGGCCAGGCACCGCTTGTACCTGGCGATGTCCTCGGCGACGTCGTCCAGGCCCTTGAGCATGGTCATGCCGAGCAGGTTGTAGCCCTGTTTCGCGGCGGCGAGGTACCCGTCCAGCGAGGTGGAGGCCACCCACACCGGCGGGTGCGGCACCTGGACCGGGCGCGGGTACACGCTCACGTCCGGGATCTCGAAGAACTCGCCGGACCGGCTGACCGGCTGGCCGTCGGCGTTCCAGATCGCCAGCACCGCCTCCAGGGTCTCCTCCCAGAGCTTGCGGGACTGCTCGAATGGCCGCTGGAACGCCTGGTACTCCAGCGGGGACGCGCCGCGCCCGGTGCCGAACTCGACCCGCCCGCCGCTGATCACGTCGAGGGTGGCGACGCGTTCGGCGGTGCGGATCGGCGACTGGAACGGCAGCAGCACCACGCCGAGGCCCAGGTGGATGCGCTCGGTCCGCTGCGAGATCCCGGCCAGCACCAGGTCGGGCGCCGAGGAGTGCGAGAACCCCCGGGTGAAGTGGTGCTCGACGAACCAGGCGGTGTCGTAGCCGAGCCGGTCGGCCAGCACGACCTGGTCCATGACGTTCCGGAACGCCTGCTGCTCCACCTCGCGGGACCGTCCGCGCACCTCAAGTTCGTAGCCAAGGCTGACCCGTAGGGACGTCATCGAGCCTCCGGTGATGCTCACTGTCGATTATGAACCAAGCGCTCGCTTGGGACATTAGCAGCAGGGTGCCATGGCAACAAGTCACCGGAGGGCGGGAGAGGGGGCGAGAGGGGGGCGGGACGCTCAGGCGCCGCGCTCGGTACGGCCGCCCGCCGACGTCGTCGGGCCGACCATCGGGGCCGTGGCCAGCGCCATGCCGTGCAGGGTGGCGAGGGCGGCGTCGTGCAGGCGGCGGCGCGTGCGGGCCGAGATCCGCGGCCCCTCGTGCAGCGCCAGCCACGCCAGCCAGCCGATCGCCACCACGATCCAGTACGACGCCAGCCGGTACAGCCCGACCGCCGCGGCGGCCGGGGTGAGGGTCGCGCCGAACGCCGCCAGCGAGGCGGCCATGCTGCCCTCGACCGCGCCGAGGCCGCCCGGCAGCAGCGGCAGCAGGCTCGCGGCGGCCTGCGCGGCGAAGTAGGCGAGCGCCACCCCGTGCGGGGCGACGTCGACGCCGACGGACTGCGCCGCCGCCAGCAGCGCCAGGATGTCGAACACCCAGTTCGCCGTGGCCAGCAGGGCGAGCGCGCCCCAGTCGCGGCGGGTGGGGCGCAGCACGTGGCGGACGCCGCGCAGCCGGTCGGCGTGCGGGGCGATCCGGGGATGGCCGAGCAGCGCGCGCACGGGACGGCCGGCCAGGGCGCGCGGCCCCGGACGGCGCAGCGCCACGACCAGCACGGCCCCCAGCACGGCGAACACGGCCAGGGCGCGCAGCGCCGGGCCGCGCGCGTTCGGCTCGGCCAGCAGCGCCAGCAGCCCGATCAGCGTGTAGGCGGCCGTGGTGATCACGCCGCCGAGCAGGAGCACCGCCGTGGCCAGCCGCGCCGACGCGCCGTTGCGGCGGAACTGCTGGAACGTGTACACGACGCTGACGGCGGGCCCGGCGGGCAGCGTGACCGACAGCGCGTTGCCCGCATAGGTGATCGCGAACGCGCGGCGCAGCCGGATCCGGGTGCCCCCGATCCGCAGCAGCCGCCGCTGCAACCGGGCGAACGCCCCCATCGAGGCCCCCGAGGCGAGCACCACCAGCACCAGCCAGGCGGGGTCGGCGCGCACGGCGGCGTCCAGCATCGCGCCGAGGTCGGGGAGCTGGTCGTGGAACACCACCAGCAGGGCGACGGTGGCGACGAACAGCGCGGCCTGGAGCAGCAGCGACCGGCGGGACCGGCGGGGCGCGGCGACCGGGGGGCCGTCGGGGTCGGGCGAGAGACCGGACGGGAGATCGGGCGAGGGGTTGGGCGAGGGGTCGTGCGAGGGTGCCGCAATGGTCTGGGCCATGTCCGGTCACCTCGCAAGATCGCCTGACCCCGAGAACGTTCTGTCAGTCCATGACATTCCCTTGGCGGGGGGTGAAATGCGCGAAGTGGCGGGCGTCACGTTCCGGGGCGGTCGCGGACGGCCACCAGCCCGCCGACGACGCCCACGTAGGCGGTGCCGTCGGGGCCCAGGGTGATCGGGGCCCAGTTGTTGTCGAACCACTTGCCGGTTCCGGTCAGCACCTTGAAGGCGGTGCGGCCGGTGTGCGCGTCCACGGCGGTCAGGTACCAGGCGTCCACCAGGTCCCGCCGGGGCTCCTTGGTGTAGAGGTAGAGCAGCCCGTTGGCGACCGAGGCCTTGGCGACGGTGGAGGGCGAGCGCTCCCGGCTGGTCCAGACGGTGCGGCACCCCTTCGCGGTGACGTCGATCCTGCTGACGCCGCCGACCGGCGAGCCGCCGGGTGGCAGCTCGAAGAAGTTGCGGTAGCCGTGGTTGTTCTCCACGAACAGGCTGCCGCCGTAGCCGACGAGCGAGTTGTCGGTGGCGCTCGCGCCGTGCCCGAAGACCGGCACCCTGCACACCAGGCGGCCGTCGCCGCGCCGGTGGACCAGCACGTTCATCCGGTCGTCGGCGTTGTCGGTGATCGCCACGTACCGGTCGCCGAGGAACGTCGGGGTGGTGCCCGACCCCTGGTCGATCTGGCCGGGCTTGCGGCGCGTCCCCCGGTCGTAGGGCCTGCGCCAGACGACCGCCGGGGTGCCGTCGGCGGCGGCGCGGAAGCGGTAGAGGGCGTGGTCGGAGACGATCGAGACGCCGTCCTCGGCGGCGGCGAACGAGTTCTGGATCCCCTCGCCCGGCAGGCGCGTGGCGCGGACCCTCCCGGTGCGGGGGTCGATGGTGCCGATCCGGCCGTTGCGGGTGATCCACCAGATCAGCCCGCCCCAGTCCGGCCCGACCGCCGTGATCGGGTCGCACTCGCCCTTCGGCCACGGGTTCGTCCAGGTGGCGCAGGAGTGCGGCAGGTGCCCGCCGAGGTCCCAGTCGTCGGTGACCCGGAACCGCCACCTGCCGTCCGGTCCCCTCTCGTGCGCGAACCGCCGCACGTGGAACGCCGAGTCCGCCAGCACCGCCCGGTCCTGCGGGTCGAGGTAGTAGTACGCGCCGCCGGAGGTGTCGGTCAGCACCTTGTCGAGGTCGCCCGACACCACCGCCCGCACGGTGGAGGGGCGTTGCGGGAGCTCGTGGGTCGCGAGGTCCTCCAGCGTCGCGGGGTCGATGAGCCGCAGCGTGAACGTCTGGCCCCGCGTGCACTGCGCCACCATCAGCCCGGTCCGCCGGGCGAAGGTGACCGTCGAGCACAGCCCCGGCAGCAGGCCGCCCTTGGCCTCCGAGCGCACCCGCGGGTTCCGCCCGAGCGGTCCGGCGAACGGATGGGTGTCGGAGGCGTGGCTGTCGGCGTGCATCGACGACAGCCCGACCGGCCCCTGGTGCGGGTTGGCGGGGATCGGCCGTCCCCGCAGCGGCTTCGGCGTCGCCGGGGCGCCGAGGTAGGCGGGCACCCGGTCGCGTCCCGGACCGTCGGGGACGGGCGCGGCCCCGGCGGGGGCGGGCAGGGCGAGCGCGCCGAGCAGCGCGCCGGCCGCCGTCAGCCCCCGCGGGAACGGTCTGCTGGCCATCGCGGACTCCTAATCCTATTAACTTGGTAGAAGTAGTGGGTCGAGATCCTGGTCGTCCCGGTCGCGCCCTCCGGGGTGATCCCTCGCACACCGGGACCAACGCGGCGCCGGGCGCGCGGTTACGATCCGTCCATGGCGATCGACGCGGTGATCTTCGACTGGGGCGGCACGCTCACCCCCTGGCACGACATCGAGCTGGGCGAGATGTGGCGGGCGATCTGCGCCGCCCACCTGGACCCCGAGCGGGTGGAGGAGGTGGCCACGGCGCTGCTGGAGGCCGAGAACGAGCTGTGGCGGCGGCAGCGGGAGGAGCACCGCAGCGCCACGCTGGACGAGCTGTTCGCGCTGGCGGGCGTCGAGCCGACCGAGGCGCTGCTGGCCACCAAGTTCGAGGCGTGGACACCCCACACGATCATCGACCCGGCCGCGCCGCCGCTGCTGGCCGCCCTGCGCGAGCGCGGCATCCGCGTCGGCGTGCTGTCCAACACCATGTGGACGCGCGACTGGCACGAGCGGATCTTCGCGCGGGACGGCGTGCTGGACCTGCTCGACGGCGCCGTCTACTCCAGCGAGATCCCGTGGACCAAGCCGCACCCCAAGGCGTTCCGGGCCGCGATGGACGCGGTGGGCGCGGACGACCCGGCGCGCTGCGTGTTCGTGGGGGACCGGCCGTTCGACGACGTCCACGGCGCGAAGTCGGCGGGCATGCGCGCGGTGCTGGTCCCCAACGACATCGTCCCCGCATACGCGGACGCGACGCCCGACGCCGTCGTGACGGACCTCGGCGACCTGCTCGCGCACATCGACCGCTGGTCCGCCTGACGGCGCGGACGCCGCGCCCGGCGGGTCGTCCCGCTACTCGCCCTTGGGCGCGCCCTTCAGCACCCTGCCCTCCAGCACCTCGTCCGGGGCCCTGCCCGGGCGGGGCTGTTCGAGCTGGAACTGCTGGGACCGCTGGTGCGCCGTGTCCAGCTGGGCGGCCACCGCCTGGAGCAGCTCCCGCACCCGGTCCTGGAGGCTGGCGAGGTCGGCGCGCGCGTTGACCGCGTCGGCCCGGGCCCTGCGCGCCTGCCGCCGCGCCTCGTCCCGCTCGGCCCTGATCTGGTCGAGCTGGGCGCGGTAGGCGGCGCGCAGCTCCGCGAGGGCGTCGGTGTGGGTGTCCTGGCTGACGGTCATCTGATCTGGTTCCTCCCCCGAACGATCAATCCGTACAAAGGCGACTAACGGTACTCGGGTGGCGGAAGGTTCCCGGTCCAGTAGCCTGCGGGGATGCTCTCCCTCCCCGCCGGCCTGCCCGCCAACTGGGCCCTCGTCGACGTCGAGACCTCGGGCCTCAGCGCCTCCCGCGACCGCGTCCTGTCGCTGGCGGTGGTGACGGCGGGAGCGGACGGCACCCCCCTGTCCGAGTACACCACCCTGCTGGATCCCGGCGTCGATCCCGGGCCCGTCCACATCCACGGGCTCACCCGCGAGAGGCTGCGCGGCGCGCCCACGTTCGACCGGGTCGCCGCGCGCGTCGCCGACCTGCTGGCCGGGCGCGTGATGGTCGCCCACAACGCCCAGTTCGACTACTCGTTCCTGGCCGGGGAGTTCGCCCGCGCCGGGGTGCCGATGCCCGTCGAACGGCGACTGTGCACCCTCGCGCTCAACCGGCGGCTCGCCCCGCCCACCCCCGACCTGCGCCTGGGCACCCTGGCCGCGCACTACGGCGTGCCGCACGCCCGCGCCCACGACGCGCTGGAGGACACCCGCGCGCTGGCCGGGATCCTGCGCGCCTCCCTGGCCGAGGCGCGGCGGCGCGGCGTGGAGCTGCCGCTGGTGGACTGCACCCCCCAGCGCAGGGGCCCCCACCGCGCCCTCCCCAAGACGCCCTGCGCCTACCGCAGCCCCGGCCCGCTGCCCGCCGGCGGCCCCCTCGTCCAGGGCATGAAGATCGCCATCACCGGCGACACCCGCCTGGCGCGCGAGGAGCTGGTCGCGCGGGGCGTGGCCGCCGGGCTCAACATGATGACCTCGGTGAGCCGCCACACCAGCGCCCTGGTGGCCAACGACCCCGACTCCGGTTCCGGCAAGGCCCGCCGCGCCCGCGCCGAGGGCGTCCCGATCATCGACGAGGAGACGTTCCGCAAGCTGCTGGAGGACGTGCGGCCCGGCGTCCCCCTCGACCGCGCCGACACCGGCCGGACCGTCCCCCGGCCCCGTCCCGCCCACCCGCGCACCCTGCCGCGCGGCGCGGTGTTCGACCTGCCCGAGGCGCCCTGGTGGACGATCGCCGTGAGCTGGGACCAGCAGGCCCGGGGCACGGCCGACGTCGTGGCGTTCGCGCTGGACGAGGACGGCAGGGTCGCCGCCGACGGCGACTTCGTCTTCTACGGCGCGCCCGAGAGCACCGACGGCACCGTCCGGCTGTCCACCGACGGCCCCGCCGAGCAGTCGGTCGCCCTCGACCTGGCAGCCCTGCCCCCGGCCGTGCGGCGGGTCGCGGTCGCGGCGGCGATCGACGGGCCCGGGACGTTCGGCGACCTCGGCGCGATCGAGGTCGCCGCCGTGCCCAGCACGCGTTCGGTGCCGCTGGCCCGCGCCACCCTGGACACCGCCACCACCGAACGCACCCTGCTGCTCGCCGAGGTCTACCGGCGCGGCGACGGCTGGCGGCTGCGCCCGGTCGGGCAGGGCCACGGGCACGACCTGCCCGAGCTGGCCCGCTCCTTCGGCGTGGACGTCGAAGACTAGGGCGTGTTTCACGGTGGACCCCGGCCACGCACGCGAGCGCGTGACCTGACCTGCGGGCCCGACGCCGAAGGCGAGGGCCCGCAGGTCAGATCGCGAAGCGATGTCGCGCTCGCCAAGACCTGGTAAGAAGCGAGCCCCCAGGGCGAGCGCCGTAGGCCAGGGCTTTTGAAACACAGCCCCGGGCGTCAGCGGAGCCCGTAGGCCCGGATGACGGTCTGGTCCAGCGAGGTGCCCTCACCGTCGGACAGGCGGACGCGCAGCGAGACGTGCCCGCCGGGCAGCGGCGGGTGGGTGAGCCCGGCCCTCCAGCGGTTGTCGCCGGCCGTGGTCACCTCGGCCGGATGCCAGGTCCTCCCGTCGTCGTAGGAGGCCTCCACGGAGGGGCGGCCGAACCGGGGCGGCGTCCCGGGTGAGTGGAGACGCCCGTCGGTGACCCGCAGGGCCAGGGCGAACCGGCCGCCCGAGGGCGCGCGGTTGTCCTGGTCGAAGTCCCCCTCGGTGCGCACGACGAACAGCGGAGGCTCCTCCATCCTCGCCATCGTCGGCGTGTAGGGGAACTTCCACTCCGTCTCGGAACGGGTGCCGAGACCGGTCCAGGACGCGGCGCGTTCCGCGGTGGAGCGCAGGGTGTAGCGGGCCTCGCCGGGGGGCGTGGGGACCTGGACGGTGTCGGAGTCGGAGGACCCGAGCAGCTCGCCGTTCCGCCACAGCGAAGTCCGCGCGGTCGTCGGGTGGCTCCGGTAGCCGGTGGCGTCGGCCGTCGCGAACGGGCTCGTCCTGAAGGCCATGGGCCCGTTCGCGGCCTTGCGCACGCCACCGCCGACCGTGCCCGGCGCGGCGGCGTTCCAGCGGTGGGCCGTCCGGCCCGGTTCGCCGGTGGAGGGGTCGGACCCGCTGATGAGGAAGCCCTCCCCCTCGTCCTGGCCCGCCGACAGGACCCGGCTCCAGCGCAACGCGGAGGAGGCGGTGTACAGCTCGGTGCGCCGTCCCGGCAGCCGGACGGGGTACTCGCCGTAACCCGCCCCGAACAGGACGCCGGGAACGCGGGCGACGGTCTCACGCCGCCCGGTCAGCGGCCGGTCGCCGTGGTAGGCCGAGTCCACCGCCGCCAGCTCCGCGTCCCGGACCCTGCGCTCCAGGCGGCGCGGGATCCGGCCGTCCGACAGATGTTGCAGGTGGTAGGCCCGGGGGCCGTCCGGCTCGGCGAGGTTCGCCACGTGGTAGAAGCCGAACGGGCGTCCGGCGACCTTCGCGGTGGGCCGGGCCGACAGGCCGGTCACCGTCCCGGCGACCGCCACCCCGAACGACAGCGGCGTCCCGGCGACCGTCTCGGTCACACCGATCTCGTCGGTCCCCGCGCGCACGGCGGTCCGGCTGTCCACCCGGACCGCGACCCGCCGGGCCCGGCGCGCGTCGGCGGTGATCGTCAGGTCGCGGTCGCCCACCGACAGGTCCGGATAGGAGAACAGCGCCATGTCGGTGTCCCCGGTGGGCACCACGGCGTGCAGCGAGTACCGGCCGGCGGGCACGCGCGCGGCGACGCCGCTCCCGCTGATGTACGTCTCGGCCTGCCTCCCGGTGGCCAGGTCGGTGAGGACGGCCCACGGCGTCGTCTCCACGGTCGTCCCGGCGGGCCTGCCGGTCCGGTCGACGCCGGCCAGCCTGACCTCGCGCAGCGCGGGCTCCCAGACCGCGCCGACCGGCAGCCGCAGCGTCTCCTCGTCCCCCCGCCGGGCCGTCAGCCCACCCTCGTAGCGGCCCCGGGGGGCCTGTCCGGGCTCGGCGGTGACCGTGGCGTCGGCGGTGCCGCCCGCGGGGATCTCCAGCACGGCCGGGCTGACCGAGAACATCCCGTCCGGGGCGGGCCCGTCCGGTCCGCGCATCCGCAGGGCGAGGTCCAGGCGCACCGGGACGTCGCCCTCGTTGCGGAACGTCACCCGCTGGGAGGCCCCCGCCCGCCGCAGGTCGAACGAGACGCCGCCCCGGTCGGCCAGGACCCGCTGGGCGACCGCCCGCCCCACGTCGATCCGGCCCGCGCCCTGGGCGAACACCGAGGCGCCCTCCGCCGGCCGCGCGGTGGTCATGAGCGCGGACTTCACCTGGGCGGGCTTCCAGCCGGGGTGCCGCTGGAACAGCAGCGCCGCCGCGCCCGCCGCGTGCGGCGCGGCCATGGAGGTCCCGCTCATCGTGGTGTAGCGGTCGCCCACCGGGTCCCCGGCCGACGTTCCCCCGGCGCGCGCGGCGGTGATGTCCACCCCCGGCGCCGTCACGTCGGGCTTGACCGCGCCGTCGCCCGGCCGCGGGCCGCGGGAGGAGAACCCGGCGACACCGTCGTCGGCGTCGGCGGCCCCGACGGTCAGCGCCGCCTCCGCCAGGCCCGGGGCCGTCACCGAGCCGTCCCCGCCGGCGTTCCCGGCGCCGACGACGAACAGCGTGCCGGTGCGGGCGGTGAGGGCGTCGACCGCGGCCGACAGCGGATCGGTGCCGTCGCTGGGGAGCGACGCGCCGATGCTCATGTTCACCACCCTGACGCCCTGCTGCGCGATCCACTCCATGCCCGCGATCACGCCGGAGAAGGAGCCCGCGGCGTTCTCGTCCAGCACCTTGCCCACGACCAGCCGGGCGTCCGGGGCCACGCCCCGGTACCGGGGGTCGGCGACGCCGTCGCCGGTGATCGTCGAGGCCACGTGGGTGCCGTGGCCGTTGCGGTCCCGGACGTCCCCGGAGCCGGTGAAGTCCCGTTCCGCCACCACGGACCCGGCCAGGTCCGGGTGGGCGGCGTCGATGCCGCTGTCCAGGACGCCCACCGTCACGCCCTTGCCGGTGTACCCGGCCCGCCACGCCGACGGCGCGCCGATCCGGGGGACGCTCCGGTCGAGCGTCGCGCGCACCCGGCCGTCCAGCCACACCCGGCCCGTGCCGGACGCCGCCGTCGCGCCGCCGGTCAGCGACGACCGCACCGACGCCCACACCGACGCCGCCCGGTCCTTGCGGGCGGCGACCGCCGCGCCGTTCAGCGCCGCCAGCGGCCGGGTGACCGTCCCGCCCGCCGGGGCGGCGGCCCGGCGGGCGGGCGTCCCGGCGACGATCAGCGGGATGTCCGGGCGCGCGCCGTCGCCGTACCCGTCCCGCAGGAGCCGGGTGACGTCGAACAGCGCCGCGTCCAGGCGGCCCGCCGCGACCAGCGGCGCGGCGTCCGCCGGGACGACCGACAGCTCCCCTCCCCGGCTCCTGCGGTAGAAGGCGACCTTCTCCCGCCCCGCGCCGGGCTCGATCCGCACGAGCGGCCGTCCGCCCGCGTCCTCCCTGACGTGGACGCGGTCGCCGGTGATCAGTGTCACGGTCGCCCGCCCGCCCTTGTCCGGCGCCGTCGGCGGCGCGGCGTGCGCCGTTCCCGCGCCGTACGGGGGCGCCACCGCCATCGCCGCGGCGAGCGCGGCGGTCCCCTTGGCCCATCGCCTCATCGGCAGGGCTCCTCCCTAGTAGTCGATCACTAGGGAGTGGTGCGGGAACGCCGATCGTTTCAGGCCGATCGGATCAGGCCGACCGGATCAGGCGCCCGGCCGCGGCTCAGGGGAGAGCGCCGCGGCGGGCAGCCCCGGGAACGCGCCCGCCGCCCCCGGCGGCCGCCCGATCGCGGTGCGCCAGTGGACGGCGTTGCCCGCCGACTCCTGCATCGCCCGGGCCGCCCACGACCGCAGCCCCGCGTCCGCCGCGCCCGCCGCCCCCACCAGCGCCGCCACCACGGCGTCCTCCAGCGCGGCGGCCAGCTCGCCCGCCGTCCGGCCCGAGGTGGACCGCACCGGCAGCCGGTACACCGGGGCCGCCGCCTCGGGCGTCGCCCCGGCGGCGGTGAGCCGCTCGGCCAGCGCGTCGCGGCGCGCGCGGTGGAGGTTCCACATCACCCGGGCCGTGGCCTGGTGGGTGCCGCGCAGCCGCGCGCCCAGCACCCCGTACCCGTAGATCGCCGCGTGCTCGGCCTTCAACGCCTCCTGGAGCGCCGGGACGTCGGTCACGGCCGTCCTCCCAGCGCCACCGCGTGTCCCGCCTCACACGCGCCGATGCTCGCCATCAGCTGCGCCAGCCCCGGCGCGGCCTTCGCGACGGCCGCCAGCCGGGCGGCGGCCGCCCTCGCCTCCGCCTCCCGCAGCGCGGCCAGCGTCTGCGCCGTACCGCGCGGGACCTGCGGGACGCGCGGGGCGGGGACCGCCCCGCCCTCGTCCCGCCGGGGCCCCGAACCGGGCACCAGGTGCCGCCGCAGCACCGCCAGATGCTCCCGGTGGTGCGCCAGGGCCGCGTCCAGCCGCCGGGCCAGCCCGGCGTGGGCGCTCCGCGCGGCCTCGTAGAATGCGATCAGGTCCTGTTCGTCCGTGATCGCGGCGACCAGGGCCGGAACGTCCGCGTGCGCCGTCCTGCGAACGGCGCCCGGTGGTTCACAGCCGCTCAGCAGCGGAAGGGCGAACGCGCCGGTGCCCAGCACCGCGCGGCGGGACACGCCGGGAGCGCCCGGCGTGACGGCTTCTGGCAAGCGTGGCTCCTCACCCGACGGCGATGGCGAATCGGTGTCGGACCGGTGCGGCGACGGCGGCCGGTGGGCTCTCCCGCAGGGGCGTCCGACGGGCCGGTCCAAGCATTCCATACCCGGCGCGCCGGTGAGCTGTCCGAAAGACCGCTGAGGTGTCCGGCTGTCGATAGTCTTGAGAGGGCAACGGACACACGGTGGAATCAGCACGACGAGAGGGAGGTCCCATGAGCGTTCGGTCCGATGGCGACGGCGCTCAGCGGGGCCGCGCCGAGGGCGGACGGCTGCCGCGCGAGCAGGCCGTCGCCGAACTGACCCGGCTGCTGGAGCCCGAGGTGGCCCGGGCGGGCTTCGACCTGGAGGAGGTCGACGTGCGCCCCGCCGGCCGCCGCCGGCTCGTGAAGATCGTCGTGGACGCCGACGGCGGGGTGAGCCTGGACGACGTCTCCGACCTCAGCCAGGCCGTCTCCGAGCTGCTGGACGCGTCGGACGTGATGGGCACCGCGCCGTACGTGCTGGAGGTGACCTCACCGGGCGTCGACCGCCCCCTCACCGAGCCGCGCCACTGGCGCCGCGCCGCCGGGCGGCTCGTGGTCGCGCCACTGACCGAGGGCGGCCAGATCGAGGGCCGCGTCGTCGAGGCCGACGACACCTCGGTCGTGCTCGATGTCGTCGCCAGGCCCGCGAAGGGCAAGGGCGGACCCAAGGCCGGGAGCAAGCCCGTGCGGCGCGCCTTCTCCTACGCGGAGCTGGGGCGCGGCCGGGTCCAGGTGGAGTTCCGCCGGGCCGACGACGGGGCCGCCTCCGACGACAGCGGGTCGGCCGACACCGCCGGGGCCGACGAAACGCGTTCTCCGGCCGAGCCGGAGTAGAGGGGGGAGCCTCGTGGACATCGACATGACCGCGCTGCGCAGCCTGGAGAGCGAGAAGGACATCTCGCTGGACGTGGCCGTCAAGGCCATCGAAGACGCCATGCTGATCGCCTACCACCGCACCGAGGGCGCCGCGCCCCGGGCACGGGTCGAGCTGGACCGCGCCACCGGGCACGTGACCGTGTGGGCGACCGAGACCGACGACGAGGGCAACCCGGTCCGGGAATACGACGACACCCCCGAGGGTTTCAGTCGTATCGCCGCCACCACCGCCAAGCAGGTGATCCTGCAGAAGCTGCGGGACGCCGAGGACGAGCTGACGTTCGGCGAGTACGCCGGGCGGGAGGGCGACATCGTCTCCGGGGTGATCCAGCAGGGCAAGGACCCGCGCAACGTGCTGGTCGACCTCGGCCGGATCGAGGCGATCCTCACCCCCGCCGAGCAGGTGCCCGGCGAGGAGTACAAGCACGGCGAGCGCATCCGCGCCTACGTGGTCCAGGTCCGCAAGGGGCACCGGGGCCCGTCGGTGCAGCTGTCGCGCACCCACCCCAACCTGGTCCGCAAGCTGTTCGCCCTGGAGGTCCCCGAGATCGCCGACGGCACCGTCGAGATCGCCGCGATCGCCCGCGAGGCCGGGCACCGCACCAAGATCGCGGTGCGGTCGCGCAAGCCCGGCGTCAACGCCAAGGGCGCGTGCATCGGCCCGCTGGGCAGCCGCGTCCGCAACGTGATGGCCGAGCTGCACGGTGAGAAGATCGACATCGTGGACTGGTCGGACGACCCGGCCGAGTTCGTGCGCAACGCGCTGTCGCCCGCCCGCGTCTCCTCGGTGGAGATCGTGGACGCCGACGCCCGGGCCGCCCGGGTGATCGTTCCGGACTACCAGCTGTCCCTGGCGATCGGCAAGGAGGGCCAGAACGCCCGGCTGGCCGCCCGGCTGACCGGCTGGCGGATCGACATCCGGTCCGACACCGAGCAGCAGCCCGCGGCGCAGCCCGCCGGTACGGGGGAGTAAGCTCGGCGAGTCCGGCGTTTCTGGATCAAGTACGTATCAAGTACGTCAGGAGAGCATGCGACAGGTCCCGCCGACGCCTCGGCGCGGTAGACTCGGAAACGACGGCCCGGCTGCGCCCATCCGCACGTGTGTGGGTTGCCGGGTTCGTACGGTCAAGTCCGACCTGCTGCGCCTGGTGGTGATCGAGGGCGTCATCGTCCCCGACCCCCACGGCCGGCTGCCGGGCCGGGGTGCCCACCTGCATCCCGATCCGGCGTGTCTGGAGCTCGCTGAGCGTCGTCGGGCGTTCCCCCGGGCCTTCCGCCTGGCGGGGCCGCTCGACACCGGTGTGCTGAGGGACAGGCTTGCGGCGTCCGCGCCGTAGCAGCAGGATGGCCAGGTGGCCGATCAGTAAGCGACGTCTAGTCGGAAGCAGGTCGAGATTGCTATGAGCGCTCGATGAGCACGCCGCGATGAGTACGGCAGGTTAACGACGGTCCGGAGGCCGCACCCCCGGACCGAGTAGGGAGTGTAGTGGCCAAGGTCCGGGTATATGAGCTCGCCAAGGAGCTGGGAGTCGAGAGCAAGGTCGTCATGGCCAAGCTCCAGGAGATGGGCGAGTTCGTACGGTCGGCGTCCTCGACGATAGAGGCGCCGGTCGTTCGCAGGCTTACCGAAGCTTTCAACAACAACTCCGGCAAGTCCGGAGACCGGAAGGTCGCGTCCAAGCGGCCGTCCCCCAAGCCGGGCCCCCAGCCGGGTCCGCGTCCGGCGTCGCCCTCCGGCGGCGCGTCCGATTCTTCCCAGGGGGCCCGTCCGGCCCCCAGGCCGGGTCCGCGTCCGGGCCCGCGTCCGAGCCCGCAGCCGAGCCCGCAGTCGAGCCCGCAGGGCGGCGCGCCCAAGCCGGGTCCGCAGCCGGGCCCGCGTCCGGCCCCGGGTCCGGTGCCGCCGGCGCCGGGCATGCCGGTGGAGCAGCCCGCCGCGGCCGCCGGCCCGCAGAGCGCTCCCCAGAGTGCTCCGAGCGCTCCGCAGGGCGGTCAGCAGGCCCCGCAGGCCCCGTCCGCTCCGCGCCAGCAGGCAGGCCAGCAGGGCGGCCAGCAGGCCCCGTCCGGCTCCCGCCCGCAGGGCGGCGGACCGAGGCCGGGCCCGCGTCCGTCCCCCAAGCCGGGTCCGCGTCCCGGCCCGCGCCAGGGCCAGCAGGGCGGCGGTCGCTCGCAGGGGCCGCGTCCGGGCAACAACCCGTTCAGCTCGACCAACACCGGCATGGGCCAGTCGCCCAAGCCGGGTCCGCGTCCCGGCCCGCGTCCGGGTCCGCAGGGCGGCGCCGGTGCCGGTGACCGTCCCGGCGGTCCGCGTCCGGCCGGCGGCGCGCCGCGTCCCGGCCCGCGTCCGGGCGGTGCTCCCGGTGCGGGCGGTCCCCGTCCGAACCCGGGCGGCATGCCCCCGCGTCCGGCGGGTCCGCGGCCGAGCCCGATGAACATGCCGTCCCGTCCCGCCAGCGCCCCCGGGCGCGGCGGTCCCGGTGGCGGCGGCGGTGGCGGTCGTCCCGGTGGCGGCGGCGGTGGCCGTCCGGGCGGCGGTGGCGGCGGTGGCCGTCCCGGTGGCGGCGGTCGTCCCGGTGGCGGCGGCGGCTTCGGCGCCCGTCCCGGCGGCGGTGGCCCCGGTGGCGGCGGTCGTCCCGGCGGTGGCGGCGGCTTCGGCCCCCGTCCCGGTGGCGGCGGTCGTGGCCGCGGCGGAACGCAGGGCGCGTTCGGCCGTCCCGGTGGTCGTCCGGCGCGCGGTCGCAAGTCGAAGCGGGCGCGTCGTCAAGAGTTCGAGAACATGCAGGCCCCGGCGATCGGCGGCGTGCAGGCCCCGCGCGGCAACGGCAGGACCATCCGCCTGCCGCAGGGCGCCTCGCTGACCGACTTCGCCGAGAAGATCGGCGCGAACCCGGCGTCGCTGGTGCAGATCATGATGCACCTCGGCAAGATGGTGACCGCCACGCAGTCGGTGGAACCCGACGACCTGCAGCTTCTCGGTGTCGAGCTGGACTTCGACGTCCAGGTCGTCAGCCCCGAGGACGAGGACCGCGAGCTGCTCGAGTCGTTCGACATCGAGTACGGCGAGGACGAGGGCGGCGAGGAGCACCTCCAGACCCGTCCGCCGGTCGTGACCGTCATGGGTCACGTCGACCACGGTAAGACGAAGCTGCTGGACGCCATCCGGCAGGCCAACGTCCAGGCCAGCGAGGCCGGCGGCATCACCCAGCACATCGGCGCCTACCAGGTGCAGACCGAGGTCGACGGCGAAGAGCGCAAGATCACCTTCATCGACACCCCGGGTCACGAGGCGTTCACCGCCATGCGTGCCCGCGGTGCCGACACCACCGACCTGGTGGTGCTGGTGGTCGCCGCCGACGACGGCGTCAAGCCGCAGACCACCGAGGCCATCGACCACGCGACCGCGGCCGGTGTCCCGATCGTGGTGGCGGTCAACAAGATCGACGTCGAGGGCGCCGACCCGCAGCGCGTCCGGGCCCAGCTCACCGAGTACGGCCTGATCGCCGAGGAGTACGGCGGCACCACCCAGTTCGTCGACGTGTCCGCCAAGCAGGGCATCAACATCGACGGCCTGCTGGAGTCGATCGTCCTGACGGCCGACGCCGAGCTGGAGCTCAAGGCCAACCCCGACATGCCCGCCCAGGGCACGGCCATCGAGGCCAACCTGGACAAGGGCCGGGGCGCCGTGGCGACCGTCCTGGTGCAGCGCGGCACGCTCCACGTCGGCGACTCCATCGTCTGCGGCGTGGCCCACGGCCGCGTCCGGGCGATGCTCGACGAGAACGGCAACAACGTCGAGGAGGCGGGCCCGTCCCGTCCGGTGCTGGTGCTCGGTCTGACGGCCGTGCCCGGCGCGGGCGACAACTTCCTGGTCGTCGACGACGACCGGGTGGCCCGGCAGATCGCCGACAAGCGCGTGGCCCGCAAGCGCAACGCCGAGCTTCTGCGCTCGCGCAAGAGCACCTCGCTCGAGGACATGTTCAAGGACCTCGAGCGCGGCGAGCGGGACGAGCTGCTGCTCATCCTCAAGGGCGACGTCTCCGGTTCGGTGGAGGCCCTGGAGGACTCGCTCCTCAAGATCGATGTCGGGGAGGAGGTCTCCCTGCGCGTCATCCGCCGCGGTGTGGGCGCGATCACGCAGGACGACGTCAACCTGGCGCTGGCGTCCGAGGGCGCGGTCATCATCGGCTTCAACGTCCGGCCCGAGCGCAACGCGCAGGAACTGGCCGACCGCGAGGGCGTGGACATCCGCTTCTACTCGGTCATCTACCAGGCGATCGAAGAGGTCGAGGCGGCCCTCAAGGGCATGCTCAAGCCGGAGTTCGAAGAGGTCCAGCTCGGTACCGCCGAGATCCGCGCGGTCTTCAAGGTGCCGCGGATCGGCAACGTCGCCGGCTGCATGGTCCAGTCCGGGGTCGTCCAGCGCAACGCCAAGGCGCGCCTGCTGCGCGGCGGCGTCGTGGTGAGCGACAACCTCACCGTCTCCTCGCTCCGCCGGGAGAAGGACGACGTCACCGAGGTCCGCGAGGGCTTCGAGTGCGGTATCGGCATCGGCTACCAGGACATCAAGGTGGACGACATCATCGAGTTCTTCGAGATGCGGGAGAAGCCCCGCGCCTGAGACCCGCGGTGAAGGACGGCCGGCCCGGTGACCACCGGACCGGCCGCCCGCCCCGCGGCCCGGCTCCCCGCCGGGCCGCAGGGCCCGTCCCACCGGGCCGAAAACCAGTGACGCGACGCCAGGTTGATCTTCTAGCCTGGCGTCGTGCCATGTCGGCGGCCGGACGCGGCGTCTCCGAGACGCCGCGGGACGCGGTGTTTCGAACCGGTGACGGACCGGGAACACTCCGCCATCCCGCCGTCGTTCCACATCCAGAGAAATCCGAGGTGATCGTCCAGGTGTACGTGGGAGCGCTGACGCTCGACCTGCTGCTGGGTGACGTGCGTTCGCTCAAGCAGAAGCGGGCGGTGGTCCGGCCCATCGTCGCGGAGGTGCGCAAGCACTTCCCGGGGGTGGCCGTCGGCGAGACCGGCGAGCAGGACCTGCACCGCAGGGCCGAGATCGGGGTGGCGGTGGTGTCCGGGACCGCCGAGAACGCCCACCACGTCATGGACCAGTGCGAACGGCTGGTGGCCGGTCGCCCGGAGATCGAGCTGCTGTCGGTGCGGCGGCGGCTCTTCAACGACGAGGACTAGCGTCCTGGTCCCAGACCGAGAAAGGGGGGTGCGATCATGGTGGACGCAGCGCGGGCGCGTAAGCTCGCCGACCGCATCCAGCAGATCGTGGCCGAGATGCTGGAGCGGCGGATCAAGGACCCGCGGCTCGGCTTCGTGACCGTGACCGACACCCGCATCACCAACGACCTGCGGGACGCCACGGTGTACTACACGGTCTACGGCACCGAGGCCGAACGGGCCGACACCGCGGCGGCGCTGGAGAGCGCCAAGGGCGTCATCCGGGCGGAGGTCGGCCGCAAGACCGGCGTCCGGCACACCCCGAGCCTCACCTTCGAGCTCGACTCGGTGATGGAGAACGCCGCGCACATCGACGACCTGCTGGCCCAGGCGCGGGCCCGGGACGCCGAGGTGGCCAGGGCCGCGCAGAGCGCCCAGTGGGCCGGGGAGGCCAACCCCTACAAGGAGCCCGCCGTCGACGACGAGGACGCCGACGAGGACGGGTACGACGGAGAGGGCGACGCGACCCCCGGGCGCGCCTCGTCATGACGGCCCCGGTCACCGGTGGCGGCTCGGCCACGCGTGGCGACCGGTGGCCCGGCCTCGACTGGGACCGGGCCGTCCGGCTGGTCGGCCGGGCGGAGGAGATCTGCCTGGCCTGCCATGTCGCGCCGGACGGGGACGCCCTCGGCTCCATGCTCGCGCTCGCCCAGGCCCTGCGGGGGCTGGGCAAGCGCGTGCTGGCCTCGTTCGGGGAGCCGTTCCGGGTGCCGGCGAGCCTGCGGTTCCTGCCCGGGCAGGAGCTGCTGGTGGAGCCGGGCATGATGCCCGCCGCCCCGAAACTGATGATCACGCTGGACGCGGCGGGCCCGGCGCGGCTCGGCTCGCTGGCCGCCAACGCCGGCCGCGCCGCCGAGCTGATCGTCGTGGACCACCACGCCTCCGGCGGTGTGTTCGGGACCGTGCGGCTGGTGGACCCGGCCGCCGCCGCGACGGCCGTGCTGGTGGACGAGCTGCTGCGGCGGCTGGACGCGCCGCTGACCGCCGACGTCGCGCAGGGCCTGTACGCGGGGCTGGCCAGCGACACCGGCTCGTTCAAGTACTCCTGCACCACCCCCCGCGACCACGACCTGGCGGGACGGCTGCTGGAGGCGGGGGTGCGCCCCGCCGAGGTCAGCCGCGAGCTGTGGGACCGCGCCCCGTTCGGCTACCTCCAGGTGCTGGCGGGCGCGCTGGCGCGGGCCCGCCTGGAACGCGACGCCGCCGGGGGTCTCGGCCTGGTCTGGACGACCATCGGCCGCGCCGACCGCGACGTGCGGGGCGTCCCCTACGACCAGCTCGAAGGCGTGATCGACCAGTTGCGCCGCACCGACGAGGCCGAGGTCTCGGTGGTGTGCAAGCAGACCGACGAGGGCGACTGGTACGTCTCGACCCGCTCCAAGGGGCAGGTCGACGTCGGCGAGGCGTGCGTGGAGCTGGGCGGCGGCGGCCACCGCACCGCCGCGGCGTTCACCGCCGCCGGGGACCCGTCCGACATCATCGACCGGCTGCGGGCGGCGCTGCGCGCGCCGGGCGGCCCCACCGACCGAAACGACCGGAGCGACGACCAGTGAACTCTGTCTCGGGCCTCGTCATCGTGGACAAGCCCGCCGACTGGACCTCCCACGACGTGGTGGGCAAGCTGCGCCGGCTGGCGCGGACCCGCCGCGTCGGCCACGCGGGGACCCTCGACCCGATGGCGACCGGCGTGCTGGTGATCGGCGTGGAGAAGGCGACCCGCCTGCTCGGCCATCTGGCCCTCACCGAGAAGGGCTACGACGCCACGATCCGGCTCGGGCAGTCCACCAACACCGACGACGCCGAGGGCGAGGTCACCGCGACCGCCTCGGCCGCGCACGTGGCCGACGAGGCGCTGCGGGCCGGGATCGCGCGGCTGACCGGAGAGATCCAGCAGATCCCGCCGCAGGTCAGCGCCATCAAGGTGAACGGCGAACGCGCCTACAAGAGGGCCCGCAAGGGCGAGGAGGTCGAGCTGCGGGCCCGTCCGGTGACGGTGTCGGAGTTCCGGGTCACCGACGTGCGGCGGACCGGGGAGTTCGTCGACGTGGACGCCTCGATCGCCTGCTCGTCGGGCACCTACATCCGGGCGCTGGCCCGCGACCTGGGCGCCGATCTGGGCGTCGGCGGGCACCTGACGTCGCTGCGGCGCACCCGCGTCGGCCCCTACGACCTGGGTATGGCCCGCACCGTCGACCAGCTCGCCGAGGAGATGGAGATCCTGCCGATCGCCGAGGCGGTGGCGGCGGCGTTCCCGCGCCGCGACGTGACCGAGGACGACGCCCGCAGGATCGCCCACGGCGGGCGGCTGGCGGCGGCCGGTCTGGGGCCGGGGCCGGTGGGGGTGTTCGCGCCCGACGGGACGTTCCTGGCGCTGGTGGAGGAGCAGGGGGGGCAGGCGAAGCCGCTGGCGGTCTTCGTCTGAGCCACACGTCTGATCCACACGCCTGGTCCGAACGGCCGGGGCGCGGTGTTCCGCGCCCCGGCCGTTCACGGTGTCAGGACCCGGCGGGGACCACGGTCGCCTCGACTCTGATCTCGCCCGCCCTCGCGAAGCGCAGGACCAGCGGGACGGTCCGGCCCTCCCTGATCCCCTCGGGCTTCATCAGCATCAGGTGCAGGCCGCCCTTCTCGAACCGGACGGTGCCCTTCGGCACCGGAACGGTCTTCACCTGCTCCATCCTCATCGAGCCGTGGCCCATCTCCATGCGGTGCATCTCCACCGACCCGGCGGCGGGGGAGGAGACCCCGGTGAGAGTGTCGGGGGTGCCGTCGTTGGTGAGGGTGAGGTACCCGGCGGTCACGTCCGGGGTGGACGGGACGCGGACCCGCGCGTCGGTGACGGCGATCCCGGCCCTGCCGGGGCCGGCGGCGTTCTCGCGCGCCAGCAGCGTCCTGAGGTCCCTGGCCATGTCGGCGCTGCCGAACTGGTAGGGGAACATCAGCTTCCCGGAGCCGTCGGGGCCGTAGACCATGACGTTGCTGCCGTGCGACACCTGGTAGTTCCCCCTGGCGTCGGCGGGCGGCGGGGTGAGCGGGACCTTGGCGTCGGCGGCGGCCTTCCGGATCTCCTCCATGGGGCCGGTGAGGCCGACGAACGACCGGTCGAAGCGGCCGAGGAAGTCCTTGAGGACGGCGGGTCCGTCGCGGCGCGGGTCGGCGGTGACGAACACCACCTGGGTCCTGGCGCGTTCCCGCGGCGACAGCAGCGACATGGCCCCGGCGGCGTCGGCCATGGTGGTGGGGCAGATGTCGGGGCAGTGCGTGAATCCGAAGAACAGCAGCGTGACCTTGCCCCGGGCGCGTTCGGCCAGGTCGTGGGGCTTGCCGTCGGTGCCGGTGAGCGTCACCTGGGGGATCTCGTACGAGGCGGGCAGCCGCGTGGCCTTGTAGGGCGAGGCGGGGGCGGCGGCCTCGGCGGCGGGCCGCTGCCCGCC
>NZ_BCQR01000065.1 GCF_001552175.1 Actinomadura kijaniata NBRC 14229
GGCTCTGGAACGGCTAGGCTCAGAACAGATGGACGTGCGACCGGGCGGCGTCTACGCCCTGGACCACGTGGCCCGGGACTCCGCCCCCCATCACGACGATGTGATCGAGGTGCTGGAGACCCTCATCCGCCGCCGCGCCCCCGCCGCCCGGCACCAGGACCAGGACGGCCCGCGCCTGGGCTGGCGGCCGCGGCTGCCTGACCGGCCCGACGCCGACGTGCAGGCCGCCCTCACCGCCCTGGCCACCCGCCCCCACCGGCCCGAACGCCGCACCCTTGACCTGGGTCAACTCCACCTGGCTCACGCCCGCCTGACCGGCGCGGATCTGACCGGCGCGGATCTGACCGGCGCAGACCTGACCAGTGCGCGCCTGACCCGCGCGAACCTGATCCACGCGGACCTGTGGGACGCGCGCCTGGCCCGCGCGCGCCTGGCCCGCGCGCGCTTGACCCGTGCGGACCTGACCGGTGCGGACCTGTGTGGCGCAGACCTACGTAGGACCCAGGGGAAAACAGCTGAGCAGGTGCGCTCGATGGCCCGCACTGACGAGACCAGCCGGTTCTGAACCGGTCGCGGGCGGTTGGGTGCGATCGGCGCACCGACCGGCGCGGCACCTCCATACCCGCCACCGTCCCTGCCGAGGCGTCATGCGTGGTCGCCGAGAACAGCCGGAGTGCGGTCGCCGCGACGCGCAGCGCGGAGCTCACCCGCATTCACATGGCGCTCGGCGTGAACCTGGCCGTGGCCCTGGTGAGCGTGGTGTTCATCTGGATCGGCCTGCGCGCGCGTTGCACGCGCTCCTCGATGGCAGAGAGTCCTCCGCGCCAGCGTCCATGCTGGCGGCCCGGGCGGAGGATGCGCCGGCCGGCTGGGCTGTGCCCGAGGACGCCGCCGACCCGGAGGGGCCGGCGGCGGTCGTCGTCAGGGGCCGATCCAGAGCTCCCACCACACGTCGTAGGCGTTCCACCGGCATTCGTGCCCGATCGAGCCGTCGATGTAGTACAGAGCCCTGTACTCGCATTCGTCCCGTTCGCCGTATCTGGCGACGAGCTGCCAGCTGGAGGCGGTCGCGGGCGTCGCCGCGACGGGCAGGGCGGTCGCGGCCGACACCGCGACGGCCAGCGCGCCGAGGGTCTGTCTGAGTTTCACGTCATTCCTTCCCTGATGAAGCGGACCGCATGATCATGGAGGGAACCCGCGTCGGCGGTATTGAAGAAATATGCGCATGCGAGCCGTCAGGTCCCCGAGGGACTGTCGGCCACCACTTGGCCCGTGCCGCGATGGCTCGGCTCGATGCGCCATCCCGTGGAACTGATCCACCTCACCGCGACTGCAACGGCGGCACAGGCGTCGTGAGTGACCCGCCCGCGTTCTCCACCAGGACCGCGCACCGGTTCGTTGCGGCCTGGGCGGCGCACCATCCGGTGATGGTGCTGGAAAGCTGTGACGGCACCGGCAAGACCACCCTGGCCACCATCCTGGCCACCGGCTATGGCTACCGCCTGTCCCACGCCAACCGCAGTCCCGACGACGTCGACCTGGCCGCGCACCACGCCGGTTCCCCACCCATCCCGGCCCGGGTAGTGGTAGCGCCGCCGGACCATCGGCAGCATCGGTTCGAGCCGGGCCCGCAGCTCGTCGGACGCGATCCATGGGGGTGGCCGTCGCTTGCGGCCCATGGCCTCCAGCCAACGCCCACCAGCTCATGAACCAGATCTCATTGTGTGGGGAGTTCTTGGCGCCGGACCGGTTTGAGCCGCCACCCGCAAGTGGAGCGGGTGCGTTGAATACCTGAGGTCAGGGATGTTCGGCGGCGGCCGCCACCGGCAGGGTTGGGGCGTTCGTTCCGGACGGCGTACGCGCCCTGCCGGGCGGGCGGACTTCAGGGGGAGTCCGTTGTGATCGGCGGCGGCCGAGGGGGCCGGGTGCGGGAACCCGGCCTCTCTCGTGGCGTGGCTCCCCTGCGCACGCGAGGGGGCCACAGGTGGGCGAGACCGCTTCCACGACGCCGTTCGTGCTGTTCGGGCCGATGGTCCGGCGGGTCGACCGGACGAGCGTCACCGTCATCGTCGGTGTGCGGGAACGCTGCCAGGTGACGCTCCGGGTGTTCCCCGTCGGAGACGGGCCGGGGTATCCGAGAGGCGCGCCGGAGATGGCGGCCGTGATGCCGACGGTCCGGCTGGGGGAGTCGCTGCACATCGTCGCGGTGACGGTGCAAGGGGCGCTGGCCGCGGGACGCCTGTACGGCTACGACCTCGACTTCGGTCCAGGCCGGGCGAGCCTTTTCGACGCGGGTGTCGTGCACGCCGACCCGGCCGAGGCGGCGCGGGCGCTCACCTACCCGGGCGGTCCCGGCTACCCGACCTTCCCGACCCCGCCGGACGACCCGAACAGGCTGCGCGTCTTCCACGGGTCGTGCCGCCGGCCCCACGCCGAGGGGCGGGACCTGCTGCCGGCGCTCGACCACATCGTGCGGGTGGACGTCGCCGACCCGCACCGGCGACCGCAACAGATGATCATGACCGGGGACCAGATCTACGCCGACAACGTGGCGGATCCGCTGCTGGTGATGATCCAGCGGGTCACCGCGCGGCTGGGGATGGCGGCCGAGACCCTCCCGGCGGACGGCGGGCCGGCCGACACGGCGCTGCGCCCCGGGCTGCGCGCCGGCGTGGTGCGCGGGCAGGCGCACTTCACCTCCGGAGACTGCGACAGCCATCTGATGTCGTTCCGCGAGTACGCCGGGATGTACCTGCTGGTCTGGTCGGACGTGCTGTGGGACGCGACCGTGCCGAGGTTCGAGGAGGTCTTCCCCGAGGACACCGCGATCCTGAAGGATCCGGCGCGGCGCAGGCCCGGCGAGGACGTCCACAGCCTGATCGTGCGGGGACTGCCCTACCGGCCGTTCAAGCACCAGGAGCGGATCGCCGAACGGTTCGTCCGCTGGCGGGAGGACGCGGTGCGGCTGGAGGAGTTCCGCGAGGGGCTCGGCCTGGTCCGCCGGGCGCTGGCGAACACGCCGACATACATGATCTTCGATGACCACGACGTCTCCGACGACTGGAACATCGGCACCGACTGGATCACCAAGGCCGTCATCGCCGACGGGCTCGGTCGGCGGATGGTGCGCAACGCGCTGGCCGCCTACGCGGTGTTCCAGCACTGGGGCAACACGCCCGGGCGGTTCGCGGACGGCACGCCGGGCCGCGCGGTGCTCGGCGCCCTGGAGCGCTGGCTGGCCGCGCCCGGCGCCGCCGACGACCTGGTGCTGCGCACCGGCCTCGGGCTGCCGCTGGAGCTGAAGTACGGCGTCCAGGTGAAGCCGCCCGCGGCGGACATGCTGGCCTACCACTACACGATCACCTGGCCGCGGTACCAGCTCGTCGTCCTGGACACCCGGACCTGGCGCCGCTACTTCGGCCAGCGGGGCGTGCTGCTGTACGACGACGGCCCGCTGGACGCGATGCTGGGCGCCGAGCCGCCGCTCGGCGACGACGCGGTGACGATCGTGGCGCAGCCGACCGCGTTCCTGGGGGTGCCGGTCGTCGAGCAGATCGTCCAGCCCCTGGTCAAGGGATTCGCCGGCCGGTACGAGGCCGACGCCGAGGACGCCTGGTTCCACGACGACGCCTCGATGCACAAGACGCTCGGCCGGCTCTGCGCCGCGGCGCCGCCCGGTGCCGACGGGGTACGGCGGCGCCGGCTCGTCCTGATCGGCGGGGACATCCACTACGGCTTCGCCGAGCGGACCCGGTTCTCGGCGGTGCTCCCGTACGCCTGCGGCCCCGACCGGAGCAGGCCGTACGAGGGGCAGAACCGGACCGAGGCGGTGCTGGCCACGTTCGTGGCGAGCGCGCTGCGCAACGAGGCCCGCCTGACCAGGATGCTCCACCGGACGGGCTACGAGATCGGCGACGGCGTCCCGCACCTGCACTACGTCGGCTGGGCCGCCGAGGACCGCGGCGGGGCGCGCCGCCAGGTGGGCGTGGAGGTGCCGCTGACCGGCGGCGATCCGGTCGGCTGGTGGGTGCAGGGCAAACCGTCGGTGGGCGAGCTGACCCCGGGACGGATGCTGACCGCCCGGCCCGACTGGCGGCTGGCCACGCGGTTCGTCCGGCACGAGGAGGCCGATCCGCGGCGGCCCGCGGGAACTCCGGTCCCGGTCGGCGACCCGACCGGCAAGACCGGGCCGGAGGCGCTGGCCGAGTACCTGGCGGCCTCCCGCGACCTCGACGGCTACCTCGGTGACTGGGGCGGCGGCAAGGAGATCGTCGGCCACTGCAACCTCGGGGAGCTGCGCTTCTCGTGGGGGGACGGCGAGGCCAAGAAGGCCACGCAGACCCTCTGGTGGCACCTCGGCGACCGGCCGGAGCCGGGCCCGCTGACGACGTTCGAGGTCGGTATGGAGTTCGGCGCGTCCCTCACCGAGGACATCCCCTACGGCTTCGTGCTGCGGGAGTTCGACCACGACGCGCGCGGCGCCGACGAGGCCGTCTACGACGGGCTGCGCCGTCCGGCGTCGGTCGTCACCGCGGGGGCGGCCGTCGAGCGGTTGCAGAAGGACCTGCTGGAACTCGGCTTCGGCGCCCCGCCGCCGCTCTACGGGAACTACGACACCGACACCGTCCGCATGGTGCGGGAGTTCCAGACCTATGCCCGGCGCGCCCGCGCGGCGCGTGACACCGGCGCCGCCGCCGTCCGCTACTCCGACCGCCTGGCGCCGGTGGAGGTGCCCGCCGCCGACCGGTACGCCGGGCCGGTGAGCGGGGTCGCCGACCTGGCCACCCAGCTCGCGATCGCGCGATGGAAGCGGAACCGGTGGCGCTGCCCGGTGGTGGTCGAGGGCTGGCGGACGGCCGGGACGGCCCTCACCGAGCTGGTCGACCCCAACGTGTGGGGGACGGGGCAGGTGTCGGCGTCCACCGCCCTGTTCGCGCGGGACGTCGCGGGCGCCGTCGTGGGTCCGGCGCCGCCCGGCCATCCGGAGCTGACGCCGCTCGGCTCGGTCGCCGTCGACCCCTCGTACCCGCAGGGGCCGGGGCCGGTGGTGCCGGGACGGTCGGAGCTGCTGCCCGAGCACCTGCTGCCGCGGCTGCCCGACGGTCCGTCCGGGCCGACCCTGGCGCAGCTGGTCGCCGGCCGTTCCGACGAGCGCGTGGCCAGGCGGCTGTCCACGTTCAAGGTGCTACGGGCCGCCGCCGAGGCGACGGCGGGCGCCTGGTTCGACGCCGTCACCGCCAACGACGCGGCGCTGCTGCGGCTCGGGCCGTTCGGCTGGGCGGGCGACGGCCCGTTCCCGCCGGTCACGACCGTGCGGCCGCGCCGGGAATGGTCCGGTGAGCTGTGGGCCTACCTGGCCTTCCTGCGCGCCACCGACCGCGACGCCTTCGACGCGCTGACGGGCGGCGGGCTGGTCCCGCTGCCGGGCTGGGGTCCCGACGGCGGCGGGCTGCTCGACACGGGGCTGCGGGTGCCCCGGTCGCGCCCGACGCTCACCGGGGAGAACGGCAAGCCCGGCGCCCCGCTGGCGCACGAGTTCTCGCTCGGCGTGTTCCGCGACTGGCACTGGGTGTACCGGTTCGTCGCCGCGACCCGCACGGACGCCGCGGTCCGCCGGAGCTTCTGGAAACCGGCCCGGCAGCGGCTGCACGACCTGCTGGCCGCGCCGTGGGACGGCCCGGCGGCGCCGGCGACCGTGCAGCACGTGCGCGGCGCGGACGGCAACCCGCGCCCGGCCCGGGTGGGGGACCTGTTCACCTCCGAGCGGGCGGCGGGGATGCTGGGCTGCGCGCACCTGCTCCAACCGGGGTTCGTGCTGTCGGCGGCCGATCCGGGCGCGGCCGAGCCGCCCGAGAGCCGGTTCGCCGGGCGGGCCGCGACGCCCCTGCACCAGGTGCTGGAGGCGGCCAAGGCCACCGGCCCGGACTTCTCGGGTCCCGCGCACGACTGGACCGACGACCACGAGACCGCGCTCATCACCGCGCTGGCGGCCGCGACCGCGACGCACGCCGCGCTCGCGGCACCGGTCGAGTCGGTGCGCAACTGGCCGTCCTGGCCCACCGGGACGCGCTACACCCTGCCGGTCGAGGCGCTGCCCCCCGCCGAGCGGAACCTGTCCGGGCTGCGCCGCTCCCTGCTGCTGGACATCGACGACCTGCCCAGGAGGCAGCCGTGACGGAGATGAAGGACACGACGGAAACGCCAGGGGAGGCGGGGGCGGCGGCGGAGCCGGAGCGCAGCGTCCTCGCCCAGATCCTCACCGAGTTCGCCCTCTACGTCGAGCCGGCGCGGGCGGCGGCCGACCCGTGGCGGCGCAACCACCTGCTGCGCGCGCTCGGCTGGGACCTGGGCCCGCTGATCGGGTACGACTCGCAGGCGTTCCAGGAGTGGGCCGACGGAATCGGCCGCGCGGTCGAGGACATGGCCGAGGTCGCCGCCGAACTGCCGCGCGACTCGCTCGGCGGCGTGATCAAGGCGTTCCAGAAGCTCGGCGAGGCCGCCGGGCCGCTGAAGGCCCTGCCGCCCAAGATCGAGGGCGAGGTGCCGGACGAGCTGTTCGACGCCATGGTCGGCGACCTGCTGAACCACCTGCCGGCCGCCTACCTGGCGCGCCGTGCCCGCTGGACGCTCCCGGCCGCCGCGCTGCTGGGCCTTGTGACACCGGCGGCGGACCAGGAGGAGCCCAGCCCGCCGATGCCGCCCGGCGACAACCCGATCCGGCTGCCGCGGCGCCGCACCGAGGTCCATCCCGAGCGGCTCATCGACCTGCTGTCCGACCCCGGGGCGTACTTCCGGTCGCTGTACGTCCCCGACGGGCTGGACACGCCGGAGGCGATCGACCGGGCCGCGGCCCGCATCCTGCCCAAGGCGGCGGCGCTGCTGCGGGGCCTTGGCCTGGACGCGGACTGCGGCATCCGGCCCGGCATCGGACCCGACCTCGGGCCCGACGGCGAGCGGCTGGCCGGCCACCTGCTGTCGGTGCGGGCCCGCATCCCCGACACGGCCGGCGGAAACGAGGTGGAGCTCGGGGCGAACCTCGGCCTCGGCCTCATCGACGGCAGACCGGCGCTGATCGTCATCCCGCGGGTGGCGGCGCACGTGGTGGGCCGGGCCGGCGACTGGAACGTCAGCGGCGACATGGAGGTGTCCGCCGACGCGTTCGCGTTCGGCCCCGGTGGTGTCACGGTGGCGGGCCCGGACCCCGGGGTGCGGATCGCGGCGGAGGTGGCGCGGATCTCGGCGCCCGACGAACCGGCCTGGGTGGTGGGCGCGCCCGACGGCGTGCACCTGGCGGTCGGCGAGCTGGTGCTCGCGCTGCGCGCCGCGCTCGGCCTCGGGCGCGACGACATCGAGATCGGCGTGCGGGCCGGCCGGGCGGAGGTCGTCCTCGCCGGCGGCGACGGCGACGGTTTCGTCAAGCGGGTCCTGCCGCACCGCAAGGTGTCGATCCCGTTCGAGCTGGGGGTGGCGTGGTCGCACCGCGCCGGCCTGCACCTCACCGGAGCCGCCGGCCTGATCGCGGAGTTCCCGGTGCACGGCTCGGTGCTCGGGATCAGCCCGGAGCTGGTCCGGATCGGCGTTGAGGCGTCCCTCGCCGAGGAGGCGGTCACCGCGTGGGCGACCGCCACCGTCTCGGTGCGGGTGGGCAGGCTCACCGCGGTCGTCGAGGACGTCGGCATCGCCGCCGACCTCACCTTCCCCGACGACGGCGGCAACCTCGGCGGGGCGAACCTGGCACCGCGGTTCAAGGCGCCGTCCGGCCTCGGGCTCCACCTGCTGCTCGGCGTGGTGGACGGCGGCGGGTACCTGTCCATCGACGAGCCGCGCGGGATGTACTCGGGGGCCTTCCAGTTCGGGATGGCCGGCGGCGTCGCGCCCGGTTCGAGCGGGTTCCGCCTCCAGGCGGTCGCCGTCCTCAACACCAGGACCCCGGACGGGAAACCGCTCACCGGGCGCGACGGGGGCGAGAGCTACTCGCTGCTGGTGTCCGGATCGTTCCAGTGGCGTCCCGGCCTGGTGCTGCCGGCCGGCATCACCCTCACCGGGCTCGGCGCCGTCCTCGGCCTCAACCGGCGCGCCAACCTGGAGGAGCTGCGCAACGCGACGCGGTCGCGGAGCCTGGACGCGGTGCTGTTCCCAGCCGATCCGGTGGGCAACGCGCCGGCCGTCATCGCCACGCTGGGGCGGATGTTCCCGCCCGATCCCACCGGCACGCTCGTCGGGATCATGGCCCGGCTGGAATGGCTGGCCGGGGTCGTCCGCGCCGATCTCGGCATCATGGTCGAGTTCCCGGAGCCGGTCCGGCTGATCACGCTGGGCCGACTGGTGATCAACTTCCGGGAGGCGGGGCGGTTCCAGCTCGACGTGGTCGGCACGCTCGACCCCGCCGCGGGAGAGGTGTCCCTCGACGGCAGCCTCGTCGACTCCAAGCTGTTCGGCCGCCCGGTCAGCGGCGACATGGCGCTGCGGCTGCGGTGGAAGGGCGAGAAGAACTTCGCGATCTCCATCGGAGGCTTCCATCCGTCCTTCCCCCGGCCGGTGGGCTTCCCGGAGCTCAAACGCTTCTCCATCAACCTCAAGAAGAGCGGCGACCTGCTGCGCGTCGAGGCGTACCTGGCCGTCACCAGTAACAACGTCCAGTTCGGCGGGGCGCTGATCCTGCACTTCGAGTTCTCGGAACTGACCGTGGACGGCCGCGCCTGGCTGGACGCGCTCATCCAGTTCAAACCGTTCTGGCTGACCGCCGAGCTCGGCGTGACCGCGTCGGTCAAATGGGGCGACCGGACCCTGCTCGCCCTCACCCTGCGCGCCGGCATCAGCGGGCCCGGCCCGTGGCGGGCGCACGGCGAGGTCACCGTCCACCTGCTGTGCTGGGAGATCAGCAAGCGCATCGACAAGGTGCTCGGCGACCCCACCGAGAAGGAGCAGCCGGCGTCCGTCAACGCGGCGCTCCTCCTGCTGGAGACGCTGAAGCAGCCGGCGACCTGGGACGTCACGACTCCCGACACCGGCGCCGAGATGGCCTCGCTCAGCACTCCCGAGCCGCCCGCCGGGCAGGTAGTCATGCACCCCGGCACCGTCCTGGGCGTCCGGCAGAACCTGCTGCCGCTCGGCGTGGACCTGGACCGCCTGGGCACCAGCCGCGTCCGGGGCGCCCACCGCTTCGAGATCACCTCGTTCCGCTTCGGCGGACGGCCCGGCGCTCTCGGCGACCCGATCCACGACTACTACGCGCCGGGCCAGTTCTTCGACCTGACGATGCCGGAGATGGTCCAGCGGCCGCAGTCCGAGCGCCGCGAGGCCGGCCGGCGACTCGTGGTCCCGGCCGGGACGGACCTGCCGGACGCCGGGCTCACCGTGTTCGCCGCCGCCGGAGGCGACGAGTCCTACGACCGGATCGTCATCGACGACCCCGACGCCGCGGGCCGGCCCATGCCGGACACCGCCGCCGCGACGACCGGCGGGCACCGCTCCGCCGCGCGCGAGGGCGCCCTGCTCGCCGCCCTGGCCGGCCACGGCCCGGCCGCCAACGCCCGGACGCGGAGCACCGGTTCCGCCCGCTTCGCCGCGCGGCCGCCGGCCGCCCGGATCGACCACTCGGAGGTGTCCTGACATGGCGGCCGGACTGCGCTTTCTGCCCTGGGTCCGCGACGGTGTGGCCCGCGCCGTCACCGGGACCGATCCGCGGACCGGGTCCCTGCCGCGCGTGCGCGGCGAGGTCCCGCTGCACGTGGAGTTCACCGCCGACGACGGGCGGGTGATCCCCGCCGACACCACCGCGGTGGTCCACGGCCCCGGCGACGTCACCGGCCTGGACGAGCGGCAGATCATCCGGAGCTTCCCCGCGCCCGGCACCGACGGCGCGGAGGACACCCTGTTCGCCGCGGTGGAGTTCGACCGTCCCGACCTGCCCTGGGCGTTCACCCCGGCCCAGGCCGACGGCCAGGGACGGCTGCGTCCCTGGCTGGTCCTGGTCGCCGTCCCGGCCGAGGACGCCGAGATGGCCACGCCCGCCGGAGCGCTGCCGACCCTCACCTGCAAGGTCGGCGAGCTGCCGCCGCTGGCCGAGTCGTGGGCGTGGGCACACGCCCAGGTGCTGCTCACCGGGGACGGCGACGACGTCGCGGCCGTCCTGCGCGACCACCCCGAGCGGTCCCTGTCGCGGCTGGTCTGCCCGCGCCGGCTCCGCGCCGGTACCCGCTACCACGCGGCCGTGGTCCCCGCCTTCGAGGCGGGCCGGCTGGCGGGTACCGGGGGTCGGCCTCCCCAAACCGGAACGCTGGTGCCCGCCTGGGGCCCCGAATCGCCCAGGCCCGGCGCGCAGGACGTCGTCGTGCTGCCCGCCTACCACCACTGGTCGTTCACCACCGGCCCGGCCGGCGACTTCGAGTCCCTGGTCCGCCGGCTCCGCGCCCGGCCGCTGCCGCCGGAGGCCGGCAAGCGGCCCGTGGACGTCTCCGCCCCCGGCGGCGGCCTGCCCGTCACCGCACCCCCGGGCCGGGAGGGCACCTCGGTGCTCGGCTTCGAGGGCGCCCTGGCCGCACCGTCGATGGAACCCACCGTCTGGGACGAGCAGGTCCGGGCGTCCTGGCGGCAGGTCATCGAACTGTTGCTCCAGGACACCGACGAGTGGCTCACCCCGCCGCTGTACGGCGCCGTCCACGCGGACGCCACCGGCCTGCCCGCGGGCGAGCCGGCGTGGCTGCGCGAGCTGAACCTCGATCCGCGCCACCGGGCCGCCGCCGCGCTCGGCACCGAGGTCGTGCAGCGCCACCAGGAGGAACTGGCCGCGGCCGCGTGGGAGGCGGCGGCGGCCGTGCGGGACCTGAACGAGCGGCTGCTGCCCGGGCAGGCGGCGCGGGAGGTGTCGGCCGAGCTGCACGCCAAGCGGCTCGACCCGGAGCGGCCCGGCCGGGCCCTCGGCGATCCGCAGCTGCTCGCCGTCACAGGCCCGGTCCTCGGCGCGGTGGAGGCCCCTTCCGCGAGCGCCGCTCCCGCCGGAGAAGGACCGTCGGTGGGAGACGAGCTGGCCGACAACGCGGGGCTGCGGGCGGCCACCTCGGTGCCGATGCGCCGGCTGCTGCGGCCCCGCGGCCCCCTGGCGACGCGCGCTGGCGCCGCGCCCGCCGCGGTGGAACGGCTCGCCACCGGCGAGACGGCCGTCCCGCCCGCCGACGTCCCCGCCGGGGGCGCCCCGTTCGAGCAGGTGACCGGCCGCCCCCTCGGCACACTGGACGAGGCGTCCCTCCGGGCAGCGATGGCCGACCCCTGGTGGGACGTCACCCGGACCGGCGCGACGGCCTCCGCGAGTGACCCCACGGCCGCGTCCGACGATGAGTCCCCCGCGGTGTCGGACGACGTGGCGCGGACGGTCGCCTCGTCGGGCGGGGACATGGTGCAGGGCCGGTTCTTCATCGCCACCGACGACGGCCACCTGTTCGAGCGCCGGTGGATCGAGGGCCGCTGGCTGTGGCTGGACCACGGCCGGCCGCCGAGCGGCGCGGCCGTGATCTCCCACGGCGTGGCGCTGGGCGACGGCGGGCGGCTCGGTGTGCTGGTCCGCGTGGCCGACGGGAGGCTGTGGGAGCGGCGCTGGGACCGGCTGCCGGGGATCTGGGTGTGGGAGGACCGCGGATCCCCGCCGGGCGGCCTGCGCAGCGACCCGCACGCCCACGGCACCAGCGTCTACGTGATCGGCGGCGACCGTGGCCTGCACGCCTGCGACTTCGATCCCGCGACCTCCACCTGGACGTGGCGGGAGCTCGGCAAGCCCTCCACCATCAGCCCCAAGGAGCTGGCCGTTGGCCCGCTCGCGACCCGCAGCCGCGACTTCATCTACGTGAAGACCAACCTCGGGGGGCTCCACGCGTGCGTCCGGCAGTCGAGCCCCCCGATCTGGCTCGACCTCAAGGTCGGGGACGGCGCCGTGCCGCTGATCAACGGCAACCTCTCGGCCGCCCATCCGGGCTACGCCGGCTTCCGGGGCATGGCCTACGCCTCCACGGACGGCCACCTGATCCTCACCCGCGGCGACCTGCGTCCGATCCGGAACTTCTGGACGCCCTACGACGGCACGTCGGTGGTGTCGGTGGCGCGGCAGAGCGGCAAGGACTCCCACGGCCGTTCCACCATCGGCGTGCTCGTGGTCCCCGGCAACGACCCCGACGACGTGTCGCTGTGCCGGCTCGACCACGCCATCGACGACCAGTGGAACTGGAGCGGCACGCGGCTGCGCCCGCCGGCCGGCGGGCTGTCGCTGTGGCAGCCCGGCCCGGTCGTTCAGCGGGCGGGGCGCGACACCGAGCTGTTCGCCGTCACGACCGACGGACGGATGGTGTCGGTCGACCACAACGCCCAGTGGACAGATCACGGTTTCCCCCGGGACGTGCGGGGCACCGGCGCCCCCGACGCCGTCCCTCCGGCCGAGACGCGGTGGGCGGCCCGCGTCGGCCTGTTCTCGTCCCTGATCGTCGCCGACTTCTCCCGAGAGGGCGGCGCCGGGCGCGTCCGGCACCGGGTCGCGCACGGCTTCGACGCCGACGGGCGGCTCGGCGGGTTCTCCGCCGCCCGCACCGGCCCCGACTTCGGCGGCATGCAGGTGGGGGTGATGGCGGTGGCGGTGGGACGGATCACCGCGTCCGGTCCGCAGGCCATGGTGGTGCTGGGCACCGATCTCGGCGGCGTCACCTACCAGGTCGGCTTCGACCTGGACGCCGAGGGCGTGCCCGCCCGCTGGGGCCCGCCGCGCCCCGTGCACGACCCGTTCGGCACCGTCATGAGCGGCGCCGACATCGCGCTGGCCGACCTGGACGGCGACGGCCGGGCCGAACTGGTCCTCGTCTACACCTCCGGCGACAGGATCTGCTACCGGATCGGCTGGCGGCTGTCCGACGACGGCGCCGTCACCGGCGGCTGGGGCGACACGGTGACGCTGCCCTACACCGTCGGCGGGCTCGGCGACGTGGCGGTCGACGTCGCCGACCTCGGCCAGGACCTGCGGCCCGACCTGGTGGTGCTGTGGACCGGCTGGAACGAGTGGGGCCGCGTCGTCGCCAGGTACGGCTTCGGCCGGACGCTGAACCGCCGCGGCGTCGTCCTCGGCGGCTGGAGCGAGCCCGTCACCGTCCCGGAGGACCGGGAGGCCGGCTGGGAGCACGGAGCGGGGATCGTCGTCGCCGACTTCAGCGGAACCCGCCGCCCCGACCTGCTGGTCTACCGCGTCGGGGCGACCGCCGACGGCAACGACGCCGCCTACCGCATCGGATTCGACCTCGATCCCGACGGGTCCGCCACCGGCTGGAGCGAGTCGCGCCCGGTCGAGCGGCTGCCCGGCGCGTCGGTCCGCGGCGGCGGCGTCGCGCTCGCCGACCTGCGGCCGAGCCTGGTCGCCGACCGCGCCGCCATGGGCGACGACTTCATGAAGGCGGCGCTGCGGCACCAGCGGTACCTCGCCCCCGCCCAGGCCCTCGCCCGGGACGCGCGCGGCGCGACCGTGCCGGTCGGCGCCACGGCGGCGGCCGTCCGCGACCGGCTCCGGCCGGAGCGGACGGTGCCGCGCAAGGTGCTGGCCGGCCTGACGCTCGGGGACGGGCCGCTCGCCGAGGCGATCCCCGACACCGGCGACCCGCTGCGGCGGCTGCTCGCGGGCGTGTCGTTCGCCGTGCCCGCCTACGAGCTGCTGCGCGGCCTGTCGCAGGAGAACGTCGTCCCCGGCCTGTCGGAGGTGACGCCCGAGACGCTGACCGCGCTGGCGGCGAACCCGCGCTTCATCGAGGCGTTCATGGTGGGCCTGAACCACGAGACGAGCCGGGAGATGCTCTGGCGGGAGTTCCCCGCCGACCCGCGCAACACCTGGTTCCGGCAGTTCTGGGACGTGCGGAACGCGGTCTCGGCCGGCGCGCCGCTGACCGACATCCCGCCGCTCACCGACCCCGCGTGGGGCACCGGGCCGCTCGGCTCCCACCTCACCGCGGTCGGCGCGCCGGGGGAGCGGTCGCTGATCCTCGTCGTCCGCGGCGAGGTGCTGCGCCGCTACCCCGCCACCGCCGTCACGATGCGCGCGGCGACCTGGACGGCGGCCGGGCGGCGCGACGTCACGGGTCCGGACGTGCTGCCGATCTTCCACGCCCGGCTGGAGCCCGACCTGCTGCTGTTCGGCTTTCCGCTGACGGCCGAGCAGGCCCGCGGCGACGCCGACCCGGACGCCGGGAGGCCCGGCCACTTCTTCCTGCTGCGCGAGCAGCCCACCGCGCCGCGCTTCGGCGTGGACGGCCCACCCGGCGACTGGGTGCCGGGCACGCCCTGGTCGGGAGCCCACTGGGACGACCTGCACTGGGGCCATCTCCCGGCGGACGCGCTGTTCCTGTCGCCGGGCGCGGGGGGCTTCGGCACCGAGCCGCTGGACGGCGCGGTGTTCGGCCGCAACGCCGCCGACATGGCCCGCGTCGCCCTGCAACGTCCCGCGCTCGTCGCCCGGCACGCGAGCGACCTGCTGCCCGCCGAGCCGGAGCCGGCCGCCCTCGCCGGAGCCGCCGGAACCCTGCGAGCCCCTGGAGCCCTCGGATGACCCGATCACTGACCGACCAGGCCCCGGCGACCGACCAGGCCGCGGGCTGGTCGCTGTCCACGCGGTACCCGGTGACGCTGCTGCCCGTCCGCCTGGAGACCAGGTTCGACGGCACCCGGCTGCTCGTCCGGGTCTACCCCGACCAGATCCACGTCGACTCGCACGAGGCCGAGCTGACCGCCGCGGAACGGCAGGCGGGCCGCCGTTACTGGGAGGGCGCCGGCACGTCCGAGGCATGGGAGGAGCTCGTCCGGTACCACGGCGCGCCCCGCGCGACCTGGATCGCCCGGGTGATGCAGCCGGACGCCACCGGCGACTTCCCCGACCCCCTCGATCGCACCGGCACCTGGACGCGGGCACCGCTCGCCCGGGCGATGCCCACCCGCTGGAGGTTCTTCGCCCGTTTCGCCGGGGGACGGGCCATCGAGGCGGACTTCCCCCACGAGGTGCGGGCGGACCTGGCGGTCGGCCCGTCGCCCACCGGGTCCCAGGACGGCGCGGAGGACGGCGCGGCCCGCCCGCTCACCGACGAGGACCCTCCGGTCGACGAGGGCATGCGGTGGCTGGTCGACTTCCCGGCCGCGGTGGACGCCGGGATGGCGGCCGTCATCGAGGGCGTCACCGAGCACGTCGAGTTCCTCGCCGTGTATGGCGTGGACGAGGGCGCCACCCCGGCGCGGGGCGCCACCATCCTGTCGGAGCTGCTGGAGGCGCAGGCCGCGACGGCCGGGCTCGGCTTCGTCCCGCCCGGCACCCCGACCAACAACACCGAGACCGCGTCCAGCGGCTACGCGCCCCGGTCGCGCGAGGCGGCGCTCTCGGCGCGGGTGACCGGGACGCCCGCGACGGCGGCCCGCCCGGAGAGCGCGGCGGCGCTGCTCGCGGACGCACTGGGCCTCCCGCTGACCCCTCCGGACGGCGACGTCCTGGCACGGACGCGGTGCGGCCCCGTCCCGTCCGGGGCGGCCACCGCGCTCGGCCGCGCCCCGAACGGCTCCGACGACCTGCGTCTTCCCGGAGCCGAGGTGCGGCGGCTGCTCTGGCCGGTCGGGCTCGACTACCTCGTCCGCCACCTGATGGACGGCGCGCAGGTGGGCTGGACCGCCGACCTTCCCGCCATCCGCTCGCACTTCGTCTCCCACGTCCACCCCGACGGGCCGCTGCCGACGCTGCGCGTGGGCGCCCAGGTCTACGGGATGCTGCCCGTCGCGGCGATGGCCCGGTGGAAGCCCGGCGGCCCGGGCGAGGCGAGGGCGGTCGGCCTGCTCGTCCGGCTGCTGAACCGGGTGTGGGCGCGGTCGCCGGTGCCGCGCGTCCGCCCCGGCCTCGACGACCCCGACGGCGTCATGCTCGACATCCTGGCCACCGACGCGCTCCCGCGCGAGATGCGGGTGCGCGGCATGCTGGGCAACGAGTACATCGCCTGGCTGTGGCGGTTCGCCCGCCTGGAACTCGGCGGCGGCTGGCGCGAGCAGGTGGCCGGACCGTCCCGGGAGCTGTTCACCGACCTCGAACTCGCGACGGCCGACGATCCGCGGCTGGCCACGGCGGTCTTCGCCGACAAGTCGATCCGGCTGGGCACGCCGGTGGCGGGCGCCGACCGGGCGGCGATCCGGGCGTACCTGACGGAACTGGCCGCGCCGGGGCTGCGCGCCGACCAGGTCCCCGTGCCGCCCGGCCCGGTGCCGCTCTTCCGGCGGCTGCTGCGGGCGGCGCTGCTGGGGGAGCACTCCAACGCCGCCGGGCTGATCGAGGGCGTCGGGCAGATCCCCGACCCCGAGCTGGTGGACATCTTCCCCCGCGAGGTGACCTCGACGCTGGCGAGGCGCCTCGCCCAGCCGTTCCCGCTGCCCGGCGGCGGAACCGACCCGGCGCTGACGGTCGGTGACTACCTCGCCGCCGCCCGGCGGCCGGACGACGGGCGGCACGCGACCGTCACCGCCGGGATCCGGGAGTTCCGCGCCGCCCTCGACCGGCTGGTGCGGCTCGACGTCGCTCCCGAACGCCTGGAACGCGAGGTGGCGGGGACACTGGCCCTGACCGCGCACCGGCTGGACGCCTGGATCACCTCGTTCCCCGCGCGCCGGCTGGAACGGCTCGTCCGGGAGCGCCCCGCCGGGGAGGCCGCCGGGACGCACATCGGTGGCTACGGGTGGGTCTGCGACCTGACGCCGCCCTCGGGCACGAGGGACCAGGTGCCGCTGCCCGACGGGGTTCCGGAGGGGGCGCTCCACCCGGCGCCCGACGGCGCCGGGCACGTGCACGCGCCCTCGCTCGCCCAGGCCGTCACGGCGGCCGTGCTGCGCAGCGGCTGGCGCTCCCACGGCGGCGGGAACGCCGTCCCCGGGGGCGCCGCTCCCGCCGAGGAAGCGGGCAATCCGCTGGCCATCGACCTGACGTCGCGGCGGGTGCGGCTGGCCGAGCAGCTCATCGCCGGCGTCCGCGCCGGGCAGCCCCTCGGCCTGCTGCTCGGCTACCGGTTCGAACGCGGCCTGCACGAGCACCCCGACGGGCCCCTCGACCAGCACCTGCCGCTGTTCCGGGCCGCCGCGCCCGTCCGCGCGCACACCGTCACCCCCGACGGGACCGCGGAACCGGCCGTCGAGTCGACCGCGGTGACCGACGGGCTGGAACTGCACCGGCTGTACCGCGCGGGCGACCTGACGGCCGAGCTCGCGTCGCTTCCCTCCGGCGACCGGACGGCGGTCGAGGAGATCCTGGCCGACGTCGCCGGCGCGCTCGACGCGGTCGGGGACGCGCTGCTCGCCGAAGGCGTCCACCAGATCGCCCAGGGCAACGCCACGCGGGCCGCCGCCGCCCTCGACGCCTCCGCGCACGGCGCGAGCACCCCGCCGGAGCTCCAGTTCTGCCGCACGGCCGACAACGGCGCGGCGGTCACCCACCGGGTGCTCCTGCTGTTCAACCACGACGCCCGGTTCGACAAGCTGCGCTGGGGGGCCGGCGTCACCGACCAGCCACGGGTCGTCGCGGCGGCCCCCGCCGACGCGGTCGCCACCGCTCTGCTGCCGCCGAACTGGCGGGTCAGGTGGCGCAACACCTGGCGGTCCCCGGACGGGACGACCAGCCTCGTCCAGCCGCCGCTCAGCCTCGACTACCTGCAGATCCCCGCCATCGACCACATCGCCGCCCCGGTCCGGGGCGCGCGTCCGGACACCGGGGCCGAGCTGGAGCGGCGCATCGAGGCGGCCGCCTGGGCGCGCCGCGACACGGCGAGGATCGGCGCGGACTGGACGCTGGAGCCCGGCTTCGAGCGGGATCCCGGATGGCCGTACGACCAGGTGTCGCTCGCCGAGTTCCTGGAGGCCGCCTCGGCGGTGCGCCGGCTGCTCACGCAGTCCCGGCAGCTGGAGGCCGCCGACCTCCTCGGTCCCGACTCCGCCGCCGAGACCGGGTTCGACCAGGCCACCCGCAACCGCGCCGACTTCGCCTGGCAGCTCGTCGGCACGGCCATCACCGGCCTGGCCGGGGCCAACGACACCGCGGTGCGCCCGGCCCTGCGGACCGCCGCCGGGTTCGGCGTGCTCGGCGCGGTCGCCCCGCCGCCGCGCGCCGGCACCGCGCAGCAGGTCCTGGAGCAGGCCGCGTCGGCGCGGACGGAGCTCCGGCAGCGCAGGCTGGCGCACTGCCGGCTGGTCGCCGAGTTCCGGGAACGCCCGCTGACCTGCACGGCGGAGGCGTGCGGCTGCGCCATCGCCGACTTCGACCTCCCGGCGGGCCCACCGGCGCGGCGCCGCGAGTTCCAGGCCGCCCGGCTCAGGGCGCTGTTCGGCCAGGACCTTCCCGTCCTGCAGTCCGTCGCGGTGCCCGGCCCGCTCCCGCTCGCCGCCGCGCTCGCGGCCGGGTTGGAGGGCGGCTCCGCGCGCGCCGTCCGGCGCTGGCTGGCCAAGTACGGCCGGGTGCGGCCGAAGCTGGCGAACCTCCACAAGGCGCTGATCTACACCGAGGCCCTGACCGGGGTCGGCGCGACCGCCGTGCCCGCCACGGTCCGCGCCGTCCAGCTCCCCTGGAAACCGGGCGACCGGTGGGCCGGGGAGAACCCGCCCGACGGGGACGTCGTCTCCATGGTGGTCGTCACGCTCGGGGACCTGGACCTCACCCGGCCCGTGTCGGGTCTCGTCGTGGACGAGTGGACCGAGGCCGTCCCGGCCGCCCGGCAGACGACCGGGCTGGCCTTCGAGCATGACGCCCCCGGCGCCGCCGCGCCACAGGCCGTGCTGGTCGCCGTGCCCGCCGACGACGCGCCCACCTGGGATCCGGACGCCATCCTGCAGACGCTCAACTGGGCCTTCGCCCTGACCCGGACCCGCGCCGCCGACCTCGACTCGCTCGGCGCGGCCGGGCAGATCCTGCCCGCCGCCTACTTCCCGGTGAACATGGCCGAACCGCAGACGTCGACCGACTTCGTCCCGGACGCGCCGGACCCCGCCGCCACCACGGCATCGGCCACCACGGAGCCGGCCACCACGGAGGGAACCAGATGACCGCCCCCGACACCCGGGACGCCGTTCAGCCCGCCCAGCCCGAGCACGTCCCGTCGATCACCACCTGGAGCCGACTGGAGCCGCGCACCCGCGCGGAGGACCTCAGCCCGGCGCTGGAGGCCCGCACCGCCGACCCGCTCTGGCTGCTGGCCCGGCAGTGGCAGCTCGGCGAGTTCCAGGGCGAGGACGCCGGAACGCCGGTGCTGGCCAGACTCGACGTCGAGTCCGCACGGTTCACCGCGGTACGGTACGGGCCCTCGGGCGCGCCGGTGGCGCCGCTGCCCGCCGACCGTCCGCTGGAGTCGGCCGTCGAGGCCGAGGACGCGTTCGGGGCCCACGACCTGCGCTGGGCCGCCGAGACCGGGCAGGAGCTGCTGCGGTTCCTGGCCGAGCACGGCGCCGGCGCGGTGCGCGCGAGCGTCGTCGCGCGCTACCCGGTCCCGGGCGCGCCCGCCGCCGGGCCGTCCGCGGTCGACGAGACGACGGCCGGCTACCTGCGGATCATGGCGGGCCGGGTGCCCCACGGCACGGACGTCCTGCGCGACCACGCCAGGGGCCGCTTCCCGGGGACGGTGGGTGTCCCGCCCGAGCTGTCGGCGGCCGTCGCCGCCGCGGTCGCCGACTGGCTGGCCTGGCTCCGGGTGGGGGAGGGCCCCGTGCCGGACGGGTTCCTGCCGCTGGTCGACACCCCGGGCGCGGACGCCGGCGCCTGGCGGCGCGAACGGATGGAGTACGCCTTCGCGGCCGCCGCCTCGGACTCCGGAGGCGAGACGGTGCTCACCGCTCCCGAGTACGACGGCGACCGGCTCGACTGGTACCAGCTCGACCACGATCCCGGCGTGTCGCTCGGCGCCCCCGCCGCCACCGAGCGCCGCACCCACGTCGTCGTCCCGACCGTGGCCGCCTATCCCGGGATGCCGGCGACGCGGTTCTGGCAGATGGAGGACGCCGACGTCAACCTCGGTCAGGTCGGCGCGGGCACCACCGACCTGGCCCGGATGATCCTGCTGGAGTACGCCACCGTCTACGCCAACGACCACTTCGTCGTTCCGGTGGAGGTGCCCGGCGGTTCCCTCACCCGCGTCCGCTCGCTCGTGGTGACCGACAGCTTCGGCATCCGCACCCTCGTGCCCCCGGCGCCCTACGGCGACACCGTCCCCGGGCGCGGCTGGGGGCTGTTCCGGCCCGCGTCGGCGCACGACGGGCCGCCGGTGCCCCTGCTCGTGCTGCCGCCGGCCGCCTTCTCGGCGCAGCGGTCCGCGCCCGTCGAGGAGGTGAGGTTCCTCCGCGACGAGACCGCCAACCTCGCCTGGGCCGTCGAACGGACCGTCACCGGCGTCACCGGCGAGCCGATCGACCGGGACGGCCAGACCCCGCGCGCCGGGATCCCCCCGCGCGCCGAGGTCCCCGGCCTGCCCGACCTCACCTACACCTTCGCGACCACGGTGCCGGAGAACTGGGTGCCGCTCGTCCCGGCGCCGCACGACGGGCGGCCCGGTGACGTCCGGCTGCGCCGCCTCCCTCTGCGGCAGCCCACCCGGGACGGGACCCCGGCACCGGTGATCGGGCACAGCCGCGTCCTCGACTGGACGATCGACCCCGCCACCGGGCGGGTGGTGAGGCTGGAGATCCCGGAGGAGGAGGTCGGCCGTGCCGGGGTCCGCGTCGTCCGCGAGTGGCGGCTCGCCCGCTGGACGGACGGCTCGGTGCGCCTGTGGCTCGCCCGCGCCAAGCGCACCGGAGGCGGCACCGCCTCCAGCGGCCTGCGTTACGACGCCGTCGGACCACGCTGACCCCTCCGCTCGGCGGCAGGCGGGAAGCGGGCCGCGCGCCGGTCGGGATCCGGGGAGGCGGCACCGGAGAGCAGCAGCGCGGCGAGTTCGGTACGGCTGCGGACGCGCATCTTGGTGAAGACGCGCTTCAGGTGCGTCTCCACGGTGTACCTGGAGATGAACGCCCGCTCGGCGATCTGCGGGTTGGTGAGGCCCTCGGCGATGAGCGCGGCGATGTTCCGTTCGGTCGGCGTCAGCGCCTGCCAGCCGTGCGCGGGACGGTCCGGGCGGCGCCGCCGCGCCCCCGGCCGCACGCCGAGCGCCCGGAGCGCGGCGGTGGCGCGGGCGGCGTCCCGCTTCGCGCCCAGCGGCTCGAAACGTTCCAGCGCCTCGGCTAGCATCCGCCGCGCGTCCGCCGGACGGCCATCGCGCGCCAGCGCCACCGCCGCGCTCTCGGCCGCCAGCCCGTGCTCGAAGCCGCGGGACCCCTTCCGATACGCCTCGACCGACGCCACCAGCGTGCCGGTGTCCCCGCGGGCCAGGCCGACGCAGTGCAGGCCCAGGGCCTCGGCGGTGGGAGTGCCGGCGCGTCCGCCGTACACCGCGGCCGCCTCGGCGATCGCCGAGGCGGACCCCGTGTCGCCGGCCACCACCGCGAGCCGCACCGCGTCCACGGCGGGCAGCCGGTTGCCGAGCATCCCGCAGCCGGCCAGCGCCCGCCAGGCGCGCGCCGCCGTCCGCGCCGCCGCGTCCGCCTCGCCCCCGGCCTCCCGGAGCAGGGACTCGATCCACAACGACCACCCCCGGCCGGTCGCGAACTCGGGGGCGTCGGACGCCTCCAGCGCCCGCCTGGTCTCCGCCGCCATCCGCCCGGCCGTCCGGAGGTCGTCCCGGGCGAGCGCGATCCGCCCGATCACGGTCTCGGCGAAGAACAGCCAACGGGTGCCGATCTCCTCGTCCAGAACGAGGCCGGACTCGGCCTGCGACAGGGCGGACTCCCAGTCCCCGAAATGGAACCCGCCGAGCGCCCGCACGCCGGGAAAGTACGGCCGGAAGCTGAGCGCGCCGACCTCCTCCATCAGCGTGTGGCCGTCCTGCAGGACGCGCTCGGCGTCGGCCGGCCGGTCGGCGTCCAGCAGCACGAACCCGACGGGGATGTGCGGAAAGAGGAACGCTCCGGGCGCGGGACGCGAGTTCCCGACGGCGGCCAGCCCCCGCTCGCCGAGCACCAGCGCCTCCCGGAGGTCACCCGCCGCGGCCAGCGCCAGGCTCAGGGTGGTCAGCGCGGCCCCGAGCGCCTGCTCGTACTCCCGGCCCCGGATCTCGGCCCGCACCCCCTCCGCACGTCGCCGCCCGGCCGCGACGTCCCCGGCGTAGATGAGCGCGTATGCGGCCCGAGCCTCGAACAGGGCCCGCAGCGGACCGGCGGGCAGCAGCTCCGCGATGGACTCGAAGGCGCACGCGGCCTCCGCCCAGCGGCCCTGCCGGGACAGGGCACGGGCCTGGCCGCTGCGCAGCCTGATCTCGTCCTGCGGAGCCAGTCGCCCGGCCGGGATCGCCGCGGCGACCTCGCGCGCCTCCGCGAACCGGCCCTCCAGCGCCAGCAGCGGCACCAGGTCGGCGCGGACCGCGGCGGCACGGGCCTCGTCCGTGCCCGCCAGCTCCAGGCTCCGTTCGAGATGCCGGATGGCCATTCCCACCGAGTAGGCCGAGACCTCCTCGGCGGCCCTGCGCAGCCAGCCGACGACCTGCGGGTCGCCCGGCTCGCCGCCCTCCGCCAGGTGCGCGGCGACCTGCGCGGTGGGGGCGCCCGCCGCGGCGAGCGCCTGACCGGCCTCGTGGTGCAGCCGGCGCCGGATCGCCGACGGAAGGCTCTCATAGAGCGCGTCCCGCATCATCGGGTGGCGGAACGCGAGCGCGTCCCCGCGTTCCCCGATCAGCCCGTGCGCCACGGCGTCGTTGAGCTGCGGCAGCAACCCCGCCAGCGGCCTGCCCAGCACGCAGGCCAGGTCGCCCGGCGCGAACGACGCCCCGAGCACCGACGCCACCTGCAGCAGCTCCGTCGTCGCCCTCGGCAGATGCCCGAAACGCCGGACGATGACCTCGCGCAGTCCCGGCGGCAAGGGCCCTTCGGCGACATCCGCGACACCGTCGGCCACGGTCACCGAAGCCTCCTCCTGGAAGGCGCGCAGGAGCTGGACGGCGAACAGGGGGTTGCCACCCGCGGCGGCCAGCCGGCGCCGCAGCTCCGCCGACGGCGGCGCCCCGAGAACCCGCTCGCCCAGCGCCCCGACCGCCTCCTCGCCGAGTCCCTCCAGCCGCAGGACCTCCGCCCCCCGCGAGGTCACCCGGTCCAGCAGGGCCGCCAGGTCCGAGCTCCGCGGCTGCGTGCGGAAGGTGCCGACGAGCAGCAGCGGCAGCGCACCGAGGTGACGGACGACGGCGTCGAACGCCCGGAGCGTCTCCCGGTCGGCCCAGTGCAGGTCCTCCAGGGCGAACACCACCGGCCCGCGCGCGGCGAGCCGCTCCAGCCCGGCCAGCAACCCCTCGATCACCTGCAGACCCCGCAGGCCCCTCTCCGCCGGCGCGCCGGCCGGCGAGAGCAGACCCTCCTCGCCCAACGCGGTGGCGAGCGTGCCGAACGGCCGGCTCCCGCCCATCGCGTCAGCCGCCCCCGACAGCGTCCGGGCGCCCCGCCGTCCCGCCCGGGCCAGCAGTGCCTCCAGCAGGTGCGTCTTGCCGATCCCGGGTTCCCCCTCCAGAAAGACGATCTGCCGAGCCCCCTCGGCACTGCGGTCCAGCAACTCGGTCAGCCTGCCGAACTCGGCGGCGCGCCCGATGAGCGAAGGCTCCTGCACGGTCACCTCTTCGCAATCCGCCACAATCGATCTCCAGGACGAAAGGATCATGCCTGGGTTCTCCCGGCCACCGAGCGCCTCTGGCCGATCCCGGACGGAGACCCCGACGCCGTGCCCCGCGCGAAGCACACCGTCCGGAACCGGCGCAAGGCCAGGGACCAGGAGCCGGGCACGGGCCCGCACCCGCCACGAGCGGTGCGGCGGCCCCGCCGAGCGGATCCACGGCCGCGTCCTGGCAGGACGGCGGGGCCCCTCCCCGGCAGCGCCACGTCATCGCCTTGATCACCGTTGACGGGACCTCGCCGCCGGAAACCCCGGCCGTCACCCTGGACGCGGGCGGCGCGACGGGCTGGCCTCACGTCGAGCCGGCTTGCGCAACCGGCGCATCGAGGCGGCACGTGCTGCGACCACTCACCGGCACCTGGCGTCACGTCGCGTTGAACGCCCCGTGGCGTAAGATTTTTCGCCTTTGGGCGCTCCGTGCGCGCCTCGGCGCGCGGCCGGGGCCGGCCTCGCGGTCGTACCGGAGTCGCAAGGCGTCCCCTCGCACGACCGTGCGATGTCGCACCGCATCGTCCGTGCAGAGAAGGTTTCGGTCGCCCTCCTCTTGCACCGGATAGAAAGTCCACCCCGTCCGATGTGAGGCTCTGCGTTGCCGCAGGCAGCAGCCTTTGCCATCAAGATCCGCTCGGATTCTTCCCGCGGGCCCGCCGGCTCCGGCCGCAGCACGCGCTTTCCGGTGAGGCGGGGCGCGGAAGGTGTGCATGCCGTGGGCGGGGCCGTGGTTCCACACCCGCTCGTCCCGGCCCTTGAGGAGGGTCGGGAGATGATATCGCCGCAGGTCACCTGCTCTGCCCCTCATTACCCCTCATTGCTGTGTCGACTTTCCCCAGGGTCGATACCTCCTTTCGGCGTGCTGGTCTCGACCATGGGATGATGCGGCGTTTCCGCGCCCTTGGCCATGATCTTCCGCATGACCTCAGTTTTCTGCGCTGACCAGGCCCTGCGCTCTGTCTTCGGCCCGATCTACGCAATGCGTCATGCCAGCACCCACATCCTGCTGGCCTGCCTGAGCGGGGACCAGGATGTTCAGCGGTTCCTGGCCCCCTACGACCTGACGCCGCAGGTGATCCGCCGGGGCGTCGGGGAGATGGAGCAGGAATCTGGAACGGTCGAGGTCCTGGTGGCCGGGAAGCAGGACCGCTCGCTTGCGCTCAGCACGGCTGGGGCGGCTGCGCTGGTCCGGTGCCAGGAGCAACCGTCGGTGACCAGCTCGGGCGCCGAGCGCTCACCGACCGATCTGCTGGTGGCCATCCTGGACGACCCGTCGTGCGGCGCGGTGCACTACCTGCACGACTGCGGGGTGGAGGTGGCGGCGCTGCAGCGCGCCGTGCGGTCGGGACAGGCCCCCGCCGTGCAGGACGCCGTCCCGCCGGAGCTGCGCTCCACCCGCGACGCCCTGGTGGGCCGGCGCCGCTACAAGCCCCGTGAGCTGGGACAGTTCTGGACGACGCTGCTGGTCAGGGCGATGCCGATCAACGCCGCCGCCCATCCGGTGCTGTGGGCGCGCCTGGAGGCCGGGGAACTGGCCCGCCGGCATGGCGGCAAGGTCCGTACCGACGATGTCCTGCTGGGCATGCTGCGCACCTACGCGGTCGCGCAGGCCTATCCGCATCTGATCAAAGAGACCCAGGCCCACTACGACGGGGGCCGGGCCCTGGTCCAGGCCGGGGTGGACCACCAGGTGGTGCGGGCGGTGATGGCCAGTACCGACCTGGGGCAGGACACGGTACCGCCGCGCGAACTACTCAAGGACACGATGACCGGCGATACCTTCGACCTGCTGGAGCGGCTGCTCAGCGAGCCGGACAACCGCAGCGTCCGGCTGCTGGCGGCACTGGGCGTACAACCGGCCGCTCTACAACGCCCCACCGCATCCTGACCGCTACTGATCCCCGACAGCCGACACCTGCCGACACCTGCCGACTCCGCGCTGATGACCGAGGGCCACGGCACCATCCACATCAGAACGCTGGGTGGCGGTAACCGGCCCTCTCCCGGGCCGCTATCGCCGTTGACCGGGGTTGCTCCATCCCGTCAAGTCACTCGGGCATCTGGTTGTGCTGTGCCGGTTGAGGACCCGGTTGGTCGTTCAAGGACCTTGAACAGTTGCCTGGCGGCGGCGACGCGGATGCGGACCGGCCCGATGGTGTGCAGGGCCCGGTTGAGTCGGCGGTCTCCAGCGTGGTCGAGGCGATGTTCGCCGGTCAGACCGGAGGAAGCGGGGAGGGCTGCCGCATGACCAGGATCTGGGCGGCGCTCAGCCCACCGGTTCCGGGGAGTCCCAGCGGTTGGGGCTCGATCTGTTGGACCAGCAGGGCGAGGTCCTCCTCCCGCGCCTTGACCTCGGCGCGCAGCGCCTGGATCCGAAGTCGGCCGGGCGCGGTAGGCGACCAGGGCCTGATGGTTGACGGCCGCGGTGCAGGGGCGATCGCGCCGTCGCGGGTGGCCGGCAGGACCCGGACCGGGCATGGAACCAAATCACTTCATGGAAGGTCTGTTTCCTGACACGATGCGGGCCGAGGCGGCACCTGGGGCCTGTCGGTTCTCTCTTCGACGTTGGGTGGGCGTTGGATGGATCCCTTGCAGCCCGATGATCCCAGGCGGGTCGGTGACTACCGCCTGGAGGGCCGATTGGGCGCGGGCGGGATGGGACAGGTGTTTTTGGGCCGCTCGCCCGGACGGCACCTGGTCGTGGTGAAGATCATCCGGCTCGACCACGCCCACAGGCCGGAATTCCGCACCCGATTTGCCCGGGAGGTGAAGGCGGCCGGGCGGGTCGGCGGAATACACGCGGCGCGGGTCATCGACGGCGACCCCGACGCCGACCCGCCCTGGATGGTCACCGCCTACACCCCGGGGCCTTCCCTGCACCAGGCCGTGACCGAACATGGGCCCTTGGGCGAGGAGGCGGTGCGTGACCTCGACGGCACCACCATGACCCGGCACGGAGCCCTGCTGGGCACTTACCCCCACATGTCCCCCGAGCATCTCAACGGCCAGGCGTTCACGCCGGCCGGCGACGTGTTCTCCCTCGGCGCCGTCCTGGCCTACGCGGCCACCGGCCGCAGCCCGTTCGACGCTCCCTCCGACTCCCTCATCGCCCGCCGCATCACCGAACCACCCGACCTGGAACGGGTCCCCTCCTCCCTGCGGGACGTGATCGCCGCCTGCCTGGCCCAGCAGCCCCAGGACCGCCCCACACCCCTTCAGCCCTGGTCGCCAAGCTGGGTGATCCCGGCACCCCGGCGGACACCACATCCGATCGCCCGGAATGGACGCCGCCACGCCCGGCCCGCAACGTCACGATGCCCCCCGCTCCCAGCACCTGCGCTCCCGGCGGCCCACCACCGGCCCAGGACGACGACCCGGCCCCCGAGCCCCGAACCGCCGGGGACGGCCTCGGCGGAGCCGACCCCGCCGCCCCCTTCCGCGAGATCACCTCGCCACCCCGCCTGACCCGGCGCCGGGTGCTGGTCCCCGCGGCGACGGCCACGGCGGCGATCGGTGGTGGCACCGCCCTGACCTCCCTGTGGGGAGCCCCGGACGGAATGCTTCCCTTGCCCGACGGCACCACGGCGATGGCCGTCGGTCAGCCGCACGGCAAGGCCATCGCCGTCACCTACGGCGCCACCAGCATCCACGGCGGTGGAGACAAGATCTTGGAAGTCTGGGACCTCGCCGCGGGAAAACCATCGGTCTTCACCGGCCGGTGACCGACGATCCGGCATTGATGACCGGGTGCGGGAGACACCGGCCGTCACCGTCGAGCCTGGCGGGTCCGACCTCGACGTCCACGCTATGGGCCGGAGAGACACGCGTGGGCAGCCGGATCGTTGATGGAAGATCGCTGAACCGGGTGCGGGCATGGGGAAGGACGCCCGTGGCCGGTGTGTGAAGACTGACTTGGACGCCCTTTTGACCGCACTCCACGTCCGCCTGGACGATCACGTCCTGCCCTCGCGACAACAGCTTCGGCGGGGACGGCCTTCGACGCGCTCCGGCCGCTGCCCGGGGCGCGCGCCGCTCCCACCGTCCGGACGTTCAGACCCGTTAGTGCGGAACCAGGGGAACATGTGTTGCACCAGAGGTTCATGCGGCCGGCTTTCGCCCATACCCAGCGCATCCGTCAGCTCATCGACGCTGAGGACGACGGCCCGCTCGGCGGACTCGCCCGGCTCATCGCCGAATCCGCCGGATCCGGGGCCGTGAGCGTGCGCTCGCCGAACGCGGGCTGGCGACCTTGGCGGCCCGCCAGCCCGCGCTACGGCCTGTGGCACGACAACGTCGAGGAGCTCGTCCGAACGCGGACCGACGACCCGGACGCGGCCGAAGCGTTCGTCGCCCTGGCCGACGGCCTGTGCACGGCCACCCTCCTGGACGGCTACGAGGCCGACCCGAACCACATCCGGGTAATCCTCAGCAAGGCACTACTGCCGACCAGCCATCAGTTGCGCGACGGGATTCCTTGCGGGTGAACGGACCGGAGGTCTTCGCCCTGCCCGTTGACAGATGCGTCGATGATCCAGTCCGGGTCGCTGGTCGGCGACGCCCAGGACGGCTCTGCGAACAGGACGGTCTTGGGCTCGGTCATGGCGTCGACGGCGTACGGTACGCCCTCGCGCCCGATACCGGCGGCGCCGGTGCCTCCGAACGGCATCGCGTCGGAGCGGTTGTCGCTGGTCCCGCCCATCACGACCGTTCCGACATCGAGTTCGCGGGCGAGGACCATGGCGGCCTGGGGGTCGGCGGCGAAGACGCCCGCCTGAAGGCCGCCGTCGCCCTGGTTGGCCATCGCGACGGCCTCCCTGGTGGTCTGGAAGCGTTCCAGTACGGTGACCGGACCGAAGACCTCCTCCTCGGCGAGCCTGGTCCCAGGCGGCAGACCCTCGATCAGGGTCGGGCGGAAGCGGGGACCATCCGGGGCGCCGCCGGTGAGGATGCGGGCCCCGGCCGAGCGCGCCTCGTCGACGATGCGGCCGATTCGTTCGCGGCTCGCCAGATCGATCATCGGCCCCATGTCCGTGGTGGGGTCGGCCTTCGGGCCGGAACGCACCTGTCGTGTCGCGTCCGTGAGCATCGCCCTGGCCTGCTCGTACAGTGAATCGTGGATGAGGATCCGCTGGACGTGCAAGCAGTTCTGCCCGGCCGCGGCGAACGCGCCGTCCACCAGAGCCGGCACCGCCCGGTCGAGGTCGGTGCCGGCCAGCAGCAGCGTGGGGCAGATGCCGCCCAGTTCCATGACCAGCCGCTTGCCGCCCGCCGCACGGCGCACGAGCGCGCCGGTGGCGCGTCCGCCGGTGAAGCTGACCAACCGGACGCGACGATCGCCGACCAGCAGCTCGGAGACCGCGCCGTCGGCGGGCAGGACACTGAGCCGATCCTGCGGAACACCCGCGTCGAGCAGCGTGGCGGCCAGCAGCAACGCCGACAGCGGTGTCCGGGGATCGGGTTTGACGACGACCGGGTTGCCCGCGGCCAGCGCGGGCCCGACCTTGTGCGCGACCAGGTTCAGCGGGTCGTTGTAGGGGGTGACCGCCACGACGACCCCCACCGGATCGCGACGCACGAACCCCCGCCACCCGGCACCAGGATCGCTTGCCGCGGTGCCGTCGGCCGCGTCGGCGCTGAGCCGCAGCGTGCCGATCGTCCGCGCGACCTCCCGCCGGGCCTCCCGGATGGTCTTGATCCCCTCGGTGGCGATCGTCACGGCGAAGTGCTCTGCGGACTCCGCCACCGACATGGCCGCGGCGTCCAGCGCCGCGGCACGCGCGTCGGGCGGCCAGTCGCGACGCCCGGCGGCCGCGGCGGCGCCGAGCGCCCGCTCGACCTCGCCCGGCCCGGCCATCGCCACCTCCGCGACGACGTCCGCGGTGTCGGGGTCGAGCACGAGCGTGCTGCGGCTGCCGACCACCCACCGGCCGCCGCACAGCAATGGGCGCACCCCGCTCATGCCCGCTCACGCAGCCATTGCACGACCTCTTGCGCGTGGGTGTCCGGCGGGAAGATCGGGTAGAACACGTGCTCGATCGTCGTGCCGAGCATGACCAGGGTGATCCTCTTGTAGAGGGTCGTGCCGTTCGCCTCGAACGTCGGCAGGTCCAGGATCCGGCTCAGGTAGTGGTCGGGGTCCGACAGCAGCGGATAGGGCAGGTGCAGGCGCCGCACGAGCGCCTGCTGGTACTCCGCGCGGTCGGACGACAGCGCGACCACCTGGTCGACGCCGCACTCGCGCAGCTCGGCGAGGTTGTCGCGGAAACCGCACGCCTCCTGACTGCATCCGCGGGCGCCGGGAATCTCGTTCCATCCCTGGGGGATGTCGGCCGCCGGATCACCGGTGAGCGGGTAGATGAACAGGATCCACCGGCCGGCGCTGACCGCGTCCAGACGGATCTGGGAGCCGTCGGTCGCGAGGAACGTCAGCGGCGGCAGCTGCCGGCCGGGCAGGTGATCGGCGGCTCCGTCGTCGGTCGGTGCGGGCAGGTCGCCGGGTAGGGGGTCGGCTTTGGGCAGCATGGAGTCCTCCTGCTCGTCGGTGATGGGTCGGCCGGCTGCGGCGCGCAGCTGCTCGGCCAGTTGTTGGCGGGTGTGGGCGAGACGGGTGATCAGGCGGTCGAGCGCGCGGACTTTCTGGTGGTAGACCGCCAGCGACTCCGGGCAGGCGTCACCGCTGTCGTGCCCACCGCGCAGGCAGTCCAGGAAGGGTCTGGTCTCCTTGGGGGTGAGCCCGATCGCCGTCAGGCTGCGAATCTCGGCTGCGAGCCTGACGTCGGTCGGTGAGTACTCCCGGTAGCCGTTGGCCAGACGGCCGGGCGTGAGCAGCCCGGCTTCCTCGTAGTACCGCAAGGCCTTCCTGGTGACGCCCGCGGCCTTGGCCGCCTCACTAGCCCGCATGTTCACTCCCTCGCACGTGACCGACCGTAAACCTGGCCCCGCAGGGCCAGGTCAACACCGAATCTCGGAAATCGGTACAACCCGCTTCTGACCTGCAAGCCTCCCGCCCCGCCGCACGCGATCGCGCAGTACCCCGAATCCGGCATGGAGGGGCGGAAGGGCAGGAACCCGCCCGCCCGCATCCCGATCCGGCTCGGCATTCGGCGACGCCGACGGCCGCGATGGAGACGCTGCTGGAGGACACCGAGCACGGCGAGGACACCTGGCTCGTCGTACGCGACGCTCACTGCCGCTCTGGCGCGACCGACTCGACGAGTTGCTGGTCGGGCGGTGCCCTTCGCAATCTGTACGAGAAGTTCGGCGATCGGCGCGCGAACGGCCGATGAGTTGGGTATCTCGGGGTGATGACGTACCCGACGCGGCAAGTGGGCACGTCCGAACCGAGGGGTCGCATGGCCACACCGCCGTCCCCGACCAGGATGTCACTGGAGAAGTGCCGCAGGTGGTGGGGTCGCCGAAGACGAACTCGCCGCCGTGCTTGGGTGGACGTCCGCCCAGCGGGTTGGCCGGCAGGAAATCAGTCCGCGTCGGGCCGGTGCGGCTCAGCACCCGATCCGGGCGCATCCTTTCCAACACCTCGATCGGCAGGTCCTCCAGCAGGAACACCGGGCGCGGCAGGTCGTAACCGGCATCAGCCACGATCATGATGGGCAGGTCGCCGTTCCGGTACTGTCCGGCGCGGATCAGCCGTTCCACCACCTCGCGCAACCGGGCGGCGGTGACGGCGGTGACGTCGGCGCCCGGCCCAACCGGACCGCATCCAGCAACGCCGTCCAGGACGTCGGCCCGGCCTCCAAAAGCGGCCACGAACGAATACGGCCGGCCCGGCACCATCTGGTGCCGTCCCTCACCACGTCCGTAGGTGTGGCAGAACGACCGGTCCGGGCAGGGCGCGGCGTCCGGGCGTAGCCAGGGTGAGACGTCGACGGCCAGCACCAGGCGGCCGTCGGCAGCTCGCGGCAACGGCAACGTCGCCAGCGGCCTGCGGAGTCTGATCACGTCGATGTGACCTTGGTTCGAACCCGCAGACAACGCGCCGTGGCCGCCATCACCCTCGTGCGCCGGCCGGCACCCGCTGCCTGGGGTGTTCTCCCGACAAACTACCTACTCACCGTCATCGACCAGTAGCAGACAGTCAGAGAAGGGGTGTTGGTTCGTTGAGCATCAGGAGGATCTGCATGCGCACCGCATCCGCCCGTACTCCTGTCCGTGTCGTCCTCCCCCCTGGTCGGCAGGGGTGACCGCCGTACACCCGCCAGCCCCTTGGGCAGGGCGTAGACGGCGACGACGAAGAGGACCCTGAGCGACAACGGGCCGGAGCGCCTTGTGGATGCCCGACCGGGGTACGAGGAGCCCCAGCTTGACCGGTCCCGTGCGTGCGGCGTCCGCGTCGCCGCCGAGGCTCGCCCCGCCGCACGCCGTGATCAGTGAAAGCCCTGTGCGGGTGGTGAGCAGTCCCAAGAATCCGGCCCGACTCGTCATGAAGACTCCCTGATGGTCGCGGGGTGCAGGCGGGTGCGCCGTTCATATCGCGTAGCTGTGACGTCCATCAATAGAGCGCAACATATTCTCGCTGGACGGGTGGGTGGTCCGCGTTGGCCCTGTGGAGCCTCCAGGGTCGGACCCGCTGCGACCCTTGGTCGAAGCCAAGGTTTGTGCCGTATTCGTTACTGTCGACAGATAAGCGCCATATGGTGCTCCGGATCCAGCGGGATGCTTAACCGGCGGAGGCGAGACGTGACCAACGGACCGGTATGAAGAGACGTCCTGAAGAACAGTGGGCCGGGAGTCGCCCGGTAATGATCATGTCGCGGCCATGTCCAACCGGCGCCGCGCGGGTCCGCTGGGGTGCTGGTCAGGTGGCCGGAATCCGCCAAGATCACGCACGGTCACAGATGGAACCGGTGCTGTCAAGAGCCGAGGGGCGACCATCCCGGTCCGCCCGGCGACCGCGACCCCGTAAGGGTTCGGCCGTTCCTCGCTGACGGCCGGGTAGTCCCTCACCGCCCGGGCCCGAGTTTTACCGTTCGCGGTGATTTTCGGTTCCGCCGGTCGGCCATATCTCCTTCGGAGCCGCCGCTCGTTCACATCTGACGGGTTCCCGCTTTCGTGATCGCCGGTGTCGGCGACTGCGGTCTCGGGATGTCCGCCGGTCGGCTCTGTCCTCGTGCTGGGGTGCGCGAGTGACGACCATGGCGGTGCAGAAGGGGACGAACATGCAGGATCGGCGTGGCTTCCTTCGAGTGGGGGCTCAACTGTCGGCGGCAGGGCTGGTGACCGGTGTGGTGGGTCGGCAACCGGCCGACGCCGCGACCGACAGCACCAAGTCCGTTGCGGCGAGACCGCCTGCCCGGTCGGGGAGCGGCCCGGCGGACGGTGGGTCGGCTGGTGAGATGGACTGGCGGCACCTGCGGCGCGAGCTGAGTGCCAGAGGCCGCCTGTACCGGCCGGGGGATCCGCAGTTCGGGCGCCTGGCGCCACCGTGGAACCTGCGTTACGCCGACCGCAGGCCGGCCGGCATCGTCGTGTGCGCCACGCCCAAGGACGTCCAGGTCGCGGTGCGGTGGGCGCGCCGCACCGGCATGCCGCTGATGCCGCGGTCGGGCGGCCACAGCTATGCCGGATACTCCACCACTCCGGGCCTGCTCATCAGCCTGGCCCCGATGCGCCGGATCACCCGGCGCGGCGACCGCCTGTGGGTCGGCGGCGGAGCCACCAACGCCGATGTGTTCGACGCTGGAGAGCACAAAACCGGACTGTACGTGCCCGGCGGACGCTGCCTCGGGGTCGGGGTGGCCGGCCTGACGCTGGGGGGAGGGCTCGGCTTCAACGACCGTAAATGGGGCCTGACCTGCGACCACCTTGTCGCCACCGACGTCGTGCTGGCCGATGGCACGCTGGTGCGCGCCAGCCGCAAGCACGACCAGGACCTGTGGTGGGCCTGCCGCGGCGGCGCCGGCGGCAACTTCGGGATCAACACCGGCTTCGAGTTCGACACCGTCGATGTGTCCCGTACCGCCGCCACCGTCTTCGCCCTGACCTTCCGGCTGAACCAGGGTACGAAGGTCATGCGGATCCTGCAGCATCACCTGCTGGCCCGCGACACCCGCCACAACCTGGACGTGCGAGTGGGGTTCGGCAACCCCGGCACCGGAGCCGGTCATGCCCACATCGCCGTCCTGGGCCAGTACCTCGGCGACATCGACGCCCTGCGCCGCGAACTGAAACCGCTGCTGCGGCTGCGCCCCTCCAAGCACCGCCTGCGCCACAGCGGCTTCTGGACCGCGCAACAGCGGCTGTCGATGAAGTCCGAACACGAGGCCATGGCGTCCCGTTCCCTGGTGCCCGACCGGTGGCTCGAGGACGACGCCGTTCACCTCATCACCCACCAGATCAGCGGCTGGCGCCCCGGACGGCGGGGCAACAGCGCTTTCGTCACCCTGTTCGCCATGGGCGGCGCCATCGCCCGCCTCGACCCGGCCGACACCGCCTACCCGCACCGCCGCGCCACATTCGTGATCGACATCGGCACCTCCTGGAAGCCCGGCACCCCCGACCATGTCGTCAACGCCCTACTGGCACAGACCCACACCACCCACCACGCCCTCAGCGACGCACTGCGCACCCGCGCCGCCTACGTCAACTTCACCGATCCCGACCTGCACGACTGGCCCACCGCCTACTACGCCGACAACTACACACGGCTCACCCACGTCAAACGCCACTACGACCCCGACTGGGTGTTCCGCTACCCGCAGGGCATCCACCCGGCCTGAACCCAGCACCACCCCCGCACCGGGCAGACAGCGAAGACCGCGGGCCGCCGGAACCCGCGCAGGCCAGACCTATCCGGTTTTCAGGACCCGGGTGAGCTACCGCTTGGACGGTCTCTAGCAGCGCACCGTCAGGGAGGTTCCTGAGGGAGAGCGGTACGGACGATGAGGCGTATGCCGAAGTCATCCGGGTCGCCGTTCGCGGAGCCCTCTCCCGAACTCGGCGTTCTGGGAGGGGGTTCTGAGGTCGCCATGACCGGTGGCCGACTTCGACCGCATGCGTCCTGGCTCCGAACCGGGAATCTCCCAACAATCTACTCACGAAGAGTAATCAATTCACTCCACTGGGTAGTTGTAAGTGTGCTTGCGGCGACCCACCGCAGCCCGACCGGCGGATCGGCATCCCGCCGACCGCGGAGCCGCCCGTGGCACGCCAGTGACAGCACCAGTGACGGAGGGGTGAGGGTGGCGGTGACCGCGTCGGTGATGGCGGCATTCGCCTGGGTCGGTCTTTCTGCGCGAAAGGAAACCGGCGATGATCAACACCGCTCTGGCCGCCACCGCGCTGGCGGCGCTGCTCGCGGGCGCGCCCGGCACCGCGCCGCCGCCCTGCAAGCCCGTGGACAGGGACCCCAAGGCCAGCGTGAAGGTCAACACCGCCACGGTGGGATCCGATGGCCGGCAGTTGACCGTCAACCTCACCTACATCTGCACCAAGGGCACTCAGCTGGCGGTGGCGGCGGCGCAACCGCCGCGCACCGGGACCGCCCCCAAATACGAGCGCATCGGCGCGGGCGTCACCACCCCCGACTGCGACGGCACCTCCCACACCGCTGACATCATCGCCTCGCCCCGAAAGCCCTTCACCGGCACCTGGCAGCGCAACGCCGCCGCCACCGTCGGCGCCAACCTGCTGCTGGTCGAAGGACAATGCAGCTACCTGCTCGTCGGCGACGTCAACAACTCAATGACACTGAGCTGATCCCCGCCAGCCCACCGCCAGGCGATGAGCCGACGTTCGGTTCGCCCGGCGGCCGCAACGCGCTGAGAGCGAGAGCGCCGGTCCCGAGCTCTTGGGTTCGACTGGCGTGGCCTTCGATGCTGGCGATCAAGCCGGAGACGACGGGGAGCCGACGGGAGCGCTCCGGTGACAGCCGAAGCCCGTTCAGGAGGCTGTTTTCCATCCCTGCGTGATCATAAAAGGGATGGAAAGCGGCCTCCCGGCGAAAGTCGGGCAAAACGGCCCTTCTTTATCTCGGTGCCACACCTGATGCACGCCCTCCTTCAAGCCGGGCGCTGGATCGACACGCGCCACGCCCCTGAATTCCCAGGGTGATCTGCCATGGCTGGGAAGGCATGGAACTTGATCAGCGGTGGTCATCACCGGAAGGCGGACAGGGCCCTGGATGGTCACGATCGGTCGTCCCTTCGAGGGGCGTTGCCCGTCAAGAGGTTCCAGCGATCGATGCCACCATCACCGTCGTATCCGCGATCTCGACAGCCGTACCTCCAGCCGCCGCCGTATCGGGACCTGCGGCCCGCGCCGTGGCGGGTGAGCCGGTGGAGCCGCCGCACACGGCCGACAGGCGGAGTCCGGGCTCACGCGGGAGCGTCTGCGCAAGCGACCGAGATGCCCAGGACACAGCCGCGAGGGAACGCAGCGTCAAAGGACCCCTGGTGGCGGCGTTCAAGGCCGAAGGCGTCCAGCCGACAGCATGGACCTGGAAACCGGTCTCATGCTGAACGGCACTTCTGAGCGGGGACCGGTTACGGCATGGCCAGGTGTCGGGCTGTGAGGGCGGAAGAGTTCTTGCTCGCCTCCCCGCGCGGCACGCTGAGGGCAGCCGGGGTGGCGGTCGCCGTTCCACCTCGGGCTGAACTTGGAAGCGCGAAACAAGGCGCGGTGGGGTTGGAGGACCTCCCGGAACGGGTTGGCGACGCGTTGAGCGCTGCGCTGGCGTCCGGGCACTCGGCGCCGATTGTGGTGGGAGCGATTCCGTTCGCTGGTGATGCGGCCCCCTACCTGTTCGTCCCTCAACACGTGTGCTTTGGTCCCGCGCCGGGACGGGGGCGTAATGGCGGTGGCGCGGACTTCGGCATCACGGCCCATGCGGCTTCCGGCACAGTCACCGGTGCGGTGTCCGGTGCCGGTGCCGACGCATCCCACTCCGGTGGCAGCCGGATCCGTGTGGCATCTGTCCACCCAGATCACTGGCGAGCTGACCGACCTGGCCACCACCTCCCTGCGACTGGCTGCCGCCCTCCATCCCACCCCGGCCGCCTGCGGCGCACCTACCAGCGTGGCCCGGCGGCTGATCGCCGAGTTGGAGCCGTTCGACCGCGGTTTCTATACCGGCCTGGTCGGTGGGCAGGATGTCGCCGGCGACGGCGTGTGGGCGATCGCCCTGCGCTGTGCCGTCGCCGACGACCAAGCCCTCACGTTCTACGCTGGAGCGGGCATCGTCGCCGACAGCGACCCGCACGCCGAACCGGCCGAGACCTGCGCCAAGTTCCGCACCGCGCTGAGCGCCCTGAGTCCAGCCGCAGCGGACCTGGCCGGGCCGTCCGCTCCCCGACCTTCAGCCCGCCACAGAGCCACCAGGTAAAGGTCGCCAGACGACAGCGATGCAACAGGCCGCCGGAGGCCGATCGAACCCGCATCCCATCGGCAACTACTATCAGTAGCCATCTGGCCGCGTTAGGGAGATTCTGGGGGCAGCCGATGCTGGAAGTCATCGGAGTGGGATTCGGCCGGACCGGCACGGTGTCCCTGACGGCCGCCAACGGCGGTTCGCCGCCGAGGTCGTCGCTTCCTTACCGGCTGGCCTAAATGCCCTGCCCGCCAGGTCGCCGATCCTGCGGGTAGGGGCTCCGGTTGTCGGCCTGGTGGGCTTGGCTCCAGCCGGTGGAGGTGCGGTTCCCGGCGAACAGGCTGCCGCCTGTGGGTGTGGCACGACGCGCGCCCCTCCCGCGACGAGCTCAAACGGTTCGCCCACCCGATCGTCGGGGAGCTCGCCCTGCGGCGGCAGGCACTCACCGTCGGCGGCGTGGAACAGCAAGTGATCATCGTCTACCAGGCGGCGCCGGGAAGCCCCTCCGAGTCCGCCCTCGCCCGGCTGCTCCGACACTGACGATCTTGTTCCGGGCCGCTGTGTTCACCTGCGACGAGCGCCCAGCCCGCAGCGTCCCTCGCAACGAGCTGCACCCATCGCGTTCCCATCCCGAATGGCAGCTGCTGCTTGACACCACAACGTGCTCGGATGTCTGGGGACACCTTCGGGGGCAGAGGGCCGAACTGGCCGGCGCCGGTGTTCTCCATGGGCTGCCCATTGCCTTTCCCGGTCGGCCCGATTGCCTCGTGAAACCAGTGATCGCCAGGTTCGCCACCCTGGTCTTGAGTTTTGCCCTGATTGCCGAATGAAGCTTAAAGGCGTTCCAATGTGGCTCTGTCTGCTCAGTATCTTCCTGATCAAGGCAGGGGCGGCCATCTAGGCATGGGCTTCGTCCTCTGCCATTTCAACCCGGTCGGCATCATTGTTTTTTCACCATATGAAATATCCATGTGCCGTCAAGGGTTTGAGGCCACCGTTCAAAAGTCGGTGCCAGGGGCTTGGCCAAGTTCCTCCTTTTCGGCCAACGAGCCGCGCCATCGTGAGCAAGGTGCGCCTGCGACGGGTTCCCGCTGATCGAGGGCGTCTTTGGCGGGCGGCGGGCGGACGCTGGGTCTTCGCCTCGCCGCAGACCCCCTTGAAGTCCGTGCCTGCTGTGACTGCAGGCGCGGTCGACGACAGGCGCTCCAGCACTGCGCCGGCATCTTCAACCACATGCTCGGCCGCCTGATCCACCACCTCAGGTTGACCGGCTGCATGAGGTGGTGGATCAGGCGAGCGCGGTCGAAAGCCACTTCGATGCCCCTGCGGAATCAGATGTCGGCATCGGATCTTCTGGGGGGAGGATCGTGGCGGGCCAACCTCGCCACCGTGTTGATAACGCCGTTCCAAGGATTATCTTCGTGCCGGGCCCTTCGACGGGAAATGGCGTCATCTGGGCAAACTTCGCCACCAGGAGCTCTTTTGGCGGTTAGGTGATGTTGCGGCCGGGGCAGGAGTGGGCGCGGAAGCCCGGCTGCAAGGCGCCGGGAAACCGTCGAAAGAGAGAAAAGACATGACCCAAAGCGATGTCACGTCGGCGAGTGAGGCCGAGAGCCTGCTGCAGACGCTGGAGCTGCCGGAGTTCACCGGCTGGCCGGGCGGGCGTTTCGACGATGAGGGGGCGGTCGTCTACTCCGGCGAGGGCCAGGCCAAGACCGCCACGGTGGTCAAGAACCGGATGCTCCTGGTCAACGACCCGCAGCTGACGGCCCAGCAGCAAAGCGATGTGGACCTGTCCACCCTGCTGGCGCAGGCCAACTCCGACAAGCTGTACAACCAGGAAACGCAGATGCCCGAGTGGTACACCAACTACAAGAAGGTGATGGGCAGGGTCTGCTACTGGTCGATCCACGGGCTGGAGTTCAAGGAGTACAAGAGCAGCGAGGCGACCTTCTCGCTGAACTCGGTCGCCCTGGAGGTGCTGGAGCAGATCGTCCGCAACCTGCCCAACGCCGCGAGCATCAGGACCACGGTGGCCGACGCCATCAACAAGCTGGTCAAGCTGGCCGAGAAGGGCGACCCCAAGGCCAACATCTTCGGCAGGGGGCACGACGGCGACCAGGCGGCCAAGCTCGCGATCGGGTACGCCTACCCCGGCCAGTCGGGGCCGCGGATCGTGATGTCGGCGTTCTACTTCAAGGCCACCAAGGACGTCACCAACCTGCTGGTGGCCAAGTGGCGTACCCAGGAGACCCGGGTGTGGTACTCCAGCGCCGAGATGGAGCAGTCCACCGACCTGTTCACCAGGCCGCAGCCCAAGAGCGGCAGGCCCCAGCGCGAGCTGGTGCGGGAGATGCTCGGCAAGTCCGCCGAGGACGAGCTGAAGAACCTGGAGATCTGACCGGCCCGCCGGCAGGTGCGGTGCCGGGCCTCCACCGCGGCGACCGGCACCGCACCACCCACCGGTCAGGGTTGGCCTGCGGGTCCTTTCCCATAGCTGACGCTGTGGTCGAGCAGCATCGACTGCCGGCGTTGGCCGGTTCCATCCCCTGGTGAGATGAGGTGCCCATGAACCCGCCCCACACCCGACGTCGGCCGGGCCGCCCGATGCCCGGCACCGCCGCGGCTGGCGCGGCCACCGCGCGGTTGCGCGTGCTGGGACGCACCGGCGCGGTGGTGACCACCGCGCGGCTGGCCGCCGAGGCCCGCGACCGCCACGACGTGGACGCCAGCCTGCTGTACGCCCAAAACACCGCCGACACCTACGGTGACATCTTCGGCGACCCGCGGCAGTGGTTCGAGAACCACAGCCAGTACCTGGACCAGGTCGGCTGGGAGTACCTCAGCGGCAACGCCAAGTGGGACCGGCCGGCCGGACCGCTGGAGGTCCACCAGATCATCCGGCAACGGTTCGCCGCCATCCCCGGATCGGCGCCGCAGATGCACGATCTGGTCGACCGGGCCCTGGCCAGGCTCGGCCAGGCCCGCACCTCCGGCACCCCGGCCCTGGCCAGATTCGGCACCGCGCCCAGCGGCGCCCATCGAGGCTGCTTCTACCTCACCCACGTCGATCACCAGGCCAACGGCCCGGTCTTCCACATGGTGAACTTCTGGTACGACACCCAAGAGCACCTCACCAACGGGCTGTTCCACACCATCCGGGACGCCACCACCGTGGTGTCGACCTCCTACGGCATCCGCCGCCTGGACCGCCGCGAGTACGACACCCAGCGCCAGCGAGTGGAGCAGGCCCTGGCCACCAGCGGCGAGCAGGGGCTGCAGGACCTGCAGATCTGACACCCCTGCGCGCCGCCACCGCTGTCTGTCATCACCGCTGTCGCCGTCTTGTCAGCGCCAGCGCAACCCACGAAGAAGGGGACGACCATGTCCACACATCCACCTACCAGCGCCACCATCGGTGCTGTGCCCGCAACCGGCACAGCTCCCAGCACCGGACCGACGGCTCCGGCGGTGCGAGAAACCGCACCGCTGGTGATCATGGCCGACGCCGTGCTGCTGGTGTTCGACCCCGAGATCACCGACCAGCAGTGGGAGGACACCTACAACACTGTGCTGCTGGCCACCCGCGCCATCACCAAGAAGACACCGCTCCCAGCCGCCGACACCAAATGGTTCACCGCCTGGGCGCACGTCCTGAACAAGCCGGGGATGTGGCGCACCCAGGAATCGTTCGCCTTCACCACCGGCGACTCCCCGACCGCCGAACTGCGGGACGAAGTAATCAACATGCTGACCGGCCGGCTGAGCGATGGCCAGCTGGACCAGCTCACCCAAACCCTGGCCGGCCCACCCGACACCTCCACCGACGGCGAAGACGAACAGCCCGATCCGACCGACCCCGAACGCTTCACCCACGGCAGCGTCATCGTTGCCTATGTCACCACCGGCCGGTCCGGACCCCGCATGATCATCGCCGCAGGGCACGCCCACCCCGCACCTGACGAAAACCTGCTCACCACCTCGCTGGACCCCGATGAGCACACCGTCAAGGTCTCCACCGCCGAGTTGGAGCACATCACCAAGGAGTACGCCCACTCCCAACCCGCCAAAGGCCCCCTGCGCCAGCAGGTCAAGACCAAACTCGGTGGGCAACGCGCCGAGGTGCACTAACGCGACAGCTCCGCCACCCACCGCCTGTGCCTCTCCCGCCTCTGCCCTCGCTTCACCAGCCGGCACATCCGCTGGCGGAAACAGCAGCTCGATCGGGGTGGGGACGGCGGCTCGTCCAGCCACTGGGCGGCGTGGTGGAGGTGACGGCCGGACGTGGCGGCGGCCAGGAAGAGCGCGCACAGCAGGTCCCGGGCGGCCGGACCCCACAGATCTTTCCTCTGATGCCTTCTCCAAGGTCTGGCCAGCTGCAAGGAAGGCTGTACGAAGAGGGGGCACGTCTGCCCGAGCGGGCCTGTTGGGAAGGTTGCACCAGCCACGCGCACCGCTGTCCCAATAGGCAGGGCGGCGAGCCGGTCTTCCATGAGTGCAGGGCAGGGGCAAGCTTGTTCTGATGCATCCGCCCGAGCTGCTTCTGCAGTTGCGCGAGCACCACGAGCGCCAGAAGGCCGAGTACGAGCACTGGGATGTTCTGCCAGCGTAACGGGCGCCGCTCAACCGGCGGAGCAGTGGGAAGGCGCGGAAGGCGCTTCTCCGGCACGCCGGAGTCCACGACGGCCGCCTTCGCGGCGCCCGTCACGCCGCTGGTCGCACAGGTGTTCCCATACGGGTGATCCAAGAGACCTTCGGGCGCTCGGGTGGCCATCACCCGGCTGTACATCGTGGTCGCCGGAGAGCTCATACAGGACGTTGGGCACGGGATGCGCGAGGCGCTCTGGGGAGATCAAAACGGGTGAACCGAAACCAGAGCCGCAGCCCGAACCGCTGTCCGCCGCCCTCTCGGCTTCGCCGAACGCCAACTGTTCCCCGCGAAGAAACCGTCCTGATCAATCCAGAACACGGCACTTGGATCACTGAACGCGCCTTCGTCTGCGACGTCATCTAGGTGACCACATGGGACCGGGACGCGAACCGCCTTCTGGTTCCCACGCTCGACATGACCCCACTGTCGGTCGTCGCCGTGCCGCCGGTTTCCTTCGTCCCAGTGCCAAGGTTCCACTCATCACTGACTTCGTCCGATGCGGTTCACCGCCTGGATTGACGACGCCCGCACTCCCGAAGCTCGCATCTGGGCTGGCCGCCCCGAACCCACCGTGCTCATCCCCATCGATCGGGACAACCGGTCTCACCTGCCACGCAGTCGACCAAGCCGTCAGCTGGGCCAAGAGCCTTTGATCGTTTGGCGTTCCATCGGGACGCCGGCGTCGACGTGTGACCCGGTGAACGTGGCAGGGCGCTGGTCGGTCAACGCCGGAGCGGGCGTTCTGGGCAGCCTGCGTCCGGCAGGCCGATGGGGTCGGTTGCCGCTCAGGTGCGAACCGCTGCGGACTCCTGGCCGCGTGTGAGGTGGGCCGTGGGGCAACGCGGCTCCTGTCCGGCTTCGCATGGAAGAATATGATAATCATTATCATGTTCACTGGGTTTCTCCGTGCCCCCCGAAGGAGACTCATGCGTGTCCCCGATGAGCAGGTGTCCCCGTCCGCCCCGGTGTCCGTCGAGCAGGTCGCGCAGGTCGTTGCCGAAGTGCTCGGTCTGGCGGTCGACGCCGTGGACCCGGACGTGCGGCTGACCGTCCTGGGCCTGGACTCGTTCACCGCCGTGCGGTTGCGTCGCAGGCTGCGCGACCTCGGGCTCGACCTGCCGATGACCGCGTTCCTGGGCGCGGCGACCGTGCGCGGCGTCGCCGCCGGGGTCGTCGATCCCGGTGAGGTCTCCAACGAGGAGGCGGAGGAGCAGGGCGAGGGCGCTCCGCTTACGCCCCTGCAGACCGCGTACTGGATCGGCCGCGATCCCGCCTTCCCGCTCGGCGGGGTGGCGACGTTCTACTACCGCGAGTACGACCGGGCGCCCGGACCGGACGGGCCGGAGAAGGACCTCCAGCGGCTCACCGTCGCCTGGAACCGTCTGGTCGAGCACCATCCGATGCTCCGCATGGTCGTGGACGGCGACGGGCGGCAACGCATCCTGCGCCGGGTCGAGCCCTATGAGATCGAGGTCGAGGACCTTCGGTCCGCCACGTCGGAGGAGACGCGGACGCGGCTGGCCGAGCTGCGGCACGAGCGGTCCCACCAGGTGCGGGACCCGGGACGCTGGCCGCTGTTCGACGTGCGCGCCGCGTTCCTGCCCGGCGGCCGCACCCGGATCTTCCTCGGCATCGACGTGCTGGCCCTGGACCTGGCCGGATGGATGCAGATCCTCGGCGAGTGGGGCGAGCTGGTCGCCGATCCGGCGGCCGAGCTGCCGGCCGCTCCGCTCACCTTCGCCGAGCTGGTCCAACGCCGCGCCGCCGATCCGGAGGAGGCCCGGCGGCGCGACCGCGACCTGGCGTACTGGCGGCGGCGGGCCGAGACGCTGCCGTCGGGGCCCCGCCTGCCCTGGGCGACCGACCTTGCCGGGCTCCGCGGGCACCGGTTCAGCCGCTGGTCGGCCGAGCTGACCGCCGAGCAGTGGCGGGCTCTGCGGGACCGGGCGGCCGAACGCGGGCTGAGCCCGACCGGGGTGCTGCTGGCGGCGTTCGGGCTGGTGCTGCACCGGTGGGGCGCGCCCGCCCCGTTCTGCCTCAACACCACGCTGTTCGACCGGCCCGACGAGCCGGAGCTGACCCATCTGGTCGGTGACTTCACCTCGACGATCCTGGTGGAGGTGCCGGAGCCGGAGCCGACCGGATTCGGGGAGTTCGCGGCGCGGCTGAACCGGCGGTTCTGGACCGACATGGAGCACCGCGCGGTGTCCGGCGTCGAGGTGCTGCGGGACGCCGGGACCACGGACCTGACCCCCGCGCACCCGGTCGTGTTCACCAGCGGCCTCGGCCTGTCCGACCCCGAACGCGACCCGGCCGCGTGGCTGGGGGAGGAGGTCCACGGGATCTCACAGACCCCGCAGGTGGCGCTCGACCACATCGTGCACGACGAGGGCGGGCGGCTGCGCGTCGCGTGGGACGCGGTCGACGGCGCGTTCCCCGACGGGTTCGTGGCGGGCATGCGCGACGCGCACCTGCGGCTGCTGCGCCGCCTCGCCGCCGAGCCGGACGCCTGGGACGACCCCGCTCTGGGCTGGGACCCGTCCTTCCTGCCGGACCAGCCCCTGGACCGCCGTCCGTTCGGCGACGCGGGGCCGCTGCTGGACGACCCACTGCGCGCCGCCGCCCGAGACCTTCCGGGCAACGCTGCCCTGCTCGGCTCCACCCGCGGTCTCACGCACGGGGAGCTGGCCGAACGGACCGCACGCGTCGGCGCGGCCCTGGCCGCCGGCGGCATCGGGCCGGGCGACCTGGTCGCGGTGGCGTTCGACAAGGGGATCGACCAGGTGGTCGCCATGCTCGGCGTGTGCGCCGGCGGCGCCGGGTACGTCCCGGTCGAGCCGTCCTGGCCCGCCGAACGCATCGCCTCCGTCTGCGCGCAGGCGGGCGTCACCACGGCGCTCGTCCCCGAGGGCTCGAACGTCGTGTGGCCCGACCACGTCGACGCGCGCACGCTCCCCCTGGACGGGGCCGCGGACGGGACCTCCGACGGAGCGGCGTCCCCGGTGCGCCCCGCCCCCGACGACCTCGCCTACGTGATCTTCACGTCGGGTTCCACCGGACGCCCCAAGGGCGTGGCGATCGAGCACCGCGCCGCCCGCACGACGATCGACGACCTGATCGACCGGTTCCCCGTCGGCCCCGACGACCGGGTGCTGGGCCTGTCGGCGTTCAGCTTCGACCTGTCGGTGCACGACGTCTTCGGCGTGATGGGCACCGGCGCCGCGCTCGTGCTGCCCGACGCCGACCGCCAGCGCGACCCCGGCCACTGGCTCGACCTGATGGAACGCCACCGCGTCACCGTCTGGAACACCGCCCCCGCGCTGATGGAGATGCTCGTCGAGTACGCCGAGATCGAGCCGGAACGGGCGCGGGAGGTGCTGGCGTCGCTGCGGCTGGTGTTCCTGTCGGCCGACTGGATCCCGGTGACCCTGCCCGACCGGATCCGCGAGCTGGCCCCCGGCGCGCAGGTGGTCAGCCTCGGCGGCGCCACGGAGGCGTCCATCTGGTCGATCTGCCACCCGATCGGCGAGGTGGACCCGGCGTGGCCGAGCATCCCGTACGGGCGGGCGCTGCGCGGCCAGTCGTTCCACATCCTCGACAAGGAGGGGCGGCCGTGCCCCGTCGGGGAACCGGGCGAGCTGAACATCGGCGGCGACGGACTCGCGCGCGGCTACATCGGCGACGACCGGCAGACGTGCGAGCGCTTCGTCTTCCATCCGGTGCTGCGCCGCCGTCTCTACCGCACCGGTGACCTCGGCCGATGGCGGTACGACGGCACCATCGAGTTCCTCGGCCGACTCGACCGCCAGGTCAAGATCCGCGGGCATCGCATCGAGCTGGGCGAGGTGGAGGCGGCGCTGGACCGGGCGCCCGGCGTGCGGCACGCGGTGGCGCTGTCGGTGCGCGGTCCCGACGACCGGCCCCGGCTGGTCGCCTACCTGGTCGCCGCCGACCCGCGGGGCCGCCCGTCCGACGACGACCTGGTCGACCACCTGCGCGCCCGCGTCCCCGACTTCATGGTGCCGAGCCGCCTGCTGTGGCTGGAGTCGTTTCCGGTCACCGCCAACGGCAAGGTCGACTACAAGGCTCTGCCCAACCCCTACGACCGCCGGGCGGCGCGGGCCGAACCGGAGCCCGCGCCCCGGCCGCCGGAACGCGCCGACCCCCTCGCGGCGCTGCTCCGGCAGGCGGCCGAACAGGGACTGGACGTGTCGCTGCGGATCTCCGGCGGCACGCTCGCCCCGGCGCGGGCGCTGACGGCGGCGGGCGAGTGGGCCGGGCGGCTGTCGGCCGAGGCCGTCGACCAGGGCGTCACACTGCACGCGCGCCTGCCCGCTGACGGTCTGATCGAGCTCAGCGTCGTCACGGCACCGGCACCGGTCTTGACTCCTTCGCCGGAACCGACGCCCGCTGAGACCGCGCGGCCCGCCCCCGAGCCACGTGACGAGACCGACCCCGAGGTGGAACGGGTGGTGTCCGAGACGCTGAGCGAGCTGCTCGGCGGCGCCCCGATCGACGTGGACACGCCCTTCCTGCGGCTCGGCGCCACCTCGCTCACGCTCGTGCGGGCCCACGCCAGGCTGGTCGAACGGCTCGACCCGGACCTGTCGGTCGTGGACCTGTTCACCCGGCCGACCGTGCGGCGGCTCGCGGCCTGGATCACCTCCCGGCGCGACGGGACGCGGCAGGAACCGGACGCGCCTCCGGAGCCGCCCTCCGAGTTGTCCGCCGAGGGGCCCGCCGCCCGGCGGGCCCGCAACCGGCGTCTCGCCCGGCAGAGGGCCGCCGAGGTGGCCCGATGAACCATGACGACCGCCTCGACCCCGACTCCGCCATCGCCGTCACCGGGCTCGCCTGCCGCTTTCCCGGAGCGCCCGACGCCGACGCGTTCTGGCGGATGCTCGTCGAGGGCCGCGAAGGGCTGACCCGGCTCACCGACGACCGGCTCGCCGAACGCGGCGTGCCCCGAAGGCTGCGCCGCGACCCCGCCTACGTGCCGGTCGCGGGCCTGATCGACGGGCAGGACGCGTTCGACCCCCGGCCGTTCGGGCTCGCCGACGCCGAGGCCGCGCTGATGGACCCGCAGCACCGGCTGTTCCTGGAGTGCGCCTGGCGGGCGCTGGAGCAGGCCGGTCACGGCGGCGGGCGCGGCGCGGGCGCGGTCGGGGTGTTCGCCGGGGCCGCGCAGAGCGCCTACCTGGCCGGCAACCTGGCCGACCGGTGGGACCCGACCGGCGGCGGCGCCGACCCGGCCGGGAGCCTGCAGACCGCCATCGCCACCCAGACCGACTACCTGCCGTTGCAGACGGCCTACCGCCTCGACCTCACCGGCCCGGCCGTCGCGGTGAACACCACCTGCTCGACGTCGCTGGTCGCGGTGCACCTGGCGGCGCAGTCGCTGCTGAACGGCGAGTGCGACACGGCCCTGGCGGGCGGGGTCTCGCTCATCGTGCCGCAGGGCCGCGGCTACCTGGCCATGGCGGACGGGATCTACTCCCGCGACGGCCGGATCCGCCCGTTCTCCGCGCGGGGCACCGGCATCGTCTACACCCAGGGCGTCGGCGTGGTCGCGCTGCGGCGGCTGCGCGACGCGCTCGACGACGGCGACCCGGTCCTGGCCGTGGTGCTCGGCTCGGCGGTCAACAACGACGGCGCGGCCAAGGCGGGCTTCACCGCCCCCTCCCTCCAGGGGCAGGCGGCGGTGATCGCCGAAGCGCACGCCGTCGCCGGGGTGGAGCCGCGGGGGATCGGCTACGTCGAGGCGCACGGCACCGCCACCCGCATCGGCGACCCCATCGAGGTGGCGGCGCTGCGGCGCGTGTTCGGCGACACCGGACCGGCCTGGTGCGGGCTCGGCTCGGTCAAGAGCAACATCGGCCACGCCAACTCCGCCGCCGGGATCGCCTCGTTCATCAAGACCGTGCTGGCGGTGCGCCACGGGACGCTCCCGGCCTCGCTGCACGCGAGTCCCGTGAACGAGCTGCTGGGGCTCGACGGCTCCCCGTTCGAGGTCGTCACCGAGACCAGGCCCTGGGACGGCCCGCCGCTGGCGGGCGTCAGCTCCTTCGGCATCGGCGGCACGAACGCGCACGTCGTCGTCGGGCCTCCGCCCGACCGGCCCGCCTCCCCGCCCGACCCGCGCCCCCACCCGATCGTGCTGTCCGCGCACACGCCCGAGGCGCTGCGCGCCACCGCCGCCGACCTGGCCGAGGCGGTCGACACGGGCCTCGGGACCGGCCCCGCCGACCTTGCGTACACGTTGCAGACCGGCCGCGAGCACCTTCCGCACCGGCTCGCCGTGGTCGCGGACGGCGGTTCCCTGGCGTCGGCGCTCCGTGAGGCCGCTCCCACGGCCCCGGTCTCCACCTCTCCGCGCGTGGTCCTCGCGTTCCCCGGTGGCGGCAGCGCGCGCCCCGGGATGGGGGCGGGGCTGTACGCGGCCGAGCCGGTGTTCGCCGACTGCGTGGACGAGTGCGCCGAGCTGTTCGCCGGCCTGCTGTCGCTCGACATCCGGGCGGTCGTCACGGGCGACGCGGGACCGGACGCCGCGCACGGCCCGGTGCACGGCCTGCCCGCCCTGTTCGCCGTGTCGCTGGCGACGGCGCGGCTGCTGGGCTCCTGGGGGATCGCCCCGCACGCCGTTCTCGGGCACAGCCTCGGTGAGTACACGGCGGCGGTGGTCGCCGGGGCCCTGCCGACGGCGGAGGCGGCCCGCCTCATCGCCGTCCGCTCGACGCTGATGGCGGAGACGGCCGGTGACGGCGCCATGCTCGCCGTCCCGCTGCCCGAACGCGACACGCGCGCCGTCCTCGACCGGCATCCCGGGGTCGGCCTGGCCGCCGTGAACGGCCCGGGGAGCTGCGTGGTCTCGGGGCCGCGCGCCGACGTGAACGCCCTGGAGTCCGAGTTGCGCGCCGCCGGTCTCGCCCCGACGCGGCTGCGCTTCGACGGAGCGGCGCACTCCCGCCTCGTCGAGCCCGCGCTGCCCCGGATGCGCGAGGCGGCCGAGGGAGTGAAGGCGACCGCCCCCGCCGTCCCGCTGATCAGCACGGTGACGGGCGCGGCGGCCGGCGACGAGCTCGCGACGGCCGAGCACTGGGCCCGCCAGCTCCGGCGGACCGTCCGGTTCTCCGCGGCGCTGCGCACGGCCGTCGAGGGCCCGGACGGCGTTCCGGTGGTGCTGGTGCAGGCGGGACCGGGCGCGGCGCTGGCCACGCTCGCGCGCGGCCACGGCCTGCCCGCGCTGCGCGAGGCGCTGGGCACGTTCGCCGTCGACGACCCGTACGACGATCTGTCCGCCGTGCGGGCCGCCGCCGGACGCCTGTGGGCGCACGGCGTGGACGTCGACTTCCCCGCCATGCACCGCACGGGCCGCCGCCGCGTCGCCGCCCCCGGCTACGCCTTCCAGCGGCGGCGTCTCTGGATCGACCCGCCCGACCGCTCCGCCGTCCACGCCACCGACGGCGAGCCGCCCGACGAGACCGAACCGTTGCAGGTCCCGGTGTGGCGGCAGGTCACGCCCCTCGACCCGGCCGCACGCCTGCGCGGCCGCTGGCTGGTCGCCGGACGTCACGCCCCCGACACCGACGAGATCCGGGCCGCCCTGGAACGCGCCGGTGCCGAGGCCGTCCCCCTGGGCGAGGCGGACGCCGGGACGTGGGACGGCGTCGTCACGCTCGCCCACGGCGACGACGTCACCCCGGAGATCCTGCTGTACGCACGGCTCGCCGAGGTCGTCGCCGCCGGGGAACCGCCCGCCGTGCTGCTGCACGTGACCCGCTCGGCCCAGCGCGTCGAGAGCGCCGACCGGCCCGACCCGGTCGCGGCGGCGTCGCAGGCGCTGCCCCGCGTCCTCGCCCAGGAACGGCCGGGACTGCGCTGGCGCACGCTGGACCTCGACGACCGCACCGACCTCGCCCCCGCCGTCCTCACCGAACTCGGCGACGCCTTCGGATCCGGCGCGGAGTCCGGCACGGAGATCGCCCTGCGCGGCGGCACCCGCTGGATCCGCGGTGTCCGCCCGTGGCGGCCCGCCCCGCGCGACCCCGGGATCCGGCGCGGCGACCTCGCGCTCATCATCGGCGGACTCGGCGACGTCGGGCTGACCACCGCCGCGCACCTGGCCCGCCGGGGGATGCGCGTCGTGGTCACCTCCCGCTCCGCGCCGCCCGCGGGCGGTGACCGCGCGCGGTGGCTGCGGGCGCTCGCCGACGAGGGACTGGACATCGAGGTCCGGCAGGTCGACGCCGCCGACGCGGAGGCGACCGCCGCGCTCCTGGCCGACCTCGCCGAACGCGCGCCGCTCGCGCTGGTCGTCCACGCCGCCGGAGTGGTCGCGACGGCCGACCTGAGCCCCCTGCGGCAGGTCACCGACGAACACGTCACCGGACACGTCCACGCGAAGATCGAAGGCGCGCTGGCGCTGCGGGCGGCGGTGGAGGGGCTGCCGGACGACCGCCGCCCGCGCGCGGCCGTGCTGATGTCCTCGGCCGGGACGCTGGTCGGCGGCGTCGGCATGGGCCCGTACTGCGCCGCCAACCGCTACCTGGACGCGTTCGCCGAGTCCCTGTCCACCGACGGGCCGGCCGACCGGTCCACGCGGTGGACCAGCGTCGTGTGGGACGCCTGGAAGGTCGGCCCGCTGGGCGGGGAACGCGAGGTCCGCCTCGCCTACGCCCTGGACGCCGCCACCGGCATGGCCGCCCTCGACCGGATCCTGGCGGTCCCGAACGTCCCCCCGGTCGTCGCGGTGTCGATCACCGACCTGCGCGAACGGATGCCCGCCGCCTCCTACACCCCGCCCCGGCCGACGGAGGAAGGCGACCGCTCCACGGAGCTGACGGACGCGCAGCGGACCGTCGCCGACCTGTGGTCGGACGTCCTCGGCGTCCCGGTCACCTCGCCGGACGCCGACTTCTTCGCGCTCGGCGGCCACTCGCTGCTCGCCACCCGCATGCTCACCGCCCTGCGCGGCGCCTGCGGGGTCGAGCTGCGGTTGCGCGACCTGTTCGACCGGCCCACCGTCGCCGGGCTCGCCGAACTGCTGGACCGGCCGGGCGCCGGGGAGCCGCCGCCCGCCACGCGCGCGCCCGGCGGCGGTGCGGCCGAGGACGGCACGTTCCCGATGACGCGTGTCCAGCACGCCTACTGGGTGGGGCGCGGCGGCGGGTACGCGCTCGGCGACATCGCCTGCCACTTCTACCTGGAATACGACTGCGACGGCCTCGACGTCGCCCGGTACGAGGCGGCGTGGCGGCAGGTCATCGCGCGGCACCCGATGCTCCGCACGATCGTGACCGGGGAGGGCCGCCTGCGGACCCTCGACCACGTGCCGCCGTACCGGATCCGCGTCCACGACCTCGCCGAGGTCTCCGAGGACGTCCGCGCCGAACGGCTGCGGCGCCTGCGCGAACGCGTGTCCCGCGACCCCGGCCCGCCCGACCGCTGGCCGCTGGTGCAGATCCGGGCCGCCCGGCTGCCCGAGGGGCGCGTCCGGCTGTTCATCGGCGTGGACGTGCTGGTCTGTGACGCCGGAAGCTACTGGATCATCGACCGGGAGGTCCGCCACTTCTACGAGAACCCCGGCGTTCCGCTGCCCGAACCCGGCGTCGACTTCGCCGCCTGCGTCCGCGCGGCCGAGACCGCGCGTGACGGCGACGACCGGCGGCGCGCCGCGGCGTACTGGCGGGACCGCCTCGACACCGTTCCCGGGCCGCCCCCGCTGCCCGTCTCCGACCCGCAGGGGCCGCCGAGGTTCGCGCGCCGCACCGCGCGGCTCGGCGCGACCGAGTGGGACCGGCTGCGCGCCGAGGCCGCCCGGCGGGGCACGACCCCGACGGCCGTGCTGCTGACCGCCTACGCCGAGGCCCTGGCGGAGTGGTCGGGCGGCCGCCACTTCGCGGTCACGCTGACGCTGTTCGACCGGCCGCCGCTGCATCCGGACGTGGACGCGGTGGTCGGTGACTTCACCTCGCTGCTGGTGCACGAGGCGGACCGGCGCCGCCCCGGCTCGTTCGCCGAGCACGTCCGCGCCACGCACGAACGGCTGTTCTCCGACCTGGACCACCGCGCGTACTCGGCGCTGGACCTGTTCGCGGAGAGCGCGGCGCGCACCGGCCGGGTCGCCTCCGTGCCGGTGGTGTTCACCAGCGCGCTCGGGCTGGAGGACCTGGTGGGCGGCGAACCCGACCTGCAGTGGGTGGGGGAGCAGGTGTACGCGCTCAGCCAGACGCCGCAGACCTGGCTGGACCACCAGGTGCTCGTGCAGCGCGGCGAACTGCTCGTCCAGTGGGACTTCGTCGAGGACGTCCTGCCCGCCGACGAGGTCGACCGCGTCTTCGCCCGGTACGCGGCACGGCTGCGGCGCCTGGCCACCGACCCGGACGCCTGGGACGAGCGCCCGCCCGCCGCCACGCCCAGCGGCGACGCGCCCACCTGGAACGCGCCCACCTGGAACGCGCCCACCTGGAACGCGCCCACCTGGAACGCGCCCACCTGGAACGCGCCGAGCAGGGACGCGCCGACCCCGAGTGCGCCGACCCCGAGTGCGCCGACCCCAAGCGCGCCGAGCAGGGGCGCGCCGAGCAGGGACGTGCCGAGCAGGGGCGCGCCCACTCGGGAGACGGTCACCCCGAACGCGATCACCGAGGACGTGCTCGTCCCGCTCCGCGACGGCACGGCTGGCGGCGGCCGGACGCTGTACCTGCTGCATCCCTCGGGCGGCGACGTCATGTGCTACGCCGAGCTGTCCCGCCTGCTGGACGAACGCTTCTCCGTCGTCGCCGTCACCGACCCGGGTCTGGTCGGCGGCGACGCGCCGGACGCCCTCGCCGACCTGGCCCGCGGCTACGGCGAGCTGCTGCGGAGCCGGACCCCCGGTCCGTACCTGCTCGGCGGCTGGTCGATGGGCGGCAGCCTCGGCCAGGAGGTCGCCTGCCACCTGCGCGACGCGGGCGAGAGGGTCGATCTGCTGCTGATGCTGGACTCCAACGACCCCACCCACATCACCCCGATCGAGGCCGCCGACGCCGACGCCGAGGCGATGGCACGGCTGCTGGGCGCGTTTGAGGCGTACCGGAACGTCGACCTGGGCGTCGGCGCCCCGCGGCGGCGCGCGGACCTGCTCGCGCTGCCGGCCGACCGCCGGTACGCGGAGGTCGCGGCACGGTTGCGCGAGCACGGCCTGATGGGCCGCCGCGACGACGTGCGCGACCGCGTCGCGGTGTTCGCCCGGCACCTGCGCGGCCTGGCCGGGCACGCGCCGCAGCGGCTCGGCGACGACCGGACCCGCACGCTGCTGGTGCGCGCCGACCGCCCCGCCTCCCGCAACTCCGGCATCGGCATGGGCGTGGACGACACCCCGCCCGGCCTGCCCGACCTCGGCTGGGGACGGCACCTGGCCGCCCCGCCCGACGTCCACGGCGTCGACGCCGACCACTACGGCCTGCTGCGCCCGCCCGTCGTCAGCCGCGTCGCCGAACTGATCAACCAGGTCCTCGCCCGTCTCTGACCGGAACGGAAGAACCCCACCATGACCCCCCTTCCCCGAAGGCCCGCCGCCGCGCTGGGAGCCGGGCTCGTCCTGCTGCTGCCCGCGTGCGGCGGCGGCAAGGGCACCGCGAACCCCGCGTCCGACGGCGACACGTTGCGCTACGTCGCCGTCGGAGCCCCGGCCGCCGCGATCAACGACCCACACGGCGGCATCGGCAACCAGTCCGACCTGGTCAGGTTCGCGCTGCTGTACGACGTGCTGACCAAACCCGGGGCCGACGGCGCCACCGAGTACCGGCTCGCCTCCGCCATCACCCCCGACGGCTCGCTGACCCGCTGGACCGTGCGGCTGCGGGAGGCGCGCTTCACCGACGGCCGCCCGGTCCGGGCCGCCGACGTGCTGTTCTCGCTGCGCCGCATCCACACCAAGGCCGCCGAGAACTTCGGACGCCTGCAGATGTTCGACATGAAGGGGGCGCGCGTCGTCGACGACCGGACCCTGGAACTCGTCACCACCGAGCCCTACGCGGAGGTCCCGCGCGCCCTGGAGTCGGTGACGTTCGTCGTGCCGGAGGGCACCACCGCGTTCGACCGGCCCCCGGCCGGCTCGGGCCCGTACCGCATGGCCGGCGGCACCCCGCAGCACGCGGTGCTGGAACGCAACGACCGCTGGTGGGGCCCGGCCCCGCCGACCCGCCGCATCGAGATCCGCGCCGTGGCCGACCCGCAGGCCCGCGCCCGGGCGGTCGTGTCCGGCCAGGCCGACGTCGCCGCCAGCGTCGCCCCCGCCTCCGCCCGCCAGGTCGGGACCGGCGTCCGGGTCGTGCGCCGGTCGGGCGTCGTCATGTACCCGCTGGTGATGCGGCTGGACCGGAAGCCGTTCGACGACCCGCGCGTGCGCGAGGCCGTCAAGCTCGCCACCGACCGCCGGGAACTGCTCGACAAGGTGTTCCTCGGCTACGGCGGCATCGGCAACGACCTGCTCACCCCCGCCGACCCGTCCAGCCCCCGCGACGTCCCCCAGCGCCCCCGCGACCTCGACCGGGCCAGGGAGCTGCTGCGGCAGGCCGGACACGGCGACGGCCTGGACCTCACCCTGGCCACCACCACCTCCTACCCGGGGATGGACACCACCGCCACCCTGGTCGCCCGGCAGCTCCGCGAGGTCGGAGTCAACGTCCGCGTCACGACGGAGCCACCGGACACCTACTGGACGAAGGTCTTCGCCAAGCGGGACTTCTACGTCGGGTTCTTCGGCGGCATCCCGTTCCTGGACGTGGCGCGGGTCTCACTGCTGGCCGACGCGCCCACCAACGAGACGGCCTGGAAGCGTCCCGAATGGGACGCCGCGTTCGCGCGGGCGCTGGCCACCCGGGACGAGGGCGGGCGGCGCACGGCGTTCGGCGCGCTCCAGCGGCGGCTGCGCGACGAGGGCGGCTACGTCGTCTGGGGCCTCGGCGACGGTCTGGACCTGACCTCCGCCCGCGTGGCCGACCTGCCCACCGGTCCCGGGTTCGAGAGCAACTTCGTCGAGCGGGTGCGGCTGGCGCGGTGACGGCCGTCCGGGTGTTCGCCGCGGCCGTCCGTGCCGTGGCGGTGCTGTTCGCGGTGTCGGTGGCGGTGTTCGCCGCCACCGAACTCCTCCCGTCGGACGCGGCGCAGGTCCGTTCCGGCGGGGTGCCCGCCGCCGAGATCCGGGAGCGGCTGGGCCTCGACCGCCCGGCCTGGCAGCGGTACGGGATCTGGCTGGCCGGACTCGCGCGCGGCGACGCGGGCAGTTCGCTGGTCACCGACCGGCCCGTCGCGCGGACGGTCGCCGAGCGGCTGCCCGCCACGCTCACCCTGGCGGGCTGCGCCCTGGCCGTCGCCGTCCCGCTGACGCTGGCGCTGGCCTGGGCGGCCGGCACGGCGTCGCGGCGGCGCGGCCCGGTCATCACGCTGGTCACGGTACTGGCGGCGGTGCCGCAGGCGGTGTTCGCCGCGGGGCTGGTGGCGGTGTTCGCCGGGATGCTGGCCTGGCTGCCGCCGGTGTCGCTGGTCCCGGCGGACGGATCCCCGCTGGAACGGCCGGAGATCCTCGTGCTGCCGGCGCTGGCGCTGGCGGTGCCGTCGGCCGCGTTCGGCGCGGGCGTGCTCGGCGGCGCGGTCGCCGACGCGGTCCGCGCGCCCCATGTGACGTCGGCGGCGGAGCGCGGCGTGCCGCGCGTCCGGGTGGCGGCGCGGCACGTCCTGCCGTACCTGGCCGCCCCGGTGGTCCGCGTGCTCGCCGTCATGTCCGGCGGGATGCTGGCCGCCACGACCGTCGTGGAGACGCTGTTCGGCTACAGCGGCCTCGGTGAGTTGCTGGTCAGCGCGATCGGGGTGCGGGACGTGCCGGTCGTGCAGGCCGTGGCGCTGCCCGCGGCGGCCGTCGTGCTGGCCGGGCTGTTCGCCGCCGACGTCCTCGCCGCGCTGACCGAACGGCGGCGGGCGGCATGAGGAGGGCCCTCGCCGTCTGGACGGCCGTGCTGCTCGCCGGGGTGTTCCTCGGCGGGTTCCTGGTCCCGCACGATCCGGCCGCCTCGGTCGGGACGCCGTGGGCCCCGCCCGGCGGCGGCTCGCCGCTGGGCACCGACGACGCCGGGCGGGACGTGCTGTCGCGGGTGCTGGCGGGCGGGCGGTCGCTCACGGCGGTGGCGCTGGTCGCCGCGCTG